>JAJZPO010000090.1 GCA_021811155.1 Bacillota bacterium | reverse complement strand
ATGAGGAATATTTAGGTATTTTTACTAGGTTCTACATGAAATATTAAATTCCTTCCTAAATCAACAGACTTTGACAAACTTTGACCTATTTCTTGGATGAAAGTGTCGATTTTGTCCTAAAAATCGAACGGCTTTCTTTCTAAGCAGCCCTCCTGTCCCTATCGCTAAAACCAAAATGCGAAGTTCGTTATGTTAAGGCGAAGGACCTGTCGGTTGACAGGTCCTTCATCAGAGGCGAAAAGCCCCAAAATGGTGGAGGGGGCGGGATTCGAACCCGCGTGCGATTGCTCGCAAACTGATTTCGAGTCGTTGAAATTAAGGGTTCACGGGGGATTTTTGGGTGCGTTTGAGTGCTTGGCTACCCTCCCTCTTGGCGATTTTATGAGCGATACAAGGTTATAATTTTATGTCCCTTCTCGTAGTAGGCTCAGATATGCCTCATAGGAAAACACTCTATTCCTTTGCTCCCCGGCGGATTGAATCAGAATACCTGCATCACATAAGCGATTTATAGCGGCGGACACAGTATTAAAAGCCATGTTTAAGGCATTCGCCGTTTTGCGGATTTCAATAATGGGGTTTGCTTCGAGATAAGCTAATAGCTGCAAAGAGTTCTTTGCTGCCCTGCCCATATTGCTGATAACCGCTATGTTTTTATCATGGAGAGCGGTTAATCTGTCAATCGTTATAGCGGCATCCTGGGCGGATTCGAGAACGGCCTGCAGGAAAAATTTCACCCATTGCTCATAATTCCCTTTGTTTCTAACCTCGGTCAAGCGGTCATAATACTCGATGCGGTTCTTTTTTAAGAAGTACGAGATATACAGCACGGGAGTCGTCAGCAATCCTTTTTCCATCAAAAACAGCGTTATAAGTAATCGTCCGATTCGGCCGTTACCATCAAGGAAAGGATGTATCGTTTCAAATTGATAGTGAATCAGAGCTGACCGAATTAGAATATCAAGGTCATCATCAGCGTTAATATATTTTTCAAGGTCAGACATAGCGAGAGTCATATCTTCCGTATTAGGAGGGATATATCTTGCATTTTTTAATGTGCTGCCCTGACCGCCGATCCAGTTTTGGGAGTATCGAAATTCACTGGGACTCCTTTCCTGTCCTCGGACTCCCTCCATAAGCACAGCATGAGTTTCCTTAATCAGCCGGTTGCAAAGCGGGAGTTCAGAGAGCCTTTTGACGGCGAATTCAGTTGCCTTGATGTAGTTAATAACATCAGCAACATTACGATTGGCATTCTCATCAATCATCGGGTCAAGCACATCTTCAAGAGTCGCTTGTGTACCTTCAATCTGAGAGGACATCAGAGCTTCCTTACGAACATACATCGAAACAAAAAGGTTGATACTCGGAATCCGTGCGGAGATACTCTCCAACACAGCAAGTTGTTTGTTGGCAGCCACAAGAAGACTAACCGCTTCAGCATCGAGTTCCATAGGTGGATTAGGCGGAAGCGGAGCGGGCAAAAAAGACTTATATGCCGCTTCACCCGATAGATTTGTTTTTAGTGTTCCTGCTCTATTGGCCATAATGAAGATTCTCCCTGCTTGAAATATCACACTCATTATATATTCTTTATTTCAATTTGTCAAATTAAATTGAAATAAATCGTTCGCCAATAACTCCATTATTTCATTTTTAAATATCATATTTCGATTATGCCGCCCTTCGGGGCGGTTTTTTCATGCTCATAAGGAGGCGACCATGACTGGATGAGTGCTTGAAGGCCAACGCATAGCAAGGCCATCGCGGCAGCATCAAAATAAAATTGAAGCTTATATGGACAGAAAGCAAAACAGCAGCATGGCGTTTGGTTCCATGTCGCTGTGAAATGTCAAATGGCGGAGAAGGGGGGATTTGAACCCCCGCGCCGGTTTAGCCGACCTACCGCATTTCGAGTGCGGACCCTTCAGCCACTTGGGTACTTCTCCTTATATAGTTTAACCGCCGGAGCGGAAAAACGCTTTTTAGAAAACTGTGAGCAAAGTGTTAGCAATTAACGCAACCTGCGAAAAAACGATTTTAGCATAGCTGCACATTCATCTTCCAGAATGCCGCCCAGGACTTCTACCCGGTGGTTGAACAGGGGAAATTCCAGAACATTGAGCAGGCTTCCCGCGGCGCCGGCTTTAGGATCCCAGGCGCCGAAAACCACCCTGTCGATGCGCGCCTGCAGCATGGCGCCTGCGCACATGGGGCAGGGCTCCAGGGTTACATACAATGTGGCGCCGCTAAGCCTCCAACCGCCCAGCCTGGCTGCGCCTTCTTTAAGCGCCAGGATCTCGGCATGCGCCGTGGGGTCGCCTAGCTCTTCTTTCAAGTTGCAGGCTCTGGCAATAACCTCGCCATCTTTGACCAGTACTGCCCCAATCGGGACTTCCGCCAGGTCATAGGCCATTTGAGCCTCTTCAAGAGCCAACCTCATATAATGATGATGGTTCAGCCCTGTTCACCTCAAAATTTTATGGTGGCCCCGGGAGGACTCGAACCCCCGCAAGACAGGGTTTAGGAAACCCCCGCTCTATCCGCCTGAGCTACGAGGCCATAAAATGTTTATCATGGCGGAGAGGGTGGGATTCGAACCCACGGTCCCTTGCGAGATCACTGGTTTTCAAGACCAGCTCCATAAACCGCTCGGACACCTCTCCGCAAACAGCGCAGAAATAATAATAGCACAACAGTCTTACTTTATCAATAATACAATTTTGCCAGCATCGCTAATTCTATCTGATTAACCAGACTATTTTGCTTTACATAGTTTTATATGGCAATATCAATTTTTCAGTCAACAAATTACCTAAAAAACTTAATTCTTTATGTAGAAACCTTTGGTGCCGGCGCACAATATCCCGGCACCAAATTTAAGACCGAAAAATTATTTAGCCTTAGCGGATTACTTCCAAGCCGCCCATATACGGCCTTAAGGCGGGAGGAATTACCACAGAGCCGTCTTCCTGCTGGAAATTTTCCAGGATGGCTGCCACAGTCCTGCCGATGGCCAGGCCTGAACCGTTTAAGGTATGCACAAACTCTGGCTTAGCCTTGGGGGCCGGGCGGAATTTGATCCCTGCCCGCCGGGCCTGAAAATCTTCAAAGTTGCTGCAGGAGGATATCTCCCGGTAGGTATTAAAGCTTGGCAGCCAGACCTCCAGGTCATAGGTCTTGGCCGAGGAGAAGCCCATATCCCCGCTGCAGAGGGCCATAACCCTGTAGGGAAGCCCCAGGGCCTGCAGTATCGCTTCAGCGTCCGCTGTGAGCTTCTCCAGCTCTTCATAGGAGTTCTCCGGTTTTACAAATTTGACCAGCTCAACCTTATTGAACTGATGCTGTCTGATCAAACCCCGGGTGTCCCTGCCGGCCGCCCCGGCTTCAGCCCTGAAACAGGCGCTGTACGCACAGTGGTAGATGGGCAGCTTGTCACTCTCCAAAATCTCTTCCCGGTACATATTGGTCACAGGAACTTCTGCCGTGGGAATCAGGAAATATTCAGTCCCGGCCACCTTGAAGGCGTCTTCTTCGAATTTCGGCAGTTGGCCGGTGCCTACCATGCTGTGCCGGTGCACCATAAAGGGAGGAAAAACTTCCACATAGCCCTTGCCGCTATGAGTGTCCAGCATAAAGTTAATCAGCGCTCTTTCCAGGCGGGAACCCAGGCCCTTATAAAAAGTAAATCTGGCGCCCGTTACGCGTGCACCCCGTTCAAAGTCAAGAATATTTAGTTTCTCGCCAATGTCCCAGTGGGCCTGGGGGACAAAGGAAAATTTTGGCGGCTCACCCCAGGTACGGGCGACCTGGTTATCTGTTTCGTCCTTGCCTGCCGGTACTGAAGCATGCGGAATATTAGGAATCTCATACAGGCTGTTTTCCATCTCTTCTTCCAGCTTGGCCAGCTTGGTTTCCAACTCTTTAATATCCTGGTTGACCTGGCGCATTTCCTCCACCAAAGCAGCCGCGTCACCGCCGGAACGCTTCAGGCGCCCAACCTCTTCGGACACGGTGTTGCGCTTGTTTTTCAGGCTTTCAACCTGGGCCAGGGTCTTGCGCCTTTGTTCTTCCAGGGCAAGAAATTCGTCCAGATTCACCTTGGCTCCGCGTTTTTCCAGAGCCTCTTTTACCGCATCAGGGTTGCTGCGGACAAATTTTAAGTCTAGCATCTGTACAACTCCTTCTAACCATGTAAGCCCATACGTTAGCTATTATTTCCAATTATCATATCAAAAAGTTTTTTCTCGGTCAAACCCCGCAAGCTGAGAGGAGGCCCCTTGATTGGGCCTCCTCTCTTAATTAACTGCTTCTTTCACCATATTCAAGAAATAGCGGTGAATCCTGTTGTCTCCAGTAAGTTCGGGATGAAAGGCGCTTGCCAAGAAGTTTCCCTGGCGCGCAAAAACGATTTTATCATCGTGCTGGGCCAGAATCCCCACGTTAGGCGCCGCCTTTTCAATCCAGGGAGCCCGGATAAAAACTGCTCTGAACGGCTTATAGCCTAAAACCGGAACCGCAAGGTCGATTTCAAAACTGTCAACCTGACGGCCAAAGGCATTGCGCTCAACCTCTATGTCCATCAAACCCAGGCTAAACTGGTCGCTGCCGCGAATGGTTTTGGCCAGCATAATCAATCCGGCGCAGGTGCCGAAAATGGGCATACCCGCCTCCGCCCGCTGCAAAATGGGCTGGTCCAGACCGAAATCACGCATCAGCTTGCCGATGGTTGTACTTTCACCGCCGGGTATAATCAGTCCTTGAACCTGGTCCAGGCCGGCGGGTTTTCGAATTTCCACCGCCTCTGTTCCGCAGGATTCAATCATCAAGCGATGCTCTCTAAAAGCACCCTGCAATGCAAGTACGCCGATCTTCATTGTTGCCCTCCGTCCTACCAGCCACGTTCCTGCATTCTTTCTGTCGGGGACAGGGTGGATATTTCAATTCCAGGCATTGCTTCACCCAAGTCAGTGGAAATCTCCGCGAGGATTTTGGGGTCATTGTAGTGAGTTGTGGCTGCAACGATGGCCTTCGCCCTCGCAGCCGGATCTTTGGACTTGAAGATGCCGGAACCCACAAATACGCCGTCAACCCCGAGCTGCATCATCAAAGCCGCATCCGCCGGAGTGGCAATACCACCGGCGGCAAAATTCACCACAGGCAGCTTGCCGTGTTCGGCTACGTACAATACCAGGTCGTAAGGAGCGGCCATTTCCTTTGCCGCAGTCATCAATTCTTCTTTAGGAAGATTCTGGAGGCGGCGCACTTCACCCATGACAGCCCGCATGTGACGAACAGCTTCCACCACATTGCCTGTGCCCGGCTCACCTTTGGTCCTGATCATGGCCGCGCCTTCACCAATCCGTCGCAAGGCCTCGCCTAGGTTCTTGGCGCCACAGACAAACGGTACCTTGAAATCATGTTTATTAATATGATACAAATCATCTGCGGGTGTAAGTACTTCGCTTTCGTCAATGTAGTCCGCACCCAGGGACTCCAGGATTTGTGCCTCTACGAAATGGCCAATTCTGGCCTTGGCCATTACCGGAATGGTAACAACGTCCATAATGCGTTTGATAACCGTAGGATCTGCCATTCTGGCAACACCGCCGGCAGCACGGATATCCGCGGGAACCCTTTCTAATGCCATTACAGCGCAAGCGCCGGCTTCTTCTGCTATTTTAGCCTGTTCCGGGGTGGTAACATCCATGATGACCCCGCCCTTAAGCATTTCCGCCAGGCCCTTCTTGACTGTCCACGAACCCTTTTCGATCACAGTCCCAGCCTCCTTGTTGCGTCTATTGTCCAGCTTACAAGTTAACTCTGTTAACTCATGGCTACTATTGTACAATATTTGTGATTGCAAAACAAGTAACTCTCATTTAAATACGATAAAACATATATATTTACTTATCTTTTAAAAATATCAAAAGTAAAGACTGCTTAAAATCACTCTTAAGCAGTCAAAACGGGTTACTCGTCAATATACTGCTCTTGCTCCACGTCTTCAGGGTCTTCTGGTTCTTCTTCTTCCTTGCCGGGTACCCTGGCTACCGAAACCACTTTGCTTTCACCTGTCCGCATCAAAGTCACACCCTGGGAGGCGCGGCTGAGGCGTGGGATTTCACCTATGCTCATGCGGATAATTACACCGTCAGCAGTGATGAGCAGCAAATCATCGTCTTCACTTACGACTTTGATTCCAGCCAGTTCGCCGGTTTTGTCTGTGAGCCGGCAGGCTATGATGCCTTTGCCGCCTCTTGCCTGGGACCTGTATTCGTGCAGGGCTGTTTTTTTGCCAAACCCGTTTTCGGCAACAGTCAACAAGTCTGCGTTAGCTTTGACCGAGTCCATGGCGACCACCTGGTCGTTTTCATTCAGGCTGATGCCTTTTACTCCCCTGGCCGTTCTGCCCAGTTCCCTTACCTCTTCTTCCGCAAACCTGATTGCCATGCCTTTTCTGGTGCAAAGAATAATTTCCTCGTCGCCGGCGGTGAGCTTGACACCGATAAGGTCGTCGCCCTCATCCAGATTAATGGCGATAAGGCCGTCTTTTCTGGCGGAGTCGTATTTTTTAAGATTTGTTTTCTTCACCAAGCCCCGTTTTGTACCCATGAAGAGGTACAGTTTGTCGCTGTACTCTTTGACAGGTATAATGGCGTTTACCTGCTCATCACCGCTGATATAGAGCAAATTAACCAGGGCTGTGCCCTTGGCGGTGCGCCCGGCCTCCGGAATCTCATGCACTTTCAGGCGGTAGACTTTTCCCTTGGTAGTGAAAAACAGCATGAAGTGATGGGTTGAGGTAATGAACAAATGCTCGACAAAGTCCTCTTCTTTGGTAGCCATTGCCGTTACCCCGCGGCCCCCGCGCCTCTGGGCGCGATAAGTATTCGCCGGCAGGCGCTTGATGTAGCCGTTATGGGTGACAGTTATTACGACTTCCTCTTCTGCTATGAGGTCTTCGTCGTTCATTTCGCTTTCATCGAAGGAAATCTGCGTCCTCCGCTCGTCCCCAAACTTGTCTTTAATGTCCGATATTTCTTTTTTGATAATATCCAAAACCATTCTTTCGCTGTTCAACACAGCGCGCAGATAAGAAATCAGTTCCTGCAGGCGTTGATAATCATTTTCAAGCTTTTCCCGTTCCAGCCCGGTAAGCCTGTGCAGCCTCATGTCCAGGATAGCCTGGGCTTGTTTTTCTGAAAGGCTGAACTTCTGCATTAACGCAGTCCTGGCTATCTCAGTAGTCTCAGACTGACGGATGGTGGCTATTACTTCATCAATGTGGTCAAGCGCGATGCGCAGCCCTTCCAGAATGTGCGCCTCTGCTTCAGCTTTGGCCAGGTCAAAGCGGGTACGGCGCACGATGACATCTTTCTGGTGTTCGATAAAATAAAAAAGAATGTCTTTGAGGTTCAATACTTTGGGTTGTCCCTCAACCAGGGCCAGCATGATGACGCCAAAGGTTTCCTGCATTTGAGTATGCTTATACAGCTGGTTAAGTATGATTTGCGGATTTACGTCGCGCCGCAGCTCGATCACAATGCGCATCCCGGTCCGGTCTGATTCGTCCCGCAAATCTGTAATACCGTCTATCTTTTTGTCCCTGACCAGTTCGGCGATTTTTTCTACCAGGTGGGCCTTGTTTACCTGGTAGGGTATTTCGGTGACTATTATCCGGTTCTTGCCGGCTTTCTCCATGGGCTCAACATGGGCAGTAGCCCTGATTCTGACACTGCCGCGACCGGTCCGGTAAGCTTGCCTTACCCCACCCAGCCCCATGATGGTAGCCCCGGTGGGAAAGTCAGGCCCTTTGATGATATTCATCAGGTCCCGCAGCTCTGCTTCCGGGTTGTCAATCAGCATGATAACGCCGTCGATGACTTCTGTTAGGTTGTGGGGCGGAATATTTGTGGCCATGCCCACAGCAATACCGGCCGAACCGTTCACCAGTAAATTAGGGAAGCGGGCCGGCAAGACCACCGGTTCATCTTCCTTGCCGTCATAATTCGGCCTGAAGTCAACGGTGTCCTTGTCAATATCAGCCAACATGTAAGGGGTGATTTTGGCCATCCTGCATTCGGTATAACGCATAGCCGCCGCGGAATCACCGTCTACGGAGCCGAAATTCCCGTGTCCGTCGATTAAGGGATAGCGGATAGAAAAATCCTGGGCCATGCGCACCTGGGCGTCATAGATGGCACTGTCTCCATGGGGGTGGTACTTACCCATGCATTCTCCCACAAGCCTGGCAGATTTGCTGTAAGGCTTGGTAGGTGTCATGCCCAGTTCATTCAGAGTAAATAAAATGCGGCGATGTACAGGTTTGAGGCCGTCCCTCACATCTGGCAGGGCACGGCTGGCGATTACACTCATAGAGTAATCGATGAAAGATTTTTTCATTTCATCGCTTATTTCAATCGGGACAATTTTACCTGCAAGTGCTTCCGGTGCCAATTTTTTTCACCTCTAGATATCCAAATTCCGTACATCTCTCGCATGGGAATAAATAAATTCTCGTCTGGGATCGACTTTATCTCCCATCAAAATTGTAAAAATTTCATCAGCTTCCACAGCATCTTCCAGATTGACCTGTAAGATTGTCCGCTGGGCGGGGTCCATAGTGGTTTCCCACAGCTGCTCGGCGTTCATCTCACCCAACCCTTTGTAGCGTTGGATTTCAAGCCTGTCTTGCCCAATACGCTCCTGTAATTTGCCTAATTCCTCATCGTTGTAGGCATAATAAATATCCTTGTTCTTTTTGACCTTGAAAAGAGGGGGTTGGGCGATGTAGACAAAATTGTTTTCTATCAAGGGCCGCATATAGCGGAATAAGAAAGTCAGGAGCAAGGTTCTGATATGGGCTCCGTCCACGTCAGCATCTGTCATGATAATCAGCTTGTGGTAACGGGCTTTCTCCAGGTCAAATTCTTCCGAGATGCCGGTACCCAAAGCGGTTATCATTGCCCTGATTTCTTCATTGGCTAAGATTTTGTCCAGCCTGGCCTTTTCCACATTAAGGATTTTACCTCTCAATGGAAGGATGGCCTGGAATCTGCGGTCCCTGCCTTGTTTCGCAGATCCGCCGGCGGAATCTCCTTCCACAAGGTAGAGTTCGCAGAGCTCCGGTTCTTTCCAGGCGCAGTCAGCTAGCTTGCCCGGCAGAGTGCTGGTTTCCAGGGCGCTTTTTCGTCTGGTAAGTTCCCGCGCCTTTCTGGCCGCCTCCCTGGCCCTGGAAGCTTGCACAGCCTTTTCAATTACTCGTTTGGCTATCGGCGGGTTTTCCTCCAGGAAGGTTCCTAAACCGTCACTGGTGGCAGAATCAACGATACCTCTGACTTCACTGTTGCCAAGTTTGGTTTTGGTCTGGCCTTCAAATTGTGGTTCTCTTACCTTTACACTTATTACAGCAGTGAGTCCTTCCCGGATGTCTTCCCCGGATAAATTGCTTTCGTTGCTTTTAATAACATTGATTTTTCGCGCATAGTCATTAATAACCCGGGTTAAGGCGCCTTTAAAGCCTGCCTCATGGGTGCCGCCCTCCTGGGTGTTGATGTTATTGGCGTAAGAAAAAATGTTTTCGACATAGGAATCGTTGTATTGCAGGGCAACTTCAACCGCGGTGTTATCCTTTTCAACAAAAAAATAAATGGGCTTGTTATGCAGCACATCTTTGTTTTTGTTCAGATGCCTGACGAAATCTATGATACCACCGTTGTGCTGATATACCTGCTTTTCATCACTGCGCTCATCGCTGAGAGAAATAGCCACGTTCTTGTTTAAAAACGAGAGTTCCCTGAGTCTGTGGGACAGTGTTTCGAAGCTGTACACCAGATCTTCAAAAATCTCAGGGTCAGGTTTAAAACTGATTTTAGTTCCGGTCCCTTCTGCGCTGCCAATAACTTCAAGGGCAGACTGAGGGTTGCCGCGGGAATATTGCTGATAATAGACTTTTCCGTCCCTTTTAACTTCTACTTCCAGCCGTTCGGAAAGAGCATTCACAACGGACATGCCTACTCCATGCAGGCCGCCGGAGACTTTATAACCTTCACCGCCAAATTTTCCGCCGGCATGCAAAACTGTAAGAGCCACTTCCACCGCAGGTATGCCCATTTTCGGATGAATGTCTACCGGGATTCCCCTGCCGTTGTCGATAACCGTTATGCTATCGTTCTGATGAATAACTACGTCAATTTTGTCGCAGTAGCCGGCTAAAGCTTCGTCGATACTGTTATCAACAATTTCATAAACCAGGTGGTGCAGTCCTCTGCTGCTGGTGGAACCAATATACATACCAGGCCGTTTGCGTACAGCTTCAAGACCTTCCAAAACCTGAATCTGGCTTGCAGTATATTCTCCGGCTGACTGTATATTCTCTTGCAAAATTTCATCGTCTGCCATAGTTCTTCCCTCCCGCGTCGGCCTTCAACATTTTATTTTACACTTTTTTTCCAAGTAATTCAAGCTCAACAGGTTTGAGCTGTTCTCCAAAAATGATAGTAGTCTCACTGAGAGCGAGACTACTATCATTTCAGAGGCTAAATTATTCGAACGTTACAGGGAATTCGGCGGAATCCGATCTTTTCATCAAGGTGTAGGAGGAAATAGGAGAAAGATACAAATGTTTTGTGGTTATGATTAAGGACTTCTCCTTGCCTTTTTCACCAATTCGAACCATATGTTCGGCGTTTGTGAGAAATTCCTTGGTTGCTTGCGCTCCCGCGGCAGACTCAAGACTCAAAATCACAACAATGTCGGTTTTATCAACCAATGTGTCTCCGCCTAAATGTAAAAACATGATTTTTAAATCCCTTCTCCGATATTCTATCAATATTTTGCCCTATACTGCTAAAATATTGACTTTATTTCAATTTACCTGCATCAACCATGAAAACTTTGGCATCGGCTATGATCCTTTGGTCTATGTGTTCTAAATTTGTCGCAGTAATAAAAGTCTGGACCTTATCTTGTACCGATGCGAGGAGATAATGCCTGCGCAAACTGTCCAGCTCCGACAGCACATCATCGAGTAATAAAACCGGATAATCACCGCTTACTGCGTAGTGCAGTTCCAACTCTGCCAGTTTTAACGACAATGCTGTGCTTCGCTGTTGTCCCTGGGAACCGAATGACTTTACATCTGATCCATTCAGATAGAAAACCAAATCATCACGGTGAGGGCCCGCCAGTGTAAGGCCCCGGCCAATTTCTTCCTGTCTTAACTCTTCCAGCTTGACCCTAAAAGAATTTTCGATTTCTTCTAGCGCCATATCAGGTTTGGCTTGCAAAGAGCAGAGATATTTGATTTCGAGATTTTCCTTTCCCGCTGCAATTTTGCGGTGACTGGAACGGGCCAGGAAGGCAAGTTTTTTAATAATTTCAAAGCGCTTAGCCAGTATTTTGCTGCCGTTAGCAATCAACTGTGAGTCCCATACTTCAAGTTGACCTTTATTTTGCGGCTTTTCCCTGCATGACTTTAACAACATGTTTCGCTGCGACAGGATCTTGTAATACTGAATCAAAAGAAAGGCATAACTCTTGCTGAGCTGAGAAATTTGCATATCAAGAAAACGGCGTCGTTCGCGCGGGCTTCCTTTGACGATTGCCAATTCTTCCGGCGAAAATAAAACCACGCTGAGGCTGCCCAGATAATCAGGCAGCCGTGACTGTTTCACACCGGAGAGCTTGACTGTTTTTTTCCCATTCTCTTGATAGTCAATTTCCAGTTCGGTTTGCCTGCTGCGATTTGTAATTAAACCGTGAACCTTAAAATACTGACTTTCCCACCGCAGCAAATCCTGGTCCCTGTTGCTGCGATAAGAGCGTGCGGTAGCCAGGAAGTAGATTGATTCAACCAGGTTGGTTTTACCTTGAGCGTTAAAGCCAAAAAGAAAATTTAAGCCTTCGCCCGGTTTAAATGTTAAAGTGGTATAATTACGGAAATTTAACAAATTTAAGGTGTTTAGCCTCATGCCAGCGCTCAGTTGGTCCTTACAGGGAGGATTAAATATAAATAGTTTTCTGCTTCCAGCGGTCTGATTATGCCGGGGCTTAAGGAACCGGTCAGTTCTATCAGGATTTCATCGGTTTCAATAACTTTCAGGACATCGCTAAGATAGCGGGAGTTAAAGGCTATTTGAGTTTCTTCGCCTTGATTTTCAATATCTATCTCTTCGTAAGATTTGCCCAGATCAGGTGAATTGGAGGTTATCACCATCACATTATCCTGTATCTTTAGCTTTATTATGTTGCTCCCTTCTCTTGCCAACAAGGAAGCCCGTTCAACCGCTTCCGCAAATGCTTTCGTTCCGACTCTGAGTTTGGTTTTGCAGCTTGATGGAATCACCTGCTTGTAATTGGGAAACTGCCCCTCAATCAGTCGGGAAACAACAGAGGTATCGCCAAAACGAAACAACACCTGATTGTCAGTTAGAACCAAAGTGATCGACTCGTCTTCCTCCTTGATTAGCCTGCTGACTTCAACAAGTGCTTTGGCTGGTACAATAGCCTGCCAGGCAGTCTCAAAAGTTGATTCAATTACTCCTGTCTTATAAGCTAAACGATGGGTATCTGTCGCAACCATCCTTAACTGGCTGTTCTCAATTGCCAGGAGCACCCCGGTAAAGATTGGCCTGTTTTCGTCGAGTGCCGCCGCAAAGGCTGTTTGCTTAACCATATGTTTAAAAATTTGTGTGCGCAGGCGTATCGTCAAATTATCATCCAGCTCAGGAATAACCGGAAATTCTTCCGGGTCCATGCCGTTAATGGAGGTTTCCGATGGGTTGTAACGGATGGAAACCGTTTTTGTACCTGGAATTAACTCCATTTCAATCGTGGTATCGGGCAGGTGACGCACCAAATCAGAAAAGATTCGCGCTTGGAGCACCGCACTTCCTTCTTCGATAACCTGAACCGGAGTCGAACAGAAAATTCCCATCTCAAGGTCTGTGCCGGTAAAATATAAGCGATTGTTTTGGGCTTTTAAAAGTATGCCGCTTAGAATAGGCAAAGCGTTCTTGCTGGGCACAGCCCTTTGAACCATTTGGACGCCGTTTAAGAGATTATCCCGGGTACAAAGGATTTTCACGCCTGTCCCTCCTTAGGTAAAAATGTTTCTGGGCGAAAATAATAATAACTAATAATTACTTTTTAAGTAATCATAGTAATAGGGGGTGTGAATTTGTGGATATCTGCTTGCGGCGTAAGGCAGGGGCTTATGACGGAGGTGGAAAAAGTGTTAACATCCGGTACCGGTTGTTAACATCTTCAACAACACCTGTTGATAAATTCAACTGGTTTTGAGGTGATTGATGATTTCGTTCAGAGCTGCCTGTATGTTTGAATCCTTTTTGATGTCGGCAGCTATTTTATCGTGCGCATGGATAACGGTTGTATGATCACGGCCACCAAACTCATCTCCGATTTTTGGCAGAGAACAGTCGGTTAGTTCGCGCGACAAGTACATCGCAATTTGTCGCGGAAAGGCAATAGCTCTGGTCCTTTTCTTGGCTTTAAAATCAGATAATGGGATTTTAAAGTATTCAGCTACAGCCTTTTGGATCAGGTCAATGGTTATCTGCTTTGGCTTGCTTGCAGGAAGGATATCTTTTAGAGCCTCGGCCGCTTGGTCTACAGTAATCTCTTCATTCGAAGTGAGGGAAGAATAGGCAACTACCCTGATAAGGGCCCCTTCTAGTTCGCGTATGTTAGAATGAATCTTGTCCGCGATATATACCATAACTTCATTTGGTACATTGATGTCTTCCACCATAGCTTTTTTGCGCAAGATTGCAATGCGTGTTTCAAGGTCAGGCGGCTGAATGTCAGTAATCAGGCCCCACTCAAAGCGCGAGCGCAAGCGGTCCTCCAAGGTCGGAATTTCTTTTGGGGGTCTGTCCGAAGAGATTATCAGCTGTTTATTGGCCTCGTGCAGAGCGTTAAAAGTGTGGAAAAATTCTTCCTGGGTCCGTTCTTTGCCTGCTAAAAACTGGATGTCGTCCACCAGCAGGATATCAATATTACGATAGCGGTTGCGGAAATCTACCGTTTTGTCATCCCGGATTGAGTTAATCAATTCATTGGTAAATTTTTCAGAGGAAACGTAAAGGACCTTGGCATGGGGTTTTTGCTCTAAGACGTAATGGCCGATGGCATGCATCAAGTGCGTTTTGCCCAAGCCCACCCCGCCGTAAATAAACAGTGGATTATACGCTTTGGCCGGCGCCTCAGCTACGGCCAGTGAAGCTGCATGGGCAAACCTGTTGCTGTTGCCGACCACAAAGGTGTCAAAAGTGTATTTTGAGTTTAGCTGGGGGTAAGCCATATCATCTAAGTTTTTTTCGATTATAAATGGAACTTCCTTTTTTGGCAGGACGAATTCATCGTTTGGATCAGGAATTATAAACTTAATCTGCACCTCATGATTAAGGATATTGGTTAAGGTAGACTTGATTAAACTTATGTACCTGCTCTCCAGCCAGTCTTTGGCGAATTCGTTGGGCACAGAAACGGTTGCCGTATTGCCCTGGTAGGTTATCAACTGGGTGGATTTTAACCAGGTTTCAAAACTGGGTTTGCTCAATTGGGTTTCAAGAATATCAAGGGCCTTTTGCCAAATGACGGAAAGATTGGTCCTGGACATGAGAAATCATGACCTCCCGGAATAGCGCAATTTTACTCTGGGGAAAAGTTATTAACAATTAAAATTAAAAAATTAAGCACAGAAGTAACAATTTATACACAAAATTATCCACATTATGTGGATAAGATTAATATGGGCAAA
>JAJZPO010000089.1 GCA_021811155.1 Bacillota bacterium | reverse complement strand
GTCTCAGCCTCTCTAGGACTAGGACCGCGCTAGACTCGACCCTCTATTGGGCTTGCGCGGTCCGTCGCAGCACCCCGTGTTCGATATACTCGGCAAAAGTTGCCGAGTATATACTTTCCTGAGGTACAAGAAACACCGCAGGCTCTGCGGTGTTTCTTTGCTTATCCATTTTTGATCCTCGTCTAAGACTCCCGTTTCAATAACCGGGAGTGATTGAGCCGTGTTCTGACCCCCTATCAGTCTTCCAGGGTGGAAAGATCTCCCGTCGGCAGGCCCAATTCCCATGCCTTCAGAACGCGGCGCATGATCTTGCCGCTGCGCGTCTTGGGCAGTTTATCCTTCACTTCGATTTCCCTGGGCGCGGCATGGGCCGCCAAACCGTTTTTGACAAACTTAACAATGTCTTCTTTAAGTTCCTCAGACCAGGTATATCCCTGCCGCAGCGAAATGAAGGCCTTGATAATTTCACCCCTCAAAGGATCAGGTTTGCCAATCACGCCGGCTTCAGCCACAGCCGGGTGCTCAACCAGCTTGCTCTCAACTTCAAAGGGTCCGACCCTCTCCCCCGAAGTATTGATTACATCGTCCACCCGGCCTTGGAACCAGAAATAACCGTCCTCGTCCATATAAGCCGAATCACCCGAGACATACCAACCCTCCAGGCGGAAGTATTCCCTGTACTTGGCATCATTCTTCCAGATCTGGCGGAGCATCGAGGGCCAGCCCGCCTTAATCGCCAGGTTGCCCATTCTAAGGGGGGGCAGTTCCCGCCCGTAATCATCTACAATCGCCGCAGTGATGCCGGGGAAGGGTTTCCCCATGGAACCAGGCTTTATGGCCATGCAGCGGTAGTTGGAAATGAGCTGTCCGCCCGTTTCCGTCATCCACCAGTTGTCGTGAATCCGCTTGTTAAAAACTTTGATGCCCCAGCGCACAACCTCCGGGTTAAGCGGTTCGCCAACGCTGAGCACGTGACGCAGGCTGCTGATGTCGTATTGCCCGACTGCCTCTTCACCCGCCCCCATGAGCATGCGGAAAGCTGTAGGGGCGCTGTACCAAACAGTGACCCCGTATTTTTCAATTACGCCGTACCAGTCGGCGGCGGTAAACCGTCCGCCCCTGATCACGCTGGAAGCCCCGTTCAACCAGGGACCGAAAATCCCATAGGATGTGCCCGTCACCCAACCCGGGTCGGCGGTGCACCAGTACACATCTTCATCCCGCAGATCCAAAATCCACTTGGCGGTTTGATAGTGCTGTATCATGGCATTGTGCACGTGCAGGACGCCCTTGGGCTTGCCGGTGGAACCGGAAGTATAGTGAAGAATCATCCCATCCTCACGCTCAACCCACTCAAGCTCAAGTTCTTTGGAGGCGCTGGACATCGCCTGTTCGAAGCTGACCTCTCCTTCCTCCAGCGGCCCGTCCCCTGCTCCCACCAGAATCACATGTTTCAGGGCCGGCAGAGCTGCCCGGGGTACCCTGCTTTTCATCGAAGGAGTGGTGATCACGGCTACCGCCTCGCTATCCTGCAAGCGGTCCCGCACAGCATCTTCCATAAAAGCCTCGAACAATGGGCCCACAATGGCTCCAATCTTAATGGCGCCCAAAACGCTGAAATACAGTTCCGGGGAGCGGGGCATGAACACAAATACCCTATCCCCTTTGCCAACCCCCAGGCTCCGCAGCACATTGCCAAATTTATCGCTCAAAACCTTGAGTTCTGAAAAAGTATATTTCTCCTCCCGGCTTGGGTCGCTGTAATAAAGAGCGACCTTGTTCTTGCGCCAGGTGTCTGCATGCCGGTCAATACATTCATAGGCCATATTGACTTTGCCGGTATAGTACCAGGAAAATTCCTTTTCCACATCTTCCCACCTAAAGGCAGCACGGCTTTCATCATAGTTCTTAAGATTCATCTCCCCTGTTTCAGGTGCAATCATTTCTATGTTTTGCATCTTCTTCCCCTCCTGCAAAATTCGCTGGTATATTTCCAATAATCTGAAAACTTGGCAAAACTACCGGGCAAAATCCTTAAGTTAAACTATATTTTAACAGTCAGAATTGCATACAGCACCGGTTTTGGGGCCAACAGCAGAAAATCACCCCCGAATGGTTATATTGTATATCTAAATGGCATTCGCGCATTGCCGCAAAGGAGGAAGGGAGGGGGGCGAACGGTTTGAATCAACTCCCGAAAGACCAAGTTAGGCCAAAAACCTTTGCGTTTTTATCTCTTCAAGTCATGCCAAGACCGAGAATGACCCGACATCAGCGTTTTTCATCCCACTTGGTGACCCATAAGGTCATGGTTGTTTCCTGAGGTAAAATAAATGCCTTCTGCGCAGGGCCAGGAAGACCGCCAAGCTGTTTTATGGTAGAATAGCATCAGGGAAAGGGAGAAGCCCCTCCAGTGCACAATTCCTTCAATCTTAAACCCGTGCCGTTCAGCTGCCGGCGCGAAAACACCCGAAAAAACCTTCAGTGACTCAAAAAAAATGATGTCTAGCCCAAGTCAGATGGTTATAATTTATAATAGTCTTGAATTTTTTTGCTGAGGAGTTAAATACGAATGACCATCCGCATTCATTTTGTCGGGGTCAAGGGCACCGGCATGAGCGCCCTCGCCCAAATCAGCGCTGAAATGGAAAACGCCCAGATCACCGGTTCCGATGTGGCGGAACGTTTTTTTACTGATGTCGTGCTGGAAAAAGCGGGCATCCATGTGCTCCCCTTTGAGGCCTCCAACGTCGATAACGCCGACCTGGTTGTGGCGTCAGCTGCCTACGGCAAGGACCACCCGGAGATTTCCCGGGCTATGGAACTGGGAATCCCCGTACTGTCTTATCCCCAGTACCTGGGCCGGCTCATGGCCAAACGGCGGGGGGTCTGCGTTACCGGCACTCATGGCAAAACCACGACAACAGCCATGGTTAGTTTAATCTTGCTGGAGGCAGAGTACGACCCCTCCATTGTGGTAGGGAGCGATGTGCCTGTCTTAGGGGGGAACGCCTATGCGGGCAAAGGCGAATTTTTCGTGGCAGAATCCTGTGAGTATCGCCGCCATTTTCTCAACTACCAGCCGGAGTTTCTGGTCATCCTAAACATGGACCTGGACCACCCCGATTATTTTAGGGATCTGGACGATGTGGTCTCAGCCTTTCAGGAATTGTCCGCCAAGGTTCCGCCCCAGGGCACTGTTGTGGTGTGGGGTGATGATCCCAACTGGATGCGCATCCGGCCGGCCACCCCGGTAATCACTTACGGATTGGCGGACCACAACACCTACCGGGCACAAAATATCTCCTATGAGGATGGAGGGAGCAAGTTTGAGGTGCTCCACAGGGGGCAGAACCTGGGCTTTTTCAAGGTGGGTATAACCGGCAAACATAATGTGCTCAACGCCCTGGCTGCTTTAGCCCTCACCCGCAGCATGGGAGTTTCCGTTGAAGTAATCCGTGCCAGTTTGGCGAAGTTTTCCGGCACAAAACGGCGCTTTGAAAAACTGGGTGAATATAATGGGGCCGTGATAATGGACGATTATGCGCATCACCCTACTGAGATAAACGCAACTTTGGCGGGAGCCAGGCAGGCCTTTCCTTCCAGGCGCATTGTGGCCGTGTTTCAACCCCATACTTTTACCCGTACCGAAAAGCTGCTCGATGAATTTGCCGCATGTTTTAGCCATGCCGATGAAGTCATAGTTGCTGATATTTTCGCGTCCGCCAGGGAAAGCGGCGGTTCCAGTGTCAACGCGGCAACCTTAGCTGAAAAAATCCGCGCTAACGGGGTGGAAGCTCGTTTTCTGGCCGACTTTCAGGCAATAAAGGGATATTTGGCAGAGTGTCTGGGAAAAGACCACTTGGTCCTCACCCTTGGCGCCGGGGATATCTACAAAGTCGGTCTGGATTTGGTTGACTAAGCCGATTTTTTGGCTTTTTTGTGCCGCTCGCCAGAATTTTCTGTATATTTATCTTTAAACTGGTTAAAATTAAACTGTGGGTTGCGTGGCAGATACGGAAGCGAGGGCTTTGTCCCTCGCTTCCGTGTTTCTTGCCATTTTCTATTAATTGCTTGCTTAGCTATGCCAAAACTTGCCCTGCCAGGTGTTTCTTCGCTCCAGTGCGGCATCGATCCCGTTTAACACTTCCCACTTTTTTCTGCTCCACAAAGGGCCCAGCAGTTCGTCGGGCGGGCCGTCGCCTGTAAGTCTGTGAATGACCATATCCGGCGGGAGCGCCTCCAGAATATCCACTACCAGTCTGGTATAGGCTTCCTGGCTGAGAAAATGCAGCTTACCCTCCTCAAACATTTTTACCATTGGAGTCCCTTTCAAAAGGTGCAGCAGATGAATCTTGACGCCCTGCAGAGGCAGGGCAGCAACCGTCTTGGCGCTTAAGAGCATATCCTCTTCGCTTTCACCCGGAAGGCCTAAAATTATGTGGGCACAGGTGCGGATATTTCTCCGCTGCAGTTTATCCAGCCCTTCCATAAAGTCTTGGAAAGTGTGGCCCCGGTTGATCAGTTTCAGAGTGCGTTCATGAACTGTCTGCAGTCCAAGTTCCACCCATAGATACGTTCTCCGGTTCAGGTCGGCCAAAAGGTCCAGCACAGGCGGCGGCAGGCAGTCCGGCCGTGTGGCTATGGAAAGCCCTACTACCTCCCGTTGTGCCAAGACTGTATCATACGCTGCCCTTAATTCCTCCACCGGTCCATAAGTGTTGGTATAGGCTTGAAAATAACCGATGTATTTGGCCCTAGGCCACTTAAGATGAATTTGGCTGCGCACGGCTCTGAATTGTTCCTCTAAACCCATTCCCCTCGCCCCGGCAAAATCACCCGACCCTCTGGCGCTGCAAAAGATACATCCCCCTCTCCCGACAGTATTATCCCGGTTGGGGCAGGTGAACCCTGCATCCAATGCCACCTTAAACACTTTTGCGTCAAAAATTTGGCGCAGGTGAAAATTCCAGGCATGATACCGCTTATCTCCCCACATCAAAGGCTGGGGGTCCATGTGAAACAACCCTCCCGTCCACAATTCAAACACCGAGTCTTAGGACTCGGCGTCTTCATACATTTTGGTTTTGCATTTTGGACATGTGATCGTGGCAGCGCACCGCAACGCCATGTTTCCCGTTTCAGGCACTACCTCCCGGTAACCGCACTTGGGGCAGAGATAAACACAGTGAACCTCGGGTCCGTCAATTTCCGGTTCCAGATAGTCGTTCCAATCCAGATCAGTTCCCACCGGCTCAAACCCCCCCTTCCTTAATACAGTTCCTAATAGAATAGTATTAATCAAAACAGGAGTTTTAAATCACGTTTGCCTTAGTGCTGTCAAGTAAATTATAAACCCGGACATAGCAAAAGGTCACCCCCGGAGGTGACCTTTTTTTCAGGTGGAAGCCTAGATTTTTAGTTTGTCCACTGCCACAATCAGTGCCGTCACAAGCAGGGCCAGTTTAAGCCAGACCGACAGGCCTGTTTTCACAGGCGGCTCATGTACCCTCACCATACTTGTCACAGAGTCCCGTTTTGTCTCGAATGCATCCATTATGTCACCGTAAGTCTGCGGCGTTCCGTCCTGATGGGCCCAATACTCAGCCACGGTTATCACCCCCTTTGCTCCCAGCGGTTTGATTAGATTTTCGACCGGAAGGGACCAATTTGAGGGGGTAAGAAAATCAACTTTTTTTCGCCTTGATACCATGATTTTCGCCTTACGTGTCGAATTACTGGAATGGGCTATCTCTGCCACTATCCAGTCTTAACGTTTGGGAGCAACGGGTATGACATTAGAGTTTATCGATATTCCGGCAATAAAAGACTCCGCGACCCAGCGCAACGACTTTTTGGCCCTGAACAAAACTTTTGTGGCCAAAATCGCCAGCCGGCACTGCGGCCGTTACTTGGTTTGGGGACAGGATGACGAACTTAGCATAGGCTTAATTGCCCTTAACCAGGCTATTGACGCCTACCGCCCCGACACCAATGTCCCCTTCCTGGCTTTTGCCCGCAGGGTAATCGAACGCAAGCTCACCGACTTTTTTCGCAAAGAAAAGCGCAATATCCATTTGCCCATCGACATTGGGGACAACGATGAAGAATTTTCCCCAGGGGACATTACACGCGCCTGGGAGGATTACATTGAAACAACTGTACGGCAGGAGCGAGCAGAGGAAATCGCCGGCTTTACCAAGCTCTTGGCAAAATTCCAGATTAATTTCTCCGATTTGGAGTTCGCTTGTCCGAAGCACCAGGACAGCCGCCAATTGCTGACCAGGACAGCTCAGCTCTTGGTACAGCGCCAGGAACTGTGCAAACGTCTGCTGGAAAAAAAGCAGGTCCCGATAAAAGATTTGGCAAAAATCAGCGGTCTATCCCCTAAAACCTTGGAGAAAAGCCGAAAATATATTGTAGCAACGGCTTTGCTGCTCTACTATCAGGATGAGTTCTTGCATCTGCGTGAATTTATACAAATCCCCAGGGAAGGGAGGGGTTGAAAGTGGACAAGGTTACTGGGTTGGTCCTTGAGGTTGGAGAAAAGGAATGTTTGGTTCTGGGGCCAGGCAACGAGTACGTCCGGCTGCGCCTGCCTGAAACCCGTCCCCAGGTTGGCGAGATAATCGAGAGCTATCGCCTCGAACCCATCCGCCGGCTGGCCAACCGGCCTGTTTCCCGCGTCTGGGCCTACGTTGCAAGTATTTTAATCACCCTTGTGCTGGGCGGATATCAAGTATATGCGACAAATTCAACTCCCACAGCCTATGTTTCCCTCGATATGACCCCAAGCGTCGAACTTGTACTTAACAGCAGGGGAAAGGTCATCCGTGCCGAGAGCTACAATCCCCAGGGCCTTAACCTGTTGGAACAAGTCCAGGTGGAAGACCTGCCCGTGAAGGATGCACTGAAAGAGCTGGCTGCCGCGGCAGCTGACAAGAATAATTCCGGCTCGACTCCCGTAGTCCTAACCTATACTGCTGCAACTTACCTGCAAGGAGACGAACTTAACCTGCTGGTTGTGGATACGCTCGCGCAGCACAATTTCAGAGGACAATTGCTTTCACAACCCATCAACCTCAAGTTCCGGGAAAAGGCCGCCAATGCTAAACTATCCCCCGGGGAACAGTTGGTGCTGGACCTGGCCGGTGAAACTAAACTGACGGCCGCTGACCTGGAGCGTCAAAGTCTTCCCCAGGTCCTTCAGGACCACAATATCAAGCTTGAACAGTTGACAGGGTCAGACAAAGACCTGGAGAGTCCGCCCCTTTTACTGCCAATAAGCCCTTCTTCCCCATCTGCCAACAATGCGCCGGCAGACCAAAATAATAAAGGCAGTGAAGCAAAACCGCAGCAAAAAGCCGCACCCGTGCAAGCCGCCCCAGTCCCGGCAAAACCTGATGTGCAGCTTGTGCTTTTGTCCACTGCACAGGCCCCGGCGCCAACTGACCAGGCCGGCAAATATCAGGCTGGGTCGCATCCGGAAAAGAAAGCCAAACAAGACCATAAGGCCGGACATGATAAGCGCAACGCCGCCCCTGCCAAGGATGACAAATCCAGGCGCAGCAAGGGCCGTCATTTTAACGCTGCAGACCGGAACTTCAACCCTAACCGATTTCTCTTAACCTTCCTTGGAGCGCCGCTCTCTTGAGCGGCTCTTTTTTTTCCAAAATGGAAGCCAGTCAACGAGTATTGATCACTTGCAGAATCTGCCCCCAGTTATAGCATCGCGTCACTTCCCGGGGCAGGTCCACCCGGTTGTACGGGGCATCGAGAATAATCACCGGCACCCCGGCAGCGGCGATTTTTGCTGCGTTGCCGGCGTAATCCTCAATAAACAACTCCAGCCGGTACTCAAGACAAACTTCCGCTTTGTTCCGGTCGCCGACAACCATCAACTCATCATAGGGTATCTTGTGCAATCCGAGCCAGCGCAGGGTAATCTCTTCCTCCACCTCACGGCGGGCAGTTACCAGATAAATCTGGTGTGCCCGGCGCAGGCGATCCAGCGCTCCCCTGGCGCCAGGCATCGGGGATGGAGTCATAAACAAGCGTTCCACGTTTTCAATGAAGAAATTGTTCATGTCCTCCCATGGCACGTCAAAAATCAGATGCATCTGATAATCGTGGATTTCTTTAACATTCTTGCCGTAATGCCTGTTCAGTTCTCCCAGCCAAAACGTATAGCTGTCCGATACAACTCCATCTATGTCTACACCAATGCGCATTTGAAATCCCCTACTCCGGGACCCGGTTATAAAGATAGATCCCGGTCAAGATTAGTATACCGCTATACCCGTTCCCACAAAAAACAGTTAGCTTCAAACATAGGCCTGACCATTCCCTTGGCAGCCAGATGGGTAAGATAAGCATTGATGCTGGTCCGGAAAAGATAGAACTGGCCGGGATTTCCCACCGTCAGGTCTAGGGAATCGCACACCCGCTTGACTACCTGCTCCAGGTTCAAGGGTCCCTCCGCCAGATACCCGGCAATAAGTTCCAGAATCAACTCAATCCTGTTCCGGTTCTGCTCCACATCCCTTCTCATCCCTTCCCGCTCTCTCGCCTCGCCATGCGCGGGCACAAACCAGTGGTAGGGCAAATCGGCCAACAGGTCCAGCGTGTTCAGTTGGGCGGTTATGTCAACATTAAATGGAATACCGTGCTTGGTCAGCGCCTCGGGACCCAGGAAGGCATCAGCCGTAAAGCACACCTCGCCGCAAGCCACCCCCAGCTGCTCGATGCTGTGACCCGGCAGGTCCAGGATCTCCAGATCCCAGTCTGTTATCCTCTCTCCGCCTGTAAGAACCCGCCCCGGGGTGCTGCGCGGCGCCAGGAAAAAGCGGCTGTACATTTCCCGCAGCGGGGCGCTTCCCGCTGCCAAAAATACCGGCTCAAACTCCGGGTTGTCCATACCTGCGCCCTCAGCCCTTGATGCCCAGACCTCAGCGCCTGTGCGCTTTGTGAGAAAATCGTTGCCGCCAAAATGGTCGGCATGGGCATGGGTGTTGATGATTACCTTGAGGCTCTTTTCACCCAGGGCTTTCAGCAGCTTGCGCCCCGCTTCCTTATCCAGTCCTGTGTCAATCACGAGGGCGTCACCGCCCCGGGAGATAATGCCACAGTTGACAGCCCCCGGGTGCAGGTAAATCCCCTCTGCTAGCTCTTGCACATTCCCACTCTCCTTCTAAACAATCGCAATGCTAAGTCCAAGGCTAGCGGCCGGGCAAAAGCCCGGCCAAGTTCCAGCCCGCTCTATCCTCTCACCACTTCCGACCCTACCTCCTGACTCCTGACTCCTGACTTCATCTAAATCGTCCCAGAGCCTTCTCCCCCGCTGAGATGGCTTGCACCACCATCTCAGGCGCAGGACCGCCAGGCACCTTGCGCGCCCTGACGCAGTGTTCCACCGTAATGAAATCATATAAGTCCGCTTCAAAAGAAGGTGAGAGAGCCTGGAATTCCGCCAGGGAGAGTTCTTCCAGCGCAGCCTGCTTCTGAGTACAGTACAGGACAAGCCTGCCTACAATCTCATGGGCTTCCCGGAAGGGAACACCTCTTTTCGCCAGGTAATCGGCCACATCCGTCGCGTTGGTAAATCCTCCCCGGGCCCCTTTGGCCATGTTGTCCTTGCGCACCTCCATGGTCTTAAGCATCGGCGTGGTCAGGAGCAGGCACTTATGAACCGTATCTATGGCGTCGAACAGAGCCTCTTTATCCTCCTGCATATCCTTATTATAAGCCAGTGGGAGTCCCTTCATCACCGTGAGCAGGGACATCAGGTCACCGTATACCCGCCCGGTCTTGCCCCGGATCAGTTCAGCCACATCAGGGTTTTTCTTTTGCGGCATGATGCTTGAGCCTGTTGCATAGGCGTCATCCAGGCTGATGAAGGCAAACTCGCCGCTGGACCAGAGGATAATCTCCTCGCTCAAACGGCTCAGGTGCATCATGAGCATTGAGGCTGCCGCGCAGAACTCAACCGCGAAGTCCCTGTCGCTTACCCCGTCAAGGCTGTTGGCAGTAATCTCGCTGAACCCAAGCTCCTTTTTAACCATTTCCCGGTCGATGGGGAAAGTGGTCCCCGCCAGGGCCCCTGACCCCAGGGGCATGACATCTGTGCGGCCATAGCAGTCTTCAAGCCTGGAGAGGTCCCGCAAGAACATCTGAAAATACGCCATCAGGTGGTGGCCCAGGGTAATGGGCTGCCCCTTTTGCAGGTGGGTATACCCGGGCATCCAGGTTTCCAGGTGCTCACGGGCCAGGGCCAGGAGGGTGTCCTCCAATGCGAGCAAAAGCTCCTGTGTGCGTCTTATGGCTTGCTTGAGATACATCCTGATATCCAGCGCCACCTGGTCATTGCGGCTCCTGCCCGTATGGAGCTTCTTCCCCACCGGGCCAATCCGCTCTGTCAGGATTTTTTCCACATTCATGTGGATGTCTTCCGCGCCCACTTCAAACTCTACTTTTCCCGCCTCGATATCGGCCAGTACCTGTTCCAGCCCTGAAATGACGGCCAGAGCCTCAGCCTCAGCGATTATGCCGCACTTCCCCAGCATCCGGGCATGGGCGATGCTGCCCTGAATGTCCTGGCGGTAAAGCCTCTGGTCGAAGGAGATGGAAGAGTGGAAGTCCTCCACCAGCTTGTCCGTGCTCTTCTGGAAGCGTCCGCCCCAAAGCTTCATAATAATAACCTCCTGTACAATCGGAAAAAAGGAGCCAAAGCTCCTTTTTCCAGTATAACCTATCAGGCTTAGCGCAAGCCAGATTTTTTCTCCATCAGGGCCCGGACCTTCATAGGCAGGCCGAAGAGGTTGATAAAGCCCTCTGCGTCCTTTTGGTTGTATACCCCGTCCCGGCCGAAGGTGGCAAACTCCTCATTGTACATGGAATAGGGAGACTTGGCCCCTGCGGGAACGCAGCTGCCTTTATAGAGCTTGAGCCTCACTGTGCCGGTTACAGTCTCCTGGGTGCTCTCCACAAAGGCATCCAGGGCCTTGCGGATCGGAGCGTACCACACCCCGTCATAGACCAGTTCGGCGTATTTGCCGGCCACTATCTCCTTGAAGTGCATGGTCTGGCGGTCCAGGGTCAGGTACTCCAGTTCCCGGTGGGCGGTATAGAGAATCGTGCCGCCCGGGCACTCGTAAACGCCGCGGGACTTCATGCCCACCAGCCGGTTTTCCACCATGTCAATGATGCCGACGCCGTGTTTGCCGCCCAATTCGTTGAGCTTTTCCAGCATCTGCACCGGAGCGAGGGCTTTACCGTCCACCGCCACCGGCACTCCCTTTTCAAAGCTTATTTCCACATAAGCAGGCTCATCCGGGGCCTGCTCAGGCGGAGTCGTCAACATATAAAGGTCATTTTGCGGCGCGTTCCACGGGTCCTCCAAATCCCCGCCTTCGTGGCTCAAATGCCAGATATTGCGGTCCATACTGTAAGGACGCGCTTTCGTTACCGGTACCGGGACGCCGCGGGCCTGGGCATAGTCGATAGCATCCTCACGGGATTTGATATCCCACAGCCGCCAGGGCGCGATAATCTGCAGGTCTGGGTTCAGGGCCTTTACCGTAAGCTCGAAACGGACCTGGTCATTCCCTTTGCCCGTCGCGCCGTGGGCTACCGCCACTGCTCCCTCAGCCTCGGCTATTTCCACCAAACGTTTGGCAATCAGCGGGCGGGCGAAGGAAGTCCCCAGGAGGTACTTGCCTTCGTACACAGCTCCGGCCTTCAAAGTGGGAAATATGAAGTCGGTAAGGAACTCTTCTTTTAAGTCTTCGATATACAGCTTGCTGGCGCCGCTTTTCAGGGCCTTTTCGTGCAGGGGTTCCAGTTCTTCCCCCTGGCCCAGGTCAGCCGCCATGGCGATAACTTCATAACCGTAATTTTCTTTCAGCCAGGGGATAATGATGGATGTGTCCAGTCCCCCGGAATAAGCCAATACCACTTTGCTCATGTTCTTCCTCCGAAGCTCAAAATTACATTAGGAGCGCCAGTATCGCTTTTTGGGCATGAAGCCGGTTTTCTGCTTCGTCAAACACAACCGAATGGGGACCGTCGAGGACCTCGGCGGAGATTTCCTCACCGCGATGAGCGGGCAGGCAGTGCATGACGATTACGTCTTTATGCGCCAGATCCACCATTTTCCGGTTTACCTGGTAACCCCGGAAGTCCCTCAGGCGCTGGGCCTGTTCAGCCTCCTGGCCCATGCTGGCCCACACATCGGTGTAGATAACATCAGCGCCTTTTGCCGCCTCCATGGGGTCGGAACAAATCTCAATCGTACCGCCATGGCGCAGCGCGTCCTCGCCTGCCATCTGCACAATTTTTTCATCAGGCTTGTAGCCTTCCGGCGAGGCGATCACCACATGCATGCCCATCTTGGCGCCGCCAAACATCAGGGAATGGGCCATGTTGTTGCCGTCTCCCACATATACCAGTTTGAGCCCGGAAAGGGCGCCCTTATATTCCTTGATGGTCAAGAGGTCGGCCAGGACCTGACAGGGGTGCAAGAGGTCTGTAAGTCCGTTGATCACCGGAATGTCCGCATATTCCGCCAATTCCAGCACATCGTCATGGCTGTAAGTCCTGATCATGATACCGTCCAGGTAGCGGGAAAGCACCTTGGCCGTATCGTGAATGGTCTCGCCCCGGCCCAACTGGATATCCCGCTCACTCAAAAACAGGGAGGCGCCACCCAACTGGTACATTGCTACCTCGAAGGAAACCCGGGTGCGGGTGGAAGACTTAGTGAAAATCATCCCCAGGGTTTTTCCCTTCAGTATCGGATGCGGTTTCCCGGCCTTTTGCTTCCCTTTTAAACTTTCTGCAACTTCAAGCAGGTAATAAATCTCGTCGGCTGTAAAATCATGCAGGGTGATAAAATCCCTGCCCTTTAAATTAAAGCTTGTTTCTTTAGCAACGGCCATCTGAACATCTCCTCCTAATATGCATTATTATACATTCATATGTATTTTAATGCAACAGGATTCAGCACTATTTTTTAGCTGGAAATTCTTTGGTCTTTTTCCTGCCGGCTGGAGAGGTAGTCGTTCAGGGCCAGGCAGACAGAAGCCTCCTCGCTGCGGAAAGCCTTGAGGGCCCTGGTCAGGGCCTTGGCAGTATCCAGGGATGTCAGACAGGGTATGCGGTGCTCAGCAGCCAGGCGCCGCAGTTTAAACCCTTCCCGGCCCGGAACCTTCCCTTTGGTGGGGGTGTTAAAAATGAGCGCAAACTCCCCCTGCTTCAGGCGCTGCTCAAGCGGGGCGCCCAATTCTACCGCACCGCTCTTAATGCCGCAGAGGTTCAAGACCCGGGCCGTATCCCCCGTAGCCTTAATCGGATAGCCCAGCTTATTGAATTCCTTGACCACACTGATGGCTTCGGCTTTGTCCTTTTCCGCCACCGAAGCGAGGAAATCCCCCTCCCTTTCCAGCTTCAGCTGCATGCCCTGGAAGGCCTTCATCAGAGCATGGGCAAAATCATAGTCCATGCCCAGTACTTCCCCTGTGGATTTCATCTCCGGACCCAGGGAAGTTTCCACCTGGGTCAGTTTTTCGAAGGAAAACACCGGACCTTTGACCACGACAAAATCCGCCGGCGCCGCCAGTCCGCTGCGCCAGCCCAGGGAGGCCAGGGACTGGCCCAGGCATACCTTAACAGCCAGGGAGACCATGGGAATGCCCGTTACCTTGGACAGGATAGGTACGGTGCGGCTGGCCCGGGGGTTGACTTCCAGCACATAAACCTTGCCCTGGCAGACTACATACTGGATATTCAAGAGCCCCTTGACACCCAGTTCCCTGGCAATCCGGCAGGTAATCTCCTCAATCTGGCTTACTTCCGCCGGAGTCAGGGTTTGGGGCGGATACACGGCCATGCTGTCCCCCGAATGCACCCCTGCCCTCTCGATGTGCTCCATAATGCCGGGAATCACTGTAGTCTCGCCGTCGGAGATAGCGTCAACTTCCACTTCCTTTCCCTCCAGGTATTTGTCCACCAGGATAGGGTGGTCCGGAGAGACGTTGATCGCTGTACTCAGATAGCCGGCCAGTTCCTGCGGGTTTTCCACCACTTCCATCGCCCGCCCGCCGATGACGTATGAGGGACGGACCAGAACCGGAAATTCCAGGGCAGCCGCGATTTCCTGGGCTTCATCAGGGCTCGTGGCGGTACTGCCTTCACTCTGGGCGATGCCCAGCCGCTCCAGAAAAGCGGCAAACTTACGGCGGTCTTCGGCCAGGTCAATACTCTCCACCTGGCTGCCCAGAACCGGAATCCCCTGCTCCGCCAGCTTGCCGGCAAGGTTTATGGCGGTCTGGCCGCCAAACTGCACCAGTACGCCCAGGGGCCTTTCCTTATCAATTACATTCAGTACATCTTCCAGGGTAAGAGGTTCAAAATACAGCTTATCCCCGGTATCAAAATCCGTGCTCACGGTCTCGGGGTTGTTGTTGATGATGATGGACTGGTATCCCGCCTCCTCCAGCGCCCAGAGGGCGTGGACCGAACAGTAGTCAAATTCGATCCCCTGCCCGATGCGGATTGGGCCTGAACCAACCACAATCACCTTGGGCACGTCAGCTGAAACCCCTTCGTCCTCAGCTTCGTAGCTTGAGTAGTAATAAGGTGTTCCAGCCTCAAATTCCGCCGCGCAGGTATCGACTATTTTGTACGCAGGTTTGATGCCATGGGCCAGCCGAAGTTTTCGCACACTCAGCTCGCTGCGGTTGGTCAGGCGGCCAATGGCCAGGTCGGAAAACCCCCGCCTTTTGGCCATCTTGAGCAGGCTGG
>JAJZPO010000088.1 GCA_021811155.1 Bacillota bacterium | reverse complement strand
CCGCAAACGTAGCCAGCATGCATAATGGGGCCCCCACGAAATTTCATCCTGAAAAACAATCCCAAGAATTTCGTGGGGATAAGGAAGCGAGCATTCGTGCTCCCGTTCAGTCGCTCGCCGAGCATGCTAACGGCTCCTCCGTAATGCTTCTCTGCGCAGAAAGAAAATTCACCCTTGAGCTTACCGGCCTGTTTCATTCATAAGTGGCGCCGCGTAGCGGCATGGGAGTCTGAATTCTGAATTCCTCTATTAAGATTGTCCAGGGGGTAGCTATGGTTCGCAGCAGCAAAAAGGTTTGGGTCATCGTTCTTACCATCTTGGGGGTTTTGGCCATATTTGCATTTCTGCGCTCCCCTTTTTTCAATGTGAGGACGATTGTGATCCAGGGGAACAGCCTGGTTTCGAGCCAGGAACTTCTGGCCCTGGTCAATGTGGGGGTAGGAGTTAATATCTTTCAAGTCTCAACCGGGGATATCGTGAAGAACGTCTCACTCCATCCCCTGGTGAAGGCGGTAGAGGTAAGCCGCAAGCTTCCCAATACCCTCGTAATTAGCATAGTTGAGCGCAAACCTGTGGCCATGATTCCGGTGAAAAACGGGTTTGTCAAGGTGGACGAGCAGGGGGTTTTTCTGCAGCGATCAGACGTCTGGCCCAAACAGCCGATGCCCATCATCTCCGGCATCCAGCTGCCTGAAAACCTGAATCTGGGACAAGCCATTCCTAACCCGGCCCTCTTGGAAGCGCTCAAACTGCTGCTGCAGCTGCCCAAGGACCTCTATTCCATGGTGGGAGAACTCTCCGCCGCCAACCGGGATGCTCTGGTGATGTATACACGGGACGGGCTGGAAATCCGGCTGGGTGGAGCTGACCAGGCCCAGGAGAAATTCTCCCTGCTGGACAGGTTCCTGCAGGACAAAACCTATAAGCCTTACAGGGTGGGCTATTATCTCGATTTAACCAGCGGCAAGCCGGTTCTGGGAAAAAGGTGACAACTTAGGAGCAGGCTAAAGGGGTCAGGATTCAGTAGTCAGTAGTCAGAATCAAAGACCTGGTTATGAACCCGAAGTATTCTGAATTCTGAATTCTAACTTCTGAATTCTGAAAAATTAAGTTGCAAAGCATGTTGCTATAAGGGTATTATTGTAACAACACTAAAGAAATTTAGGAGAGAAACTAACAATGTGGCTACCTGTTTTGGGTCTGTTGATTGGACTGGCCATCGGCTTTTTTGCTCCGGTCCATGTACCTGTGGAGTACACCAAATACCTTTCTGTCGGGATTTTGGCAGCCCTGGATTCGGTGTTTGGCGGAGTGAAGGCCGGCATGGAGGACCATTTTGACGGCACGGTGTTTATCACCGGTTTCTTCAGCAACACCTTGCTGGCAGCGGTTTTGGCATATATCGGGGACCAACTTGGAGTTGACCTGTACCTGGCAGCCGTGTTCGCTTTCGGTGTGCGGCTATTCCAGAATCTGGCGATTATCCGCCGCCATCTCTTACATAAATAGGCCGCAAAACGCAGGAAAAAAGGGCATGCGCAGCATGCCTCTTTTATTTAAAATTATTTTAATTTTTCCGGCCTAAAAAGAGGGAAAATCACCTTTTCATAGAACTAAATAGGATAGACCGAAGGCATGAAAGCTATGAGTCTTTGTATACAGTATTTTCCAGCAAAGACAATTGCTGCATCGGGTTACCCCGGGCCAGGAGAATATAGGGAGGTACAGTTCATGCTGGATTTTGACGTGGATATTAACCAATTCGCCAACATCAAGGTTATTGGCGTCGGCGGTGGTGGCAGTAATGCGATTAACAGGATGATCAGCGCAGGTCTCCGCGGCGTTGAATTTATAACGGTTAACACAGATGCCCAGGCGCTGCACCAGTCCAGGGCGGAAAACATAATTCAAATCGGAGCCAAACTCACCAGGGGCTTGGGAGCCGGGGCGAATCCGGAGATCGGCAGCCGGGCTGCCGAGGAAAGCCGGGAGGAAATTCTGCAGGCCTTAAAGGGCGCGGATATGGTCTTTGTGACCGCGGGCATGGGCGGTGGAACCGGTACTGGCGCGGCTCCGGTTGTGGCAGAGATAGCAAAAGAAGTGGGCGCCCTCACTGTGGGGGTGGTTACCAGGCCTTTTCTGTTTGAAGGCAGAAAACGGGCCCTGCAGGCTGACAACGGCATAGCAGACCTCAAATCGAAAGTTGACACACTGATTACGATTCCCAATGACCGGCTGCTCCAGGTGGTGGACAAGCACACCTCGATCGCTGAAGCCTTCAGAATTGCCGATGATGTACTGAGGCAGGGAGTGCAGGGTATTTCTGATCTGATCGCGGTACCGGGATTGATTAACCTGGACTTTGCCGACGTCAAGACTATCATGACCGATACAGGCTCAGCCCTGATGGGCATAGGCATCGCCAATGGCGAAAACCGTGCGTCCCAGGCGGCCAAAATGGCAATATCCAGCCCGCTCCTGGAGACCTCCATTGAGGGAGCGAAAGGGGTCCTGCTGAACATCACCGGCGGCGCCAACCTCGGCCTCTATGAAGTCAACGAAGCGGCTGAAATCATTGCCGAAGCCGCAGACCCGGAGGCCAACATTATTTTTGGCGCTGTAATCGATGAAAACCTGGCCGACGAGGTGCGGGTCACAGTCATCGCCACGGGCTTCGATGCCAGGCCGCCCCGCAAAGAAGCCAGCGACCTGGAAATCAAGCCTTTCGCGGCCACATCAGACGAACTTGATATTCCGGCTTTCTTGCGCCGCAGGTAACAAGCATAGGGAGAACCGGCGCCGGCCGGGAACAACTGCATAGACCGGATTGCTTTTCTTACCCCTGTATCCTTGACGGGATACAGGGGTAATTTGTTGTACCCATTTTCAGGAATTGCGACATAAATCTGCAAACTGGCGGGTGTATAATTAATTCGGGATATGGGGAGGGGATCCGCCTTGGCCCAGCCTGTAATCTACCTTGACAAGAGCATGCTGCTTAACTTTACCATGGACTTTATTATCCTGGCTATAACATCCAGGCTAAGCGGGTACAAGGCCGGAACCGGTCGCTTGACCGCCGGTTCTTTTTTGGGCAGCCTTTATGTGCTGGTAATTTTTTTGCCTGACATCCGCTTTCTGTACACCATGGTGATCAAGTTTCTCGTCTCCTGCTGCATAATCGGACTCACCTTCTACCCTTTCAGGCTCAAAAAGTTCCTGGTCGTATTGGGGTACTTTTACGCGGTGTCATTTGCTTTGGGAGGAGCCATTTACGGTTTTACCGCCATGAGCGCCGGCTTGGAGGGCAGCGGGAACTACGAAGTCCTGCGCAATCTGATTCAGCGTACAGGCAGCGCGGTGGATGTCCTGGTATGGGGTTTTCCGCTGGCCTTGCTGTTTTGGGCGGTAATAGGGCGCTGGGTTTGGAAGGGGCTTAAAAAGACCCTGGTGAAGAGGGTTTTGCGCTTTCCTGTGAGCATCGTCTTTGGGCAGGCGGCAGTGACACTGGAGGGGTTTGTTGACACCGGCAACCAGCTGCGCGACCCGGTAACCAAATGCCCCGTGGTAGTAGTGGAGGCCAAGGTTCTCCTGCCATACCTGCCTGCCCGGTTCGAGCAGGTAATTGCCGGACCGGACCTGTGGGACCTGGACTCCTGCCTGCAGGACACCTTTTGGGCGGAGCGCCTGCGGCTGGTGCCCTTCACATCGGTGGGCAAGCAGGACGGCATTATGATTGGATTTGTACCGGACTTATTGGAGATTGAAACCCCGGCCGGCAAAGTTCAGACCGGCAAAGTGATTGTTGGACTATATACGAGGGAATTGAGCCCGGACGGCGCCTACCGCGCTTTACTCCACCCGGACCTGCTGCCGGCAGCCGTCTGACAGTACATAAGGGGGAATGCTAGGATGAAGCAAACTTTGCTTAAAGTAAAATGGCAGTTTCGGCTTGTCCTTATCCGTTTGCTGCAGAAACTGAAACTGGTTGATGAAATCCATTATGTCGGGAGCAGTGAAGCCTTGCCCCCGCCGCTTTCCACCGATGAAGAGATGTTCCTGCTTTCGCGCCTGGAAACAGGTGACAAGGCTGTAAAGAGCGTGCTGATTGAGCGTAACCTGCGGCTTGTGGTCTATATAGCCCGTAAGTTCGAGAATACCGGCGTAGGCATCGAGGACCTGGTTTCAATCGGCACCATCGGGCTGATCAAAGCCGTGAACACCTTTGACCCGCAAAAAAAGATCAAGCTGGCGACCTACGCCTCCCGCTGCATCGAGAATGAGATATTGATGCACCTGAGAAGAAATAACAAAATCCGCTCCGAGGTCTCCTTCGACGAACCCTTAAACATCGACTGGGATGGCAATGAACTTCTGCTTTCCGATGTGCTGGGGACGGACAACGATATTATATATAAATCAATCGAGGAGGAAGTTGACCGCAAGCTGCTGCAAACCGCCATGACCAAGCTCTCGCCCCGGGAAAAAAAGATTATGGAACTCAGGTTTGGCTTAAACGGAGGCACGGAAAAGACGCAGAAGGAAGTTGCAGACTTTCTTGGCATCTCCCAGTCCTACATCTCCCGTCTGGAGAAGAGAATTATTAAACGCCTGCGCAAGGAGTTTTATAAAATGGAGTAAAGAGACAGACTTTGACTGTCTCTTATTTTTCTGACCTCAAAGACAAAATGCAGGAAAATTCGGTCTATTCATTGAAAAAAGAAGTAGCAGATATACCCCTACAGTACGGGGAATCTTGAGTTGAGCACCTCGTAACTTGGGGCAAATGCTTAAAGGATGGTGATATCATGGAAAAGGCTGTGACTGTTGAGAGGGCGGGTCAAGTTGCAACAATTCAACTTAACCGCCCGGAAAGCCTGAATGCAATCAATCTTCAGCTCAGTGAGGAGCTGGGAGCGGCCATTGCTGCTGCGGGCCGCGACCCGGAGGTACGGGCAGTGATCATCACAGGGATGGGAAGGGCCTTCTGTGCCGGCGGTGATGTGAAGTACTTCGCCGCCTGGGAGGGACCAAAACCTGAACTTTTCGGAGCTTTGATCCCAAAACTGAACCGGCTGATCATGGACCTGCGTCAAATGCCTAAACCGGTGATAGCGGCAATCAACGGAGTGACCTCCGGAGCTGGGCTCAGCCTGGCAATGGCCTGTGATTTGCGCATAGCCTCCGAAGGGGCCAAATTCAAGCAAGCTTATACCTCCATAGGGTTGACTCCCGATGGGGGATGGACACTTACGGTACCAAGGCAAATAGGCATGGCCAAAGCTGCCGAACTCCTCCTGCTCGATCCCGTGCTGACGGCCGGCGAGGCCCTCAGCCTCGGGCTGATAAATCAAGTGGCGCCGCCGGAGGAATTGATGGAAAGGGCCAGACAGTTGGCCGAAACTGTTGTATCCAGACCGGCTTTTGCCTTTGCCCAAAGCAAGAGGCTGCTGAACAAAGCCTTAGGCTTCGGCCTGGCGGAACAGCTTGAGGCGGAAAGGGAAAGCATTATGGCTGCCAGCGATACCAGTGATTTTGAGGACCGGTTAAGCGCTTTTCTGGGTAACAGGGACAGTTGATATTAGCAAAAGTGATAAGGAGAAGGAAAAATGCAGGATGTAGTAATCGTCGCCGCAGTACGCACACCGGTGGGAGACTTTGGCGGGTCCATGAAAAGTTTAATGGCCAACCAGCTGGCCAGCCTGGTAATTGAGGAGGTTATCAAGAGGGCCGGCATAGACAAGGGCCAAGTGGAAGAGGTAGTGCTGGGAAACTGCGCCCAGCGCTCCGATGAACCAAACATAGCCCGCGTGGCTGCTCTCCGGGCAGGGCTGCCGGTCACTGCCACCGGAGTTACCATCCAGAGGCAGTGCGCTTCCGGCATGGAGTCCATAGTCCAGGGTTACCGCCAGATTGCCATGGGGGACGCGGATATCATCGTGGCCGGCGGCACAGAGTCTATGAGCAACGTTCCCTATGTGCTGAAAAACGCCCGCTGGGGCCAGCGGCTTACCAATGGCGAGATGACCGATGCCCTTTGGGAAATGCTGACAGACCCGGATTACAAGATCATGATGGGGGAGACGGCTGAGAGATTAGCGGACAAATACGGGATTACCAGGGAGGAACAGGATGAGATTGCGCTGCGCAGCCACCTGTTGGCTCTCAAAGCAACGGATGACGGACGCTTTGCTGAGGAGATAGTCCCGGTGCCGGTTCCAGCCCGCAAGGGTGAAGCCGTGCTGGTGAGCCAGGATGAACATCCCCGCCGCGGCCTGTCCATAGCGGACTTGGCCAAGCTGAAACCGGCCTTCCAGGAAAAAGGCACAGTAACCGCCGGCAACTCTTCGGGGCTTAATGACGGGGCGTCAGCCGTGGTTCTGATGTCGGAAGGAAAGGCCAACGAGCTTGGCATCAAGCCTCTGGCCCGGATAATAGGATCCGCCAAGGCGGGAGTGGAACCCGACCTTATGGGGTACGGACCGGTACCCGCGGTGCAGAAGCTCCTAAAGAAAACAGGGCTTAATCTAGCTGATATCGGCTTGATTGAACTGAACGAGGCCTTTGCCGCCCAGTACTTGGCCTGTGAAAAACTCCTGGAACTAGACCGGGAGATCGTGAATGTGAACGGCAGCGGAGTCGGCCTGGGACACCCGGTTGGTTCCACCGGTTCCAGGCTGGTGGTGACCCTCTTGCATGAAATGAGGCGGAGAAATATTCAGCGGGGCCTGGCAACCCTATGCGTGGGAGGTGGCATGGGGAAAGCAATTATGATTGAAAAATGTTAGTAAGATCTTTTCTAATCCCGGGGGATAGCAACCCGCACCGCAAGCCCCTATGGATCATTAACTTTAACTAAGCTTTTGAGGGATGCAGGCAGTATGTGAGGACTAAAAAGGGAGGGTTTCAACTGTGAAAGAGTACAAGCCCTTGACCGAAAGTGAGAGAGAACGATACAACGTCATCAATGCGGAAAATGTGGCATTTCTGCGCAGCCGGTATAACCACGTTAACAGGTGGGTGGTGGCCGATGTCATCCGGCGCAGCGCTAACCGCTATCCTGACAAGCCGGCCCTGATTTATCGGGACATTACCCTTACCTACAGCCAATTGGAGGAGGAAGCCAACCGGGTTGCCAACGCTCTCATTGACTTAGGGATAGAGAAATATGACCGGGTGGCAATCCTGGCCCATAACACTGTGCACCATGTGCTGACCTGGCTGGGCACGGCAAAAGCTGGGGGCATTTACCTGGCCGTTAACTACCTCTTACGGGGGAAAGATATCAGCTACTGCATCAACCATTCTGAGAGCAAGGTCTTCATCGTAGAGGATGCCTTATACGATCTGGTAAAGGATGTCCTGGACGAGATGCCGAGCGTGAAGACACTTGTCTGGTCCACCCAGGGCCGGGGAGACGCCGCACCCGAGGGATTTAAGGATTTTGACTCCTGGTACAGCGCCTATCCGGCTACTGAGCCTGATGTGGAACTGAATATCGAGGACCCGGTGCAGATGACCTACACCAGCGGCACAGAGAGCCTGCCCAAAGGGGTAATCCTGACCAACCAAGCACTGTTGGCAGAGTACACCAGCTGCATCATCGACGGACAGTACACGGCTGAAGATGTAAACATCAATGCCCTGCCGGTCTACCACTGCGCCCAGCGCGACGTTTTCCTCACTCCTGCCCTGATGGTGGGAGCAACCAACATCCTTCTTTACGCTGCTGACCCCAAAAGCATCATGGGCATTATCGCCCAATATAAAGTATCCATGTGTTTCGCCCCCCCCACGGTGTGGATCGGCCTGATGCGCCATCCCGATTTCGACAAGTATGACCTTAGTTCGGTCAGCAAAGGGTATTACGGGGCTTCCATCATGCCGGTGGAAGTGTTGAAGGAGCTGATGCAGCGCCTGCCCAACTGCAAGAAATGGTACAACTACTACGGACAAACCGAGCTCGGCCCCTACCACACCATGCTGAGGCCGGAAGACGCCCTGAACAAGCTGGGTTCGGCCGGCAAGGCAGGGCTCAGCATGGAGACCCGCCTGGAGGATGATGGGCACAACCAGATTGAGGAGGAGGGTGTGCCCGGCGAAATCTGCGGCCGCGGTCCCCATGCCATGCTTTTCTACTTCAAGGAGCCCGACAAGACCGAGAGCACCTTCGCCCACGGCTGGTTCCACAGCGGCGATATCGGGGTGTATGACGAAGACAACTATATTACCGTAGCTGACCGCAAGAAAGACATGATCAAGAGCGGCGGCGAGAACGTGCCGAGCCGGGAAGTGGAAGAAGTAGTCTACCTGGATTCACGGGTTTCGGAAGTGGCGGTGGTCGGCCTGCCCCATCCAAGGTGGGTGGAAGCGGTCAGCGCCCTTGTGGTACCGAAAAAAGGTATGGAAATCTCAGAGACCGAGATCATCGAGCTGTGCCGCAAGAACCTGGCTGGCTTCAAGGTACCCAAGAGTGTTGTCTTTTTGGAGGAACTGCCCAAGACACCCAGCGGCAAGATATTGAAGCGGGACCTGAGAATGAAGTTTGGCGAGCTGTTCAAGGAATAGGGTATTTTGCGCAGGACGCGAAAACCACTGGCCAACCGGCCAGTGGTTAATTTTTAGGAATCGTTTGAATCCGAGGCTGTGGCAAAATCCGGAGTCGTGCCGACACCGGCAAAAGGTGAGCAAGTTCTTGGCGACCATGCCATGCTGATAGTAGGCTTCAAGAGATTTGGGAGGACCACATACTTTATCGTACGGAATTCCTGGGGCAGCGAGTGGGGAGATGCGGGATATTGTTATATTCCCACCGGCTTTATCAGCAGAGGGATTATTTTTGACCAATGGACAGGACGGTAGTGTGATATTATTAGAGCATAACAGGTTGAAACACAAAAAGAAATAGAAAAGTTATGGAGGAGGAGAACGGTTAATGGGACATTTGGTTAATGCCAAGGAAGAAATTTATCAGGCCCTGGCCGAGCGGCTGAGCAAGACTCCGGAGGGCGCCCCGGTTAATGAGCACCTGATGGCAATTCTGCACCGCCTGTATACAGAGAGCGAAGCTATGGTGGGGAGCAAATTCCCTTTGCTGCCGATGCCCTTGGCCAAGATTTCTACTCTCACCGGCATTGAGGAGCAACAGTTAAAAGCCATCTTGGACGGAATGTCTGACAAGGGACTAGTACTGGATATTCCTCGCAAGGATACCTATTACTACATGCTGGCTCCGGTAATCGTGGGATTCTTCGAATACACCTTTATGCGGACAGGGGATCAGCTGAACTTCAAAGAGCTCGCGGAGCTGTTTGAAAACTACTTTCACAGTGACGGGGTAGCGCAGGAAATCGCCGGACTGGATACGAAAATGATGCGCAGCCTGGTGTATGAAAGCGTAATCCCGCTGGCAGTGGAAACAGAAGTGCTGAGTTATGAGCGGGCTACGGAGATTATCCGGCAGGCGGGCGGCGGTGCCATAACAACCTGTGCCTGCCGCCATGAAGCAACTCACCTGGGTACGGCCTGCGAGGCGCCGCTGGACGTGTGCATGTCCCTGGGCGGCGCCGCTGAATGGATTGTGCGCAGAGGTCTGGGCAAAGCGGCCACGGTGGAAGAACTGCTGCAGGTGCTTGACAGAACACAGGAACTGGGCCTGGTTCACCTTTGTGACAATGTGATGAATAAGCCCACCTACATCTGCAGCTGCTGCGGCTGCTGCTGCCACGTGCTGCGGGATATCAACGAACAACAGGTGTTTGCCACCCATCCCAGTAACTTCATCCCGGCCTTGGAGCCGGAGAGCTGCGCCGCCTGCGGCATTTGCTCCGACCGGTGCCAAATCCATGCCATTGCGATGAGCGACCAGGGCAACGGGGTTGAAATCCCGGTGGTAAATGAAGAGGTTTGTATCGGCTGCGGAATATGCGCCTCAGTTTGTCCCAGCGGTTCACTCACCATGTCGCGCCGGGACGTTTTGCACATTCCGCCCGAGAACTTGAAAGAGAAGTCCCTGCGCATGGCCACAGAGAAGGGTCGGCTATAACCGAGCAAGCTGACATCTGTTTGGGGCGCCATGGTGAGGGTCTGCATGAACCAGATCAGCTGTGATAGGGTCGTATTAGGGTGCATCATCTTTTAACTGCCGCGAATTTCGTTATAAAGTTTATTGGTTTCGTGAGACGGGATTAGATCATAATCTTTAGCCAAAACAGCAGCCAATTCTTGATATACCGACAAAGCCTGCTGCTTTTGCCCGTTTCGCCACAACAACTCCATTGTTGTTCTAGTCAGCGATTCATCGGCGGGTTCCAGAGCCAGGTAACGGCGGCCAGTCTGAATGGCAGGAACTTGCCTGCCAAGCTTTAGGTAAAATTCGAGCTGTTTTAAGAGGAGTTGGAGATATAGCTCGCGCAGACTGGTACGCATACCGGCGGCCCAGTCGTCATAGAGGTTGTCTGGGAGAAAATCTCCTCGGCACAGGTCTGCAGCCTGTTCAAAAAGCTCAAGAGTGGCCGGGTTTTCGGCGTTGACTTGTTCAAGGGCGCTTCTGGCACGTTCAGTAAACAACTCATAATCGGTATGTATTTCTATGTCCAAGTTTAGATAAATCATCCCCCGCCTGAGGATAACGCTCTCAGTTGCACTATCGGTAGGATCTAGGGCTTGGCGCAGATGAGTTAAGGCCATGCGGAGGCTGGCGTCTCCAAGCTTGGGGTCTGATTCAGGCCACAGTTGCTCAATAATCACTTCTTTCAGATGTGGATGCCTGTGTATAATAAGAAATTTGAACAGACTTTCCGCTTTTTTGGTTTTCCAATTTAATTTGGAAACTTCAATTCCATTGACAAAAACGCGGAAATCACCCAGACAGTTGACGTGAACAATTGGTTTTCCGGTTTTTCGAGTCATATCTTGTAACAGTTCTGTGACGCAGTACCGCACATTTTCGTCCGGATGAACCAAAAAAGTGACGGCTTCATGCACCATTCGTTGGGGGAACCAGCGCCGCAGGATATGCGCCGCCCATTTTGGCTGGATATTTTTCAACAGCGCCAGCCGGCACATGCTGTAAACAGTTTCCGGGTGCCAATCCCAAAACACGTCTAGCTCTGCTGCTGCCGCGATTCCCAGTGCCCTGCGCAGGCTGCTGTCAGCTTGGCGTTCTTCACCTTTGAGCAGGTGGAGCTTAGCCAAATGGAGGAGAGTTCCTGTCAGTAACTGTTTAGCGCCTTTGCCGCTGCTGCGGGCCGCCGATTCTTCCAACCACTGTTGGGACAGCGCCAGTTCTCCAGCCTCCCTGGCTATTACTCCAGCTAAGGAGAGGGCGTAATCCTGGTATCCCTGGCCTGGATTAGCCAGAATGTTGTTCTGCACCCCGTGAATTTCCTCCAACAAGCTCGTTGGATTTTCTCCGGCAATGGAGCGAACGAGGATAATATCCAGATCTGCGCTATTGACCATTAATACATTGTTGGCCTCCAGCGCAGCGCTGCGTGATAGTTCGAACTCGCGGAGAGCTTCAGATACGCGCCCTTGCCTTTGATGTACCCGGCCCTGGCGGCGGTGACCATAAGCTATCTGGTGGGTTATGTTGTATTTATGGCCGAGGCGGAGCAATTCCTGGCTTAGCTCGATAGTTCTTTTGTAGTCCCCCGTATCGCAGTAGATACCTGAAAGAATCTCGTAGGCAGTGCCGGTCCAGCGATCGCTGTCCCGCACAATCGGAAGGGCCAGGGCCTCCTCGACGACCTTTTTTGCCTGAACCATGTTGCCTAGCCGGTATTGAATGATTGCAGAACTGAACAGGTAATACATACGCCATTCTGGATCAAGTTTACTCCTGCCGGCCAAACGGCTCAACCAGACTCCAAGTTTCAATTGATCTTCAGAGACAGCATGCATGAGCCCGGCCACCAGTACTACTCCACGGGTCCAGGCATCTTTTACCAGGGAGGCAGCAATCGGGATTCGATTTGCTGTCTCTTGCAGTTTTTTCGCATCGTTTGCGAGTGTGTAAGCAGCAAGCATAGCCATCAAAGAGCGGATTTGTCCCCTTGTGTCTCCGTCTTGTTCAGCCAAATCAACTGAATTGGCTAAGAGTTCCAGTGCCGCCTCCCAGTCAACATGTAATATACTCATTCCTTTTAAGTATAAAAGCCGGTGGTCGCAGGCGACATAGTCTTCGGGCAAACGGTTAATCCAGGAGAACAGCGCATCCAAACGGCCGCTCTCCAAAAAATATTTGTCACCGTGGGCATGGATTAGACTTACTGCATCTGCCCAGCCGGCACATGCGGTCACTTGTTCCAGGGCCCTGTCAATCTCCCCAATGCTTTCAAAAAAAGCAGCTGCCCGTTGTCTGACCGCTGCAATATCATCCGCGGCACGGGCTTGCAGCAATTTTTCCTTTAGGAATTCCGAGATTAAATGGTGCAGACGCCAAGCTTTGCCGCCCTCTGTCTGGTCCAATAAGCTAAGGATCCCAAACGAATAAAGTTGGCTGATCTTGGCAGCGCTGTCAGTGCACTGCAAAGCGGCATCGCACAAATCGGGCTGCAGATAGGGCAAAAGCGAAGCATCCATTAGGAAACTTTGTAAGTTGTCCGGCAGGTAGTCAAACAGCTCATTGCTCAAATAGGCAAATAAGTCAGGGTAATTATGTTCTAATACGGCCAGTGCTTGCTTGAGGTCAGTATTTGTCCGTCTAAGGTACATCCCCAGCAGGCGAAGGCCAACTGCCCATCCTTCAACAAGGTTGTCAATTATTGCGAGCTCATCATTGCCCATATTCAAACCTAACCGCAGCAGCATCTGGCGCGATTCATCAGCCGAAAATAACAGCAAGTTGCTTTGGATTTCCAGCAGCTCGCCGCTAACCAGTTCGCGGGAGAGATTTAGAGGCAGGCTGTTACGGCTGATCAATACCAGGTGGACACCGGCGGGCAGCCAATGCACAAGATGCTCCACAATTTTGCAAACTATTCTGTTATTATCGATCAGGTGGAAATCGTCCAGAACCAGAACGATTTCACTGTGTTTGGGAATTTCCTCAATCAAGGAGGATACGGCAATCAACCAGTCACGGCCCACGTCTTGCAGACTGTTCAGGGTGCGCAGCGAGTCTTTGCCATACCCAGGCAGAATCAGCTTGAGGGAGTGGACCAGGTGGAAGAGCAGGGTTGAGGATTCGCTGTCATGCCGGTCCAGGCTGAGCCAGGCAGTGGGGGGCCAGCCCGGTTCCTCCAGCAGGGAGGAAATCCAAACACTTTTGCCGTAGCCGGCCGGTGCAATAACGGTAGTTACATGGTGGGAGAGGATAGAAAGACCGAGAGTGCGGAGTCTGACCCGCCGTATGCAGTTTTTGACATGTGGGGGTACAAGCTGGGTGGAGATCAGGGGGATTGAACTCATGGCGCACTTTCCCTTTTTATTTTTATGACTCTCGGCTCCTATTCCGTATCATTCAACTAGTTTTCCAAAATTCCTTTAACGGTTCAGCCAATGTTTTACAAAAATTTTGCAAATTGTCTTTAGAATTTTCAGTATAAGATTTTGACGGAAATCCTCACTTTCAAAGAGAAAGGGGAAAAGAGGATGGGGATCAAACGGTCGGGATGGAAAATAAAAACAATCGTTGTGATTCTTGCTGCTATACTGCTTGTGCCCATAACTGTGACAAGTTCAGCTGCCCTAACTTTGCCAGGAGGGGAGGCCCCGCCGCCTGGAAGCTCAGTTTCGGGCAATATTACAGAAGCCGGTAAAGCCTTGCTCAGTGGCCCCCGTTTGACAGAGAGGGGGCCGATTGACTTTAGCATCCAATTTCAGAATGAGGGCAATGTGCACATTAAACCGGCAGGTACAGTAATAATCAGCACCTTTTGGGGCATGCAGTTGGCCGATTTGACAGTGGACGGGGAGAACGTGCTGCCCAAAAACTCGCGGCTTTTTCAGGTAAAATGGCCGGATGTGCCCTCCTTCGGCATCTTTACGGCGCAAGGCAACTTCAGGTATGAGACAAATGAGAGTGCCTCGACCCCTAAGTTTTTCTTCGTTGTTCTGCCCTGGAAGCTTATTCTGGCAGGATTAGCCATTTTCTTGTTAGGTTTACTGTCGACTAGGTTGCTGAGAAGAAAGAGGCCAGTGCGATACAAGGCTGCCTGGAGATGAATCAGAATGCCGACGATGCTGTGCCCGACATTGTCGTGGATTTCCCTGGCGATGCGGTTTTGTTAGTTGGCCTCGGCCAAGTGGGCTATGTCTTTGGCGGAGCTGAGGAGTTTCGCCTTGGCCTGCTCGAGTTCATACCTCAGACGCCTTTCATCATCAAGCTTATTCTTATAAAGCAGCTCCTTTTCCGCCGCCTTTTGCAATGCATAGGCCAGGATGGCACAAATCCCCAAGATTAAGAGCAGGGAGAAAAGTCCCGAGTGTATGGAACTGTAGAGTGCGACCAGGAGCACCGGGACCACGGCCGGATAGGCCTTTTGGTAGATGAGGTCAAAGGCCGGAAGGCTTAGGAGAAAGAGTTAGAGATTGCTTTTTGAGAAAGGTTACCTGCACAAATTTTACTTTTTACCTGCCCAGCATAGCGCTGTAAAACCCGCAGGATTTTGCCGGGCGTATTGCCGGTCTGGCCCGTTTCTTGGTCTCATTGATGGGCTTGCAGCGAGTGTGGTAAACGCACCATTAATTGGAAGGGGCTCGAATACAGGCAGTAAAAAAGCCGCTGACTCCAGGTCAGTGGCTTTAATTTTACCTCAGCATTCCTGTAATGAAAACAGATGGTCTTTGAAAAAAGTAAGCCCCTCCTGGTAAAATACGAGGTGTCCGGATGAAAGGACCCTTAATTAAACAACCAGGGAA
>JAJZPO010000087.1 GCA_021811155.1 Bacillota bacterium | reverse complement strand
TTTTCTTATCATTTTCCATATGGTATCCCTTTCATCTTCAAATCGAACGTAACTCTAGTAATCCAGACCGAACCTCAAACAATAAAATTCCAGAAAAGGAGTGGTGTACCCTCTTTTTTTGCGAAATTTTTTTTGCAATTCGTTTTCAAGTATTATACCATAATATGGGAATGAATGCGATTCATCCTCTTCCTGAAGAGGATGGGACTTCTCGCAAGCCTTGTTTGGGGTCAACCTTTTCCACGTTTTTTAGAGTGGAGGGAATCATTGGAGCAATACAGTTTCTAAACTGGGAGGAATCCCCATAACAGGCGCCGGATTACAACAGACTAGGACTTGGCAGAAAGAGCTGTTCAAGCCACCCAAAACTATTATCACGCAGATAATGGACACTAAGTGGTTTATAATCCCAAAAAACAACTCCGTTCCACTGCGTAGTGGTACGGAGTTAGCTATCTTAGGCATTAATACAACTGGAAAGTGGAGACAAAAATCCTGCCTTCTTGCTTTTCGGCAGCCCCTTCAAACGGTAATATGCCCGGCGGACTGGTTTTCCCTAACCTGGCGGCTGCCGGGCTTGATTACCGGTATGCCTTGCTTGCAGAGGGGACATTCCTCGGGCGGATAATTGGCCAGGTCGAGCTTCAGGAGAGGGACCAGAGGCACGTCGAACCCAGCCTTCCCTCCACTCCTGTCCACCATAACCCCGATACCTACCGGCACCCCGCCGGATTCCCTGACAATATTGACTACTTCCTGGACCGAACCGCCGGTGGTGATCACATCTTCCACCACCAGTACCCGGGTGCCGGGTTCGATCGCAAAACCCCGGCGCAGCTTCATCACGCCGTTTTCCCGTTCGCTGAATATGGCCGGAACCTTGAGCTGCCTGGCCACCTCATAAGCTGTGAGAATCCCTCCCACGGCAGGTCCTACAACCAGCTGCACATCTTTATCCCGGAAGTTTTCCGCCAATTCCCGGCAGAGCAGTTCATTGTACTCGGGATATTTTTGAATTTGGGCGCATTGCATGTAAACACTGCCGTGCAGCCCGGAGGTATAGCGGAAGTGCCCCTCCATCATAGCGCCGCACTTGGTAAATACCGCTGCGATTTCTTCCCTTGTCATGCTTTCTCCTCCATTTCTGCCACGATTTTGTTCCAGGCTTCCCTGGGATCCGGAGCGCCGGTGATAGGCCTGCCCACAACCAGGTGGGTGGCGCCAAGCCTGTAAGCCTCAGCGGGAGTCATCACTCGGTGCTGGTCGTCCCGGGCTGACCAGGAGGGCCGCACTCCCGGGGTTACAATCAGAAAGTCAGGTCCGCACTCAGCCCGGATTACCTCAATTTCCCGCGGCGAGGCCACCACCCCGTCCAGACCGGCCTCCCGGGCCAGCAGCGCCAGGGCCTTGACTTGCTCCGTCATATCCCGGCCCACTCCGATTTCCCCCTTCAAGACCTCCTGGCTCATGCTGGTCAGCACCGTTACCCCGATGATCCTGGGCAATTCCAAGCCATCTTTCAGGGCAGCCTCGCGCGAACGCTCCAGGGTCTGGCGCATCATCTCCCGCCCGCCGCTGCAGTGGACGTTGAACATGGCGGCCCCCAGCCGGGTGATGGCCGCACCCGCTCCCGCCACCGTGTTGGGAATGTCGTGAAACTTCAGGTCCACAAAGACCTTGGCCCCGGTCGCCGCAATCTCCCGCACAATCTCCGGTCCCACGGCGGAAAACAGCTCCATTCCCACCTTAAACCAGCTCACCCCGGGTGAGAGCTTACGGACCATCTCCAAAGCCTTCTCCCTGGCATCCACATCCAAGGCAATTATCACCGACTCCGCTGCTGACACTATTGCAAAACCCCTTTCTTGAGTCACTCGGGGACGGTTCTTCACTGACTCACTTTGAGCATTTCAGGGCGGTTCCCACTAATCCACAAGTCGCCTTTTAATTTAGCCAGCCTGTAGGACACGGTGACGGTTCTGCCGTCCTAGCAAATTAGGTAAATAATCTGTCGTTTTTCTTCCCGCCTCATATCCAGGCTGCCCCAACCAACTCGTTAACGTCCCTCACGCCGTTAGCGCGGCAGTATTCCTCTATCCCCGCCACGATTTCCAGTGGAGCCCTGGGGTTGACGAAGTTGCCTGTGCCTACTGCCACCGCTGTAGCTCCGGCCAGCATAAATTCTATGGCATCCGTAGCTGTGAGGATTCCTCCCATCCCCAGGACCGGCACCTTCACCGCCTGGGAAACCTGCCAGACCATGCGCAGGGCCACAGGCTTCACAGCCGGCCCCGACAAGCCGCCCAGGACATTGGCCAAGACCGGCCGTCTCGACCTGATGTCAATGGCCATGCCCAGAAGGGTGTTGATCAGGGAGACGGCATCCGCCCCCGCATCCACCACCGCCCGGGCAATTTCCGTGATGTCTGTGACATTGGGGGAAAGCTTAACTATGACCGGCAGTTTGGTGTTTTTCCGCACCGCCCTGGTCACTTGGGCGGCCATTTTGGGGTCCGTACCAAACTGAATCCCGCCGTGTTTCACATTAGGGCAGGAAATATTGACCTCAATGCCGGCAATCCCTCCGGCCTCTTCCAGCCTGGAGGTCACGTAAGCATAATCTTCCACGCTGTTACCGGCAATATTGGCCAGAACTTTAGTGTCTAGCTGCCGCAGTTCCGGCAGGTACCTGGCGATAAATTCGTCAATGCCGGGATTCTGCAAGCCGATGGAGTTGAGCATGCCGCTGGGTGTCTCGGCCAGGCGCGGCATGGGGTTGCCCGGACGCACTTCCCGGGTCAGCCCCTTTACCGCTATCCCCCCCAAGCTTGCCGGGTCGACATAGGGCGCGTATTCTTCCCCAAAACCGTAAGTACCGGAACAGGTGGTTACAGGGTTTCTCAATTCTATTCCGCCGAGGTTTACGTTTAAGCTCACTTCCCTGCCCTTCAACTCCAGTCCACCCCCCGGACGTCAAATACCGGGCCGTCACTGCACACCCGCTTGTGCACGCTCTCGCCATTGACTGCAAGCCCTTTGCAAATGCAGCCCAGGCAGGCCCCTACGCCGCAGGCCATGTGCTCTTCCAGGGAGACCTGACAGGGAATACCCTTGGCCAGCGCATAGCCGGCCACAGCCCTGAGCATGGGGCCTGGCCCGCAGGCGTAAATAATCCCATCCGCCGGGACTTCGGACAAGAGTTCCGTCACCAGGCCATGCCGTCCCAGGCTACCGTCATCCGTAGCAGCATGGACCGTAGCGCCAAGTCCCTCCAGCTTGCTGCCGCCGGAACAGGCCAGCGCCTCTCCGTTTCTGGCCCCTAAAAGTGCCAGCACTTTTCGTCCCTTCAGCCGCTGGGCCAAAAACCCCAAAGGGGCGATGCCTATACCCCCGCCAATTAGGACCGGTGTCCTGTCCCCCGGGTCCGGGTCAAAGCCCCGGCCCAGAGGGCCCTGGACATCCAACCTCTCCCCCCGACGCACCCGGGCCAGTATCTCTGTCCCCTTCCCCACTGCCTGGAACAGGATTTCCACTCGCCCTTCTTCCACCCAGTGGATGCTCAGGGGGCGCCGCAGGAGCGGCGAAGTCTCTGCATTCACCCGGATATTGAGAAACTGGCCCGGCTGCGCAAGGGCGGCCAGACGCGGCTCCTCCAGCACCAGGCTGAAGATGCCCGGACAGACCTCACTATTGCTCAGAACCCTGGCCTGAAACAGGTCAGCCATTCATCGCACCTTCTTCCGGCACATAGGACTGAAGCGGCATGAGCGGCGGGCTCTTGGACTCCAGCACATGCAGGATGGCCCCCGCCGTGTCTAAACTCGTCAAACAGGGCACCCCATGGTCCACCGCCGAGCGGCGGATTAAGAAGCCGTCGCTTTCGGGCCGCTTGCCCCGGGTCAAAGTATTTATCACCAGGCCCAAAACGCCCTTTTTGATCATCTCCACAATTTCCTGGGAGCCTTCCTGGATCTTCTGCACCGACTGGACCTGAAGCCCATGCTCGCGCAGATAGCGGGCTGTCCCGCCCGTAGCGTACAGGTGGTACCCCAGGGCTGCAAAGCGGCGGCTGATCGCCACTGCCTCATTCTTGTCCTTGTCCGCCACCGTAATCAGCAGGTTGCCGTGGGGCTCCACCTGGGAACCGGCCGAGACCAGGGCCTTGTAGAGGGCCTTGGCGTAAGTGCTGTCTATGCCCATGACTTCCCCGGTGGACTTCATTTCCGGTCCCAGGGAAGTGTCCACTTCCAACAGTTTCGCGAAGGAGAAGACCGGGGCCTTTACAGCCACAAACTGCGGGCTCGGGCCTACCCCGCTCTTAAATCCCATCTCCTTCAGGCTTTGGCCCATGATCACCTTTGTCGCGATATTCACCATGGGCACCCCGGTTATCTTACTCAGATAGGGTACGGTACGGCTGGAACGGGGGTTCACTTCGATAACGTAGATTTGCTCCTCGTAGAGTACATATTGAATGTTCAGCAGCCCTTTGACCTTCAGGGCCCGGGCCAGTTTCATGGTGTAGTCCTCTATCTGCCCAAAGGCCTTGGACGTCAGGTTCTGGGGCGGGTACACCGCAATGGAGTCACCGGAATGGACCCCGGCCCGCTCGATATGCTCCATGATGCCCGGGATAAACACTGTCTCGCCGTCGGCGATAGCGTCGACTTCGATTTCCTTGCCCAGGAGGTACTTGTCCACCAGCACCGGGTGGTCGGGTGTTACCTGGACGGCGGTGGTCATATAGTTCACCAGATCTTCCTGGTTGTAAACGATCTCCATGGCCCTGCCGCCAAGCACGTAGGAAGGCCGCACCAGGACCGGAAAGCCCAGGTCTTCGGCTACCTTCTTCGCGTCCTCTACGTTATACACAGTGCCCCCGGCCGGCCGGGGAATCTGCAGTTCCTCCAGCAGTGTGTCAAACTTTTCCCGGTCCTCGGCCCGGTCGATGTCTTCCACCGCCGTGCCCAGGGTCTTAAAGCCCCGCTGGCTCAAGGGTAAGGCCAGGTTGATGGCGGTCTGGCCCCCGAACTGAACGATTACCCCTTCAGGCCTTTCCTTCTCCAGGATGTGGATCACATCTTCCGGCACCAGGGGCTCGAAATAGAGCCGGTCCGAAGTGTCGAAGTCCGTGCTCACGGTCTCGGGGTTGTTGTTGATGATGATGGACTCATAACCCTGCTCCCGCAGGGACCACACCGAGTGGACCGAGCAGTAATCGAATTCGATTCCCTGCCCGATGCGGATTGGCCCGGAACCCAAGACCACCACCTTCGGCCGGGGGGTGACAGCAACTTCGTCTTCCCGGTCGTAGCTGGAGTAGTAATAGGGTGTGGCCGCTTCAAACTCGGCGGCGCAGGTGTCCACCATCTTGTAGACCGGCCTGATGCCGGCTTTTTTCCGCACCCTTTCAACCTCTTCTTCCTTGATTCCCAGGCAGACGGCAACCTCCCGGTCCGACAGCCCCAGATCCTTGGCTTCAATCAGCAGGGAGTAAAACTCATCATAGACTTCATCCCGCCAGATCTCATCACCCCGCACCAGGCTTCTAAACTCCTCGCTCTGCCCTTCTTCAGCCAGCTTCTTGGTCATCTCGACAATGTGGTTGATCTTGGCCAGGAAGAAGGGGTTCCACTGGGTGAGCTCTTCCAGTTCCAGCGGGGACCAGCCGCGCCGGAACCCTTCCGCTATGTAAAATAAGTGCTGGTCGTCAGCCTTGACGAGCTTGGCCCTAAGGTCCTCATCCGAGAGTTCCCGGTTGGCGGGCAGAATGAGCCCGTAAGAGCCGATTTCCAGGGAGCGGACTGCTTTCAGCAAGCCGCTTTCAAAGGTCCTGCCCAGGGCCATGACTTCGCCGGTGGCTTTCATCTGGGTGCCCAGGATGCGGTTGCCGGAAGTAAACTTGTCGAAGGGCCAGCGGGGTATTTTTAAGACCACATAGTCCAGGGCCGGCTCGAAGCAGGCTGAGGTCTTTTGAGTCACGGCATTGCGGATTTCCGCCAGGGTGTAGCCGATGGCAATCTTGCTGGCCACCTTGGCGATGGGGTAGCCCGTTGCCTTGGAGGCCAGGGCGCTGGAGCGGCTTACCCGGGGGTTGACCTCAATCACATAGTACTTAAATGATTTCGGGTCCAGGGCATACTGGACGTTACACCCTCCCTGGATGCCCAGGGCCCGGATAATATTGATGGATGCCCGGCGCAGCATCTGGTATTCCTTGTCCGAGAGGGTCTGGGAGGGGGCCACCACAATGCTGTCACCGGTGTGGATGCCAACCGGGTCCAGGTTCTCCATGTTGCAGACGGTGATGCAGTTATCGGCGCCGTCCCGCATCACCTCATACTCGATTTCCTTCCAGCCGGCTACGCTGCGCTCTACCAGGATCTGGCTGATAATGCTGGCCTTGATGCCCCGCTTGGATATTTCCGCCAGTTCCGCCTCGTTGTTGGCGATGCCGCCCCCGGTACCGCCCAGGGTGTAGGCAGGCCGCACGATGAAGGGAAAGCCGATCTCCCGCGCGAATTCCAGTGCCTTGTCCACATCGGAGACAATCACGCTCTCGGGTACAGGCTCGCCGATTTTAGCCATCATCTCGCGGAACAATTCCCGGTCTTCCGCCTTTTTAATGGCTTCCAGCGGGGTGCCCAGGAGGACAACTCCTTCCGCCTCCAGTACTCCCTCTTCTGCCAGCTTCAAAGCTATGTTTAAACCGACCTGGCCTCCCAGGGTAGGCAGAAGCCCCTGGGGCTTTTCCTGGCGGATGATTTTCGCGACAAATTCAGGTGTCAGGGGTTCGATATACACCCGTTCGGCGATGTTGGCGTCCGTCATGATAGTGGCCGGATTGCTGTTCACCAGGACTACCCGGATTCCTTCTTCTTTCAGGGCCCGGCAGGCCTGGGTCCCGGCGTAGTCAAACTCGGCCGCCTGGCCGATGATGATAGGTCCGGAGCCAATCACCATGACTTTGTTGAGGTTTGGGTTCTTGGGCATATCATTGCCTCCCTTGGAAGAGTTTGAAGAACTCGCCGAAGAGGTATTCGCTGTCGTGGGGTCCTGGGGCAGCTTCCGGGTGGTATTGGACCGAGAAAGCCGGCAACTCCCGGTGGCGCAGGCCCTCAACCGTATTATCGTTCAGGTTGCGGTGGGTCACTTCCAAGGGCAGCCCCTCTATGGATGCGTCAGATACGGCGTAGCCATGGTTCTGGGAAGTGATATTAACCCGGCCGGTATACAGGTCCTGCACCGGGTGATTGCCGCCGCGGTGGCCGAAGCCAAGCTTGTAAGTATCCGCACCCAAGGCCAGGGCCAGAAGCTGATGGCCCAGGCAGATGCCGAATATGGGCAGCTGTCCCAGCAAGACTTTGATATTCTCGATGGCGTAAGGCACATTTTTGGGGTCCCCAGGTCCATTGGAAAGGAGCAGGCCCTGAGGCTTTAGGGCCAGGATTTCCTCCGGCTTGGCCCAGGCGGGCAGCACCGCCAGGCGGCATCCCTGTTCATGGGCCGTACGCAAGATATTTTGCTTGATTCCGAAGTCCAGCACGGCCACTAAGGGCCCCTGGCCGGAAATGTGGTAAGCTTCCCTGGTGCACACCTTTTCCACCAATCCCGAGGGAAGCACCGGTTCTGTTCCCTCCTGTACCTTAACTGCCCAGCTAGAGCCACGCTCCAAATCACTGGTTAGTATGCCCCGCATGGTGCCCCTGTGACGCAGGTGCCGTGTCAAAGCCCTGGTATCCACGCCGTAGATCCCGGCAATACCGCTGCGGCTGCAAAATTCAGCTACGCTTTCTTCCTGGCGCCAACTGCCGGGCGCCTGGCAGATTTCCCGCACCACCAGGGCCTGGCAGGCAGGCTTGGGGGACTCAAGGTCTTCAGCATTGGCGCCATAATTTCCTATCAGGGGATAGGTCAGGGTCACGATCTGGCCGCAGTAGGAAGGGTCGGTCAGGATTTCCTGATATCCGGTCATGCCGGTGTTGAACACCACTTCTCCCGTAGTCTCCCCCAGGGCCCCGAAGGACTCGCCGGGGAAAACACTGCCGTCTTCCAGCACCAAATAAAGCTTCATCTCTTTCCTCCTCATAATTGTAGGACGCACTGTAGAGTGAGAAGTCAGAATTCAGGAGTCAGGAGTCAGAATGGCTTAAGCATTTAAGCCGTGCCACGGCCGTCCAAGAGTGTCATGGGAGTGTCACGGGTGGGAGTGTCACGGGGACAGTCCCCCTGACACTTCACCTGACACTTTTTCACGGGAGTGTCATGGGGACAGTCCCCTTGACATGACACTCAGTCCCCGTGACACTCGCTAGGACAGCAAGAACCGTCCCCTTTGTCCTAGTCTACGAGGAGGTTTCTATCCCTCATTACCACTTTGCCCTCCACCATCGTCAGGACCGGGAAGCCTATTAGTGCCATGCCCAGGAAGGGGGAATTTTTGCCCTGGGACTTGAGGTCTTCCGGCTTAAGCACCAGTTCCAGGTCCGGATCGATCACAGTCAGGTCGGCGGGGCTGCCGGGCCGGAGGGTTCCCCCGGGCAGGCCGAAGATCCGCGCCGGATTCGAGCTTAGGGCCGCAACGGCGCGCTCTATGTCCAGCTCGTTGTTTCTCACCATGTCCAGGATCAAAGGCACAGCGGTTTCCAGGCCCACCAGACCGAAGGGAGCGGCGGCAAACTCCACCGCCTTCTCCTCCAGGGTATGGGGCGCGTGGTCCGTGGCGATGCAGTCGATGGTTCCATCCGCCAACCCCTGGCGCAAGGCCGTAATGTGCTCCAAGGAGCGCAGGGGCGGATTGACCTTGGTGGATGTGGAATAGCCTGAAACCGCTTCGTCACTTAGGCTTAAGTGATGGGGAGTGACCTCGCAGCTCACTTTGACCCCGCGGGCTTTGGCGGCCCGGACCAGTTCGAGCGAGCCTTTGGCGCTGATATGGGCTATGTGCAGCCTGGCCCCTGAGGCTTCAGCCAGGATAATGTCCCTGGCCACCATCACCTCTTCCGCCGCAGCGGGAATCCCTTTCAGGCCTAGCATGGCCGACATGGGGCCATAGTGCATCACACCGTCCCCAGCCAGGCTTTGCTCTTCACAGTGCGAAATCACGGTTACTCCAAACATCTTGGCATACTCCAGGGCCAGGCGCATGATTTCCGCTCGGGATACAGGCTTGCCGTCATCGGACACCGCCCTGACTCCAGCCTGGGCCATGTCGCCGATTTCCGCCAGTTCCTGGCCCGCAGATCCCTTGGTAATGGACCCGATGGGAAAAACCCTCACTGCGCCGTCCCGCCTGACGATGGACTGGACTGCTTCCACCAGGGCCAGGCTGTCCGTCACCGGATTGGTGTTAGGCATGCAGCACACAGCGGTGAATCCCCCCATGGCCGCCGCCCTGGTACCGCTGGCAATGGTTTCTTTGGCCTCCAATCCCGGCTCCCGCAGGTGCACATGCACATCAATCAGTCCAGGGGTGACCAGTTTGCCTGTGGCATCATATACTTCCGCACCTTCCGGTATCTCCAGGTGCTCGCCTATTTCTACCACCCTGCCGTCCTGGAGCAAAATATCCCTAACCGCTTTGATACCGGCGGCAGGGTCGATTAACATCCCGCCCTTAACGAGGAACATCGGCTACTCCCCCTCCTGACATCAGATAAAGTATGGCCATGCGCACTGCCACTCCATTTGTGACCTGTTCGGTAATCAAAGACTGCAGCCCGTCAGCCACATCAGGGCTGATCTCCACGCCCCGGTTCATAGGCCCTGGGTGAAGGACCAGCGCTCCGGGTTTGGCCAGGGCTACCCGCCGGGCGTTTAGCCCCCACTGCCGGGCGTATTCCCGGATAGTGGGGAAAAGCCCTTTCTGCTGCCGCTCCAGCTGCAATCTAAGCACGTTCACCACATCGGCCCCTTCCAGGGCCTCCTCAACCCGGTGATATACTTCCACTCCCCATTCCTTAATTCCCGGCGGCATCAGAGTGCTGGGTCCTGCCACCCTGACTTTGGCCCCCAGTTTACTGAGTCCCCAGATGTTGGAGCGGGCAACCCTGCTGTGCAGGATATCGCCCAGGATAGTCACCGTCAAACCTTCGAAGGCTCCCTTGGCCTCCTTGATAGTAAACAAGTCCAGGAGAGCCTGGGTCGGGTGTTCATGGGCGCCATCCCCGGCGTTAATCACTTTGGCCTTGATGTGTTTCGCCAGGAGATGAGGCGCTCCTGAAGCCTGGTGGCGAATCACAACTATGTCAGCCCCCATGACATCGATAGTCTTGCCCGTGTCAATCAGGGTTTCCCCTTTGACCACGGAGCTGGTGCTAACCGCGATGTTTACCGTATCCGCACTCAGGTATTTGCCCGCCAGTTCAAAGGAGGTGCGGGTCCGCGTACTGGGTTCGTAGAAAAGGTTAATAACCGATTTGCCGCGCAAGGTTGGCACCTTTTTGATATCCCGCTTGATGATGTCCTTCATGGGAACGGCCTGGTCCAGAATCTGGTTGATCTCGTCGGCGGACAGTTCCTTAATGCCCAGGAGATCCTTTCGTTTCCACATGTTACTCGCCTCCCTAACTACTTACATTGCCCCTGTCCCGGCAGAAAAATGCAAAAAGACCTTCTCTTGCCGCGCAAGAGAAGGTCCTAATCACCATAACCAATCAGGCCCACTGTCCCTTGCCGGCCTCACGGGACCGGATTTAAAGGTACACTGACTAATCGCTGATTTCGTTGAGGACTACCCTGTCCTCCTGGTCAATTTCCATTACCCTGACCGATACCACCTCTTTGCTGGAGGTTGGCAGGTTTTTGCCCACGTAGTCGGCGCGGATCGGCAGTTCCCTGTGTCCCCTGTCCACCAGGACGGCCAACTGGATTTGCTGCGGTCTGCCCAGGTCGATAATCGCGTCCAGAGCCGCCCTCGCTGTCCGCCCGGTGTAGAGCACGTCATCCACCAGGACTACTTTTTTGCCCTGAATACCGAAAGGCACCTCGGTGCGGTGTACCACAGGCTGGTGGTCCAAGGTCGTCAGGTCATCACGGTAGAGCGTGATATCCAAAACTCCCAGGGGCAGGTTAATTCCTTCAATCTCATTGATCTTGGCCTGCAGCCTCACTGCCAATGGAACTCCCCGCCGCCGGATACCCACCAGGACAAGCCCCTCGGTTCCCTTGTTTTTTTCAATAATCTCGTGGGCAATTCGGGTAACGGCCCTGCGCATGGCGTCCTGGTCCATGATCTGATTTTTCTCAACCAGTTTCACGTCGAGTCCCTCCCAGTATTAAACTTCAAGCCAAGAGAGCAAAAAACCTGCGTACGTACGTAGGCAGGCAGGAAAACCAACCCTCTGCGTACCTTATCAGCCTCACGGGACTATCTTTAAAGGTCCAGAGCAAGAGCAATCTATGTTTGATTGTCACTACCACATTACCAGACCAAGCTGCAAAAGTCAACCAAACAAGGCTGAAACAAGATTTTTTCCCAGTGAACTCGTTTAGCTTCCGCATAACATCGGGTCTTCGGTGGGGGACTCTACCCCCACCGAAGCGGAATACGGCGTAACCACTCCCACTTATAGAAGTGGGAGTCTTAGACAAGGATAAAAACCGAGAGTATGCCGGCTAACTTACTAATCGTTGTCCCAAATTTCTAATCTTATTTTAATAATTGTTGACAATTTGGTTGCAGCTAGTTTAATTACCTCGGTTATAGTTAAAACATGTCAAGCAAGTACATACGAAAGGAGGCGACCCCCTTTGCCAAAGAAACGAGCTTTGCTCGCCGGTGCCGCCATTATAGCGCTAACCATAGCTCTGAGCGGCTGCGGCCCCCAACCAGGCGCCACGCCAAATTCGGCCGCGCAGACCGCCAGTTCGGCAGCGGCGGACAAAAACCTAATCACCTCGCCGCAGCAGTTGAAAAGCATTGACGTGAACACCGCAAAAGGCCGGAACGAGATTGACAGCCAAATTGACAAGAACCTGAATAACCTGGACAAATCACTCGACGCCCTCGATAAGAGCATGGGCAAGCTCTAACCCCTCTCTGAACAGATAATATTTCCAACCCGAAGCATAGGTTATGCGGGCAATCTTTTTGAAATGCAAGTAGTGAAAGGAGACCACACATGCGAAAGTTCAATAAATTTATGGCTGCCGCCCTGGCTGCCAGCTTTATGCTCAGTTTTTCCATCCCGGCTCTAGCCGATGACAGTACCCAAGCTTCCAGCTCCACCACTCCTGCAACCGTCCAGCCGGCCCAACCCGGTACCCAGACTCCCGCCAACCGGTTGGAGCAGGCCAAAGACCGGATCCAGAAGGAAATCCTGCGCCTGCAACAAGCCCAGGAGTTCCAGCAGTACATGGGACCCATCCGCCAACTGCAGGCCCAGGCTAGACAATTGCGGCAGCAAATCCACAGCCTGAGGCAGACCATCCGCCAGCAGATCAGAGCCGACCGCCAGGCCAAAAACTATACCGCTCTCCTGGCGGCCCTGAACGACATGCTTCCCATGCAGGATGAAATCCAGAGCGCCATTCAGGCCGCTCAAACCGCCAAAGCGGACTGGCAGAAGCTCCAGACCGACAACAAGGCCGGGAACACCCAGGCCATGGCCGCTGACCTGCAAAAGATCCAGTCCGACATTCAAAACCGCATCAATGTTTACCAAAAGATTCTTGCCGACCTGCAAAAAATCAGCCAGGACTTAGGCCAGTCCAATCCCGGCGGCACAACGCCTCCCACTCAGTCGGGCAATAATTCCGCTTCAAGCAGCACAACCGGTTCCACAGCCTCCAACAGCTAAGCAAAACTAAGTTGGTTCCCCCATAAAAAATGCCGTTCCAGTTCACACTGGAGACGGCATTTTCTGTCTTCGTCTGTTCGGCCAGACACCCTTCCTGCAAGACGCGGACCGTTCAATTCTTTTACGCTCTTCAAGAGCAGATTGCCATTTGCTCAAAGCGTTCGACGCAGCGTGCAAACGTTCACACCGCCAATACCCTCTTGCGCGGGAATTTTCCACCTGGTTCTGCTGCCCGCGGTTTAGCGCTTCCCACCCTGCCTCAATTCTGCCAGAAGGAGCTGAAAATATCCGGGCAGAGGGGCGGTAAACTCCATCACTTCCCCGCTCACGGGGTGAGTAAAGCCCAGCAGGGCGGCGTGAAGCGCCTGGCCCTCAAGTTCGAACTTGTTTCTATGGGGACCGTAGAGCGGGTCGCCTAAAACCGGGTGGTTGATATAGGCCATGTGCACCCTGATTTGATGGGTCCTGCCGGTCTCCAAACGGCATTCGGCATAGGTATGTTCCAGAAAACGCTCACGTACCGTGTAGTGGGTTATGGCCGGTTTGGAATGGATATGGACCACCGCCATTTTCTTCCGGTCTTTGGGGTCCCGGCCGATGGGTGCGTCTACAGTCCCGCCCGGCTCTGGCATCACCCCATGCAAGAGTGCCAGGTACCGCCTCGCCATGGTGTGGGACTTGATTTGTTCCGCCAATCCCAGATGGGCCAAGTCCGTCTTGGCTACCACCAACAGGCCTGAAGTGTCCTTGTCGATGCGGTGGACAATGCCGGGACGCGCCACCCCGTTTATGCCGGAGAGATCGCGGCAGTGGTGGAGCAGGGCATTCACCAGGGTACCGCTGTAATTCCCCGCCGCAGGATGGACCACCATGCCCTGCGGCTTGTTCACGACCAGGAGATGGGCATCTTCATAAACGATGTCCAAGGGGATATCTTCCGCCTCCAGGCTGAGTTCCAGCGGCGGCGGAATCCGCACAAGAATTTCCTGGCCGGCAATGAGGCGCAGATTGGACTTGACCGCCGGGCGCCCGCTTACCTCCACCCGGCCCTCTTCAATCAGTTTCTGAACATAGGAACGGGTAAAGCCGGCCAAGTTTTCGGTAAGAAACACATCCAGGCGGGAGCAGGCAGAATCCGCAGAAACAGCGAAGCGGTGTACAGCTTCATTTTCGGGGTCAACCTGTTCCAGAAAGATATCTGATTCTTCCAAGGCCTAACCCTCGCTTTGCTGCCCTTCACCCGGGCTTGCCTGTTTTTCTTTTTTTGTACCGGCGATAAAGTAAAAAGCCAGAATTACCGACCCGATAGTAATCGCCGCATCTGCCAGATTAAAGATATATGACCAGACATGAAAATCTAAAAAGTCAACCACCCTGCCGTAGCGAATCCTGTCAATCATATTGCCTAGCGCCCCGCCGGCCTGCATGGCCAGGGCAACCCGCAAGAGCACCCATTCCCGTGGCACCTTAGGATAGTAATAGGCAATTACCCCCACCACAATGAGAGAAATCACCACAAAAAACTGAGTCCGGTAGGCCAGCATGCCAAAAGCCGCTCCCGGATTCTTGATATAGGTCAAATAAAAAAAGTGCGGTATCACCGGAACAGACATGCCCTCAACCAGTTTGCTCTGAACCAGAAACTTTGTGCCCTGATCCAACAAAACCACAGCCAGCGCAATCAACAAACCCATTAGCATCCTCCAAGCGTACCCCAGATTTCCTCCCTATATTAACACAAACCCCCATGCCCTTCAAGGAACCCGCCCCAAGGATGCCACCCACCTCAAAGGCGAAATGAGTCAATCAAGAACCGTCCCCTACTGACAAGTGGCAAAGGCGACAAAGCCAGACGAAGCGTTTCAACGGCCGACCCCAGACAGGGCCGTTCAAACGCGAGTATGGCGCGAAGCCGGTCCCGCCCCCACCGGAGGCGTACTAGACGTACGGTGAGGATGAGGGCTGTACCGGCGACAAAGCCAGACGAAGCGTTTCAACGGCCGACCCCAGACAGGGCCGTTCAAACGCGAGTATGGCGCGAAGCCGGTCCCGCCCCCACCGGAGGCGTACTAGACGTACGGTGAGGATGGGGGCTGTACCGGCGACAAAGC
>JAJZPO010000149.1 GCA_021811155.1 Bacillota bacterium | reverse complement strand
CCTGGGCCAGATCCAGTTTGGCTGGAAAGAGGGCATACTGGCAATAATAGAGGCGCCCTTGTTAATTGCCATCGGTCTTTGGATGGGGTCTCTGCAGCGGTCAAAGAAATTTAAGGTCATTATTGCTCCACTGTGGTTGGTTGTTGTTCTGATTATTAATTCTCAGCTTACTGGGTTAACAGTTGCCGGATCAGGGGCACAATTACAACCGGAACTGGTTTTGAGTTATCAATGGCTGGCGGTCAAACTTGTGGCTGCCTATGTCATGACGGCAGTAATCTTTTTCGGTTTGGCCCGCTGGCTTGAACATCCGAAGTAGCTGCAGCGGGCCAGGGGAATGACGGTAAATCCAGGCAAAAAAACGGCGGGTATGGTTACTTTTGGTCCGGAGGCTCAATGAATAAACAACGTTAGGGGGAGTAAAAGTGAAGCAAACAGTGCAGGCTACGAGGGCAGTCAATAGTGATGTCCTGTGCAAAAATTACGGGCATACATTGGCCTTGGACAATGTGTCAGTTAAGGTAGACCAAGGCAGCTTCTACGGCCTGCTTGGACCCAACGGTGCGGGCAAAAGCACCCTGATGAAGCTGATGGTGGGAGTTCTAGCCCCTACAGGCGGAACGATTGAAGTGTTCGGCCACAAAGCCGGCAAGGGTGACGCAGTACGGCGCATGGTTGGCTATGTGCCCCAGGATATCGCCCTGTACGAAAGCATCACGGGCAGGCATAACCTGCAGTTTTTCGGCAACATGTACGGCTTGAGCGGGGGACAGCTGACTAAAAGGATTGCTGAAGCTCTGGACTTTGTGGGCTTGACGGAAAAAGCCGATGAAGCGGTCAAGTCCTATTCCGGCGGGATGAAACGGCGTTTGAATGTGGCGGCGGCCATCCTGCACAAACCAAGCCTGCTCCTCTTGGATGAACCGACGGTTGGCATTGATCCCCATTCCCGCAACCGTATGTTTGAAATGTTTAAACACCTGCAGTCCGAAGGCACCACCATCGTCTATTCCAGCCATTACATGGAAGAGGTGGAAGAACTCTGTGACTCAGTCGGAATTATAGACAGGGGCAAGTTGGTTGAGCAAGACCGGCTGGCCGAGCTCTTGGCCCAGTATGCGGGGCAGGAAGTATACCTGGAGATTGCACCGGATGGGCACGTTCCTGCAGATATGGAAACCTGGTTGAGAAAAGTCTCGTCCCAAGTTCATTCCGTGCGGTCCTTGAACGGAGGTTGGCTGGTGGAGGGAGGCAGCCGGGCGAGCTTGATGGAGGCTATTTTAGCGGCTGCCAAACACGAGACTATCACTTTCCGGCGGTTGGAATTGGTCAAACCGTCCCTGGAGTCGGTGTTCCTTAAACTAACCGGTACGTCCCTGCGGGATGAGTGAATAAAGGGGGGAGGGCAAATGATGATTAAAGCAGTCTTGGTCAAGGAATTGCGGAAGCTGGTCAGGGAGAAGGGGACCTTTGTCTATCTGTTGGTAATGCCGATGATGTTTATGGTCCTGTTCCATTTCTTATTCGCCCAGGGGGCAAGCAAACTTAAAGTCAATATTCTGGATGCGGACGGTTCCCAGGTTTCCCGCCAATTGGTCAGCGTAATAGACAAAATCCCCGGTTTTCAGGTAACCCAGTTAAGTGGGAGCGTAAACAATGCGGAACAACAGGTGGCAAACGGCAAATTGGACAGTGTGGTAATTATTCCCCAGGGGTTTGGGGCCAAGGTAGCCGGACATCAGCCGGTGCAAATCAGCATCGAAGCAGGGCCGCAGGCGTCCGCGTCCACCGCCCCGGTGGCCAGCGTCCTGCAGCAAGTCGCAGAGAAATTTGCCGATCCCAACCAGCCGCCCCAGCTGGTGCAAGTGAAGGTGGAACAAGCCGGAGGCCAGGCAACACCGTCTTTTGCAGCCCAGATTGTGCCGGGGTATACGGTAATGTTTGTGTTCTACATCATGATCAATATCCTGCGCAGCATGTTTAAGGAGCGGGATTCGGGTGTCCTGGAGAGAGTGCGCACCACTCCCTTGACGGCCGTGCAATATATGCTGGGGATGTGGCTGCCGCAGGTTATCGCGGCCATGGTGCAGATTACGGTCCTGTTTGCTTTCGGCCATTGGCTGCTGCAATTGGAACTTTACAACTATGGTATGCTGTTCCTGCTCTCCCTTGCTCTGAGTCTTTGTGCTACCGCGCTGGGCATGATGCTTACCATGCTGGTACAATCGGAGAATCAAGGCATGGCCCTGATTCAGATTCTGTCCTTGGGCGGGGCGGCTTTGGCCGGGTTGTGGATGCCAATTGACATGCTGCCCGCGGGGATGCAAAAACTGGCGCATGTTTTGCCCCAATACTGGGCTATGCAGGGCTATCAGGCGCTGTTGTTCCGCACAGGCAATATGCAGGTGCTGTGGGACGGCATTGGCATCCTTACAGCCATTGCTTTAGGCGCAATCCTGGTTGCCGCCGGCCGCTATAACCGGTTCGCGAAGGCGGAGTCGGTCTAGGGTGAACTTAAGGTCACAGTGTTCTACGGTATGACGCTGACACTTATATCCTCAGAGAAATTGCCCGCTTCAGGCGGGCAATTTCTCTGGACTTTCAGCGCTGTCAGTAACTTTGGCAGGCCATTTTCTTTTGCTGGTTGCGGGCAACTACGGACAGGGCATAGTTGAGTACAAAGTAAGTCAGCGCAATCATGGTAAACAGGGTAAACACCTGTAGGGAGAT
>JAJZPO010000086.1 GCA_021811155.1 Bacillota bacterium | reverse complement strand
TCGAACACGGGGTGCTGCGACGGACCGCGCAAGCCCAATAGAGGGTCGAGTCTAGCGCGGTCCTAGTCCTAGAGAGGCTGAGACTGAACATGCATGTCTCAGCCTCGGCAGGGAAATGCGCGCTGAGAAAAAACGAAGCGCGCATTTCTTGTGGACATGTAATGTGATGAAAAGTTGACCAGTGTATGGATTTTATGTAAGAAAATGGCCAATACTCTGTTTAGGTTCTGGACAGGGAAAGACGCCCGTGGTATAAAGGAGATTGGGTTTTGCATGTAGAAAAATACAAGGTGCAATAAACCAGCTGATAAGGAGAATAAAGCTGTGTCTAAAGTCTCTCTTGATTACGGCGCTGAACAGATCCAGGTGCTGGAAGGACTGGAAGCGGTACGCCGCCGGCCCGGCATGTACATCGGTTCTGTTAATGCCAGGGGTCTGCACCACCTGGTGTTTGAACTGGTGGACAATTCCATCGATGAAGTCATGGCGGGTGTTTGCAACAAGATAAAGGTTGTCCTGCATCAGGACGGATCTGTGAGTGTCGCAGACAACGGGCGCGGGATCCCGGTGGAGAATCATCCCAAACTGGGTAAGCCGGCGGTGGAAGTGGCCTGTACCGTGCTGCACGCCGGAGGCAAATTTGATAAAGAAGCTTATGTGGTCTCGGGCGGCCTGCACGGGGTCGGCCTTTCTGTGGTAAACGCCCTGTCGGAATGGATGGAAGTGGAAATCACCCGCGGCGGCAAAGTATACCAGCAGCGCTACGAACAGGGGGACCGCAAAATTTCCCCTTTAAAGATGATTGGCAAGGGCAAGGGTTCCGGCTCCCTCATCCGCTTTAAACCCGATCGCTCGATTTTTGTGGAAACTGTGCATTTCTCCTTCGATACCCTGGCTGACCGGCTGGAAGAACTGGCCTTTCTCTGCAGCGGGGTTGAGATTGTCCTCAAGGACGAACGGGGAGAAGGGAAGGAAAAAACCTTTTTCTCCAAGACCGGGATCTCCGGGTTTGTGGAGCACCTGAACGCCAACGCCGACGGCAGTGCGGTGCATAAGAAAGTGGTTTATTTCCAGGGGGAAAAGGACCAGGTTCTGGTGGAAGCAGCCTTTCAGTACAACGACTCGGAGGAAGAGACCTTCTGTTCCTATGTGAATAACATCAATACGGTGGAGGGCGGCACCCATGAGAAGGGCCTGCGTACGGCTCTGACAGCGGCCTTAAACTCATATGCCCGCAAAAACAACCTGCTCAAAGACAAAGATGAGAACTTTACCGGAGAAGACACCAGGGACGGGCTCACCGTGGTGCTCTCGGTGAAGGTGCGGGAGCCCATCTTTGAAGGTCAGACCAAGACCAAGCTCGGCAATACGGAGGTTGAGGGGATAGTCCGCTCCCTGGCCCAGGAGGGTATCACTACCTTTTTGGAAGAGAACCCCTCCCAAGCCAAGGACGTCATCGGCCGGGTGCAAAAGACCAGCCAGCTGCGCCTGGCGGCCAAAAAAGCCAAGGAGCTGAAGTCGAAGCAGAAGGAAGCAGAAGCCGAGGGCTTGACGGGGAAGCTGTCAGCCTGCTCGGGCCGGGATCCCGCGGTGAATGAACTTTTCCTGGTGGAGGGCGACTCGGCCGGCGGCTCCGCCAAAATGGGCCGCAACCGCCAGTTCCAGGCCATCCTGCCGCTTAGGGGGAAAGGCCTGAATGTGGCCAAACAGTCTTTGGACAAAGTCCTGGCGAATGAGGAAATACGCTCCATCATCACCGCCATCGGGGGCGGGGTGGGCAAGGATTTTGACTTGGAGCGCTGCAAGTACGCCCGGGTGGTGATTATGAGCGATGCCGATGATGACGGCGCCCACATCCGCAGCCTGCTCTTGACTTTCTTCTACACCTATATGCGCCCATTACTGATAAACGGCAGGATCTTTATTGCCCAGCCCCCACTGTTCAAGGTGCAAAAGGGCAAAGAGATGCGTTATGCGTACAGCGATGAGGAATTGAACCGGGTGCTGAAAGAAATGGGGCGCAAGAGCCAGGTGCAGCGCTACAAAGGGTTGGGGGAGATGAATCCGGCCCAGTTGTGGGAGACTACCATGAACCCGGCCACTCGCACCCTCCTGCAGGTGGAGCTTGACGACACGGCGGACGCGGCCCGGAAGGTAAACATCCTCATGGGTAAAAAGGTGGAGCCCAGAAAGGACTATATCATGGAGCACACCGTGTTTAGCGAGGAGGACTGAGCGTTGAGCGTTGGCAAAATCATCCCTACCTCTTTTAGTATAGAACTGCCCGATTCGTTCTTGCGCTACGCCAAAACTGTAATCCGGGACAGGGCGGTGCCCGATGTGCGGGATGGCCTAAAACCGGTGCACCGCAGGATTATCTACGGCATGTATGAGCTCTCTATGGGACCGGATAAGCCCTACAGCAAGTCTGCCCGGCTGGTGGGCCATGTCCTGGGCAGCACCCATCCGCACGGGGATTCAGCTGTATATGACGCGGCTGTGCTCCTGGCCCAGGACTGGAGCTGCCGCTATCCTTTTGTGGACGGCCACGGCAATTGGGGCAGTCCGGACGGTGACGCGGCCGCTGCCATGCGCTACACCGAGATGCGCATGACACCCCTGGCTCTGTTGATGTGCCAGGATCTGGACAAGGATACGGTCAAATTCAAGCCCAACTATGACAACAGGCTGGAAGAACCGACCGTGCTGCCGGCACCCATCCCCAACCTGCTGATTAACGGTTCCACGGGAATTGCTGTGGGTCTCGCCACCAATATGGCGCCTCACAACCTGAGAGAAGTTGCGGATGCTGTCTGCCTGCAGATAGACAACCCTCAAGTGGAGCTGGAAAGATTGCTCAAGACCGTACCGGGGCCTGATTTTCCCACGGGCGGCTTCATCGTTGGCAGGGAAGGGATTGAGTCGGCTTACCGCACCGGACGGGGCATTGTCGTGATGCGGGGCAAGGCCCAGCTCGAAGCAGGTAAGAACGGGAAGAGCCAGATCATAATTACCGAGATTCCCTTTAAAGTGAACAAGGCCAAGCTCTGCGCCAAGATGGGAGAACTGGCCCGGGACAAGAAGATTGACGGCATAGCAGAAGTACGCGATGAAAGCGACAGGGAAGGCATGAGAATCGTGGTGGAGGTCAAAAAAGACTTCGCACCTGAGCCGATTCTCGCTGCTCTGTATAAAGAAACCCAGCTGCAGGACTCCTTCGGCATCATCAATCTGGTCATTGCCCCGGACGGTACCCCCCAGGTGCTCGGCCTGAAAGACCTGATTGCTCATTTTATCGCTCACCGCAAGGAAGTTGTCATCAAGCGGACCGAGTATGACCTGAAAAAGGCCCGGGAGAGGGCCCATATCCTGGAAGGGCTCGTGATTGCTGTCAATAACCTGGACGAAGTCCTGCGCATCATCCGGGCAGCCAAGTCCCCGTCCGTAGCCAAGGCAGGGCTGATTGAACGGTTTGATTTCAGTGAGATTCAGGCCCAGGCCGTACTGGATATGAAACTCCAGCACTTGACAGGCCTGGAACTGGAGGGGATTCGCAGCGAATACCAGAACATTCTCAAGCTAATTGCCGCCCTGGAAGAAATCCTCGCCGACGAGCACAAGGTGTACGCTATTATTAAGAAGGAACTGCGGGAAATAGCTGACAAACACGGTGATGAGCGGCGCACCCTGATACTTGACGCTGAAGCCGGGGAAGAAGTTATTGTGCAGGTACAAAAAGCTATCCAGCAGATCCAGGTGGCGCTGACAGACCAAGGGTATATCAAGCGTTCCCCGCTGAACGGAAAACGACCTGACCTGACGGTGTTCAAGGAAGGCGATTGTCTGGTGCTGCGCCTCGACACCCATGACCAGGCCACACTGCTGATGTTTACGGCAAAGGGCAGTGTTTATCAGGTTGCGGCCAAGCTGCTGCCGGAAGGCGGGCCCAAAGACAGGGGAAGGCCGATAGTCAACCTGTTTGCCCTGCCGGAGGATGACCGGGTTGTAAGCATTGTCCCGGCGGACTTCGCCAAGGAGGGCCAGATTTTAACCTTTGTGACCGTAGAAGGCAAGGTCAAGCGGAGCGCCCTTGCGGAGTATGCCAGTACCAGGACCCATGACGCTGTTGTACTGCAGGGCGCGGACGAAGTACTGACTGTACTCCTGACGGACGGCTCAAAGGACTTGTTCCTGGCAACAGCCCGCGGCATGTGCATCCGCTTCCCTGAGAGTGAAGTGAACCTGCAGGGGAGAAAGTCTGGCGGTATGAAAGGTATCAACCTGGAGGCGGACGATGTGGTGATCGGGGCAGAGACAGTGGAGCCGGAGGCAAGGGAACTGCTAACGGTAACGGAGACCGGGTGGGCCAAACGGACCTCGCTTGATGAGTATAAGGTGCAGGGAAGGGCAGGCAAAGGGATAGCCGCTCTCAAACTTGATGAGAAGAAAGGTACCGGCGCTTTGGCCGGAATCAAGTTGGTGAGCGGCCAGGGTTCAGTGTTTATCACTCAATCGAGAGGCGACCTGACTAAGTTCGATTTAGGGACAATTCCACTGGAGGCCAGAGCAAAAAGCGGCAAACCCGTAATCTCCGTGCTGCTGAACGATTATGTGGTAAAAGTCCTGCAGTAAAAACCGAAAAAGTACTCAGGAGTCAGGAGACAGGAGTCAGAATGAGAGAGCGGTTTGTCAGCTAGAAAATATTCTGCCCCGACACATTGGGTCAGTTCGGGTCTGCTGGGGTCCGTTTGATATATCCTCCGTCGCTCATGAATTTGAACCGTCCTCTGATTTGAAACGCTATCGCGCAAGGTGAGGACGCTTCAAATAAAATCGCGCTCTCCGGATATATCAAACGACCCTGCTGCAAGCAAGCCCTCGTTTCATTTCATCAGTGGTGCCAAAAAGTGGCATGTGGGTCTGAATTCTGACTCCTGACTTCTGAATACCTTGAGCAGTTAAAATGAGTTCGTTGGCTTTCGCTGCGAACTTTTTTTATTGCGTGACGATTAGGAAAAAAGGGTCAAGTGACCCGTGACACTTCTCCCATAAGTTTATGGCAGATGACAGAACGATTATCCTGGCCGAGACCCTATAATTAAGAATGAAATCCCATACGGTCCGCCTGGTGACAAATATAAACATGCCTGGGGGGTGATAAGGGTGCGGAAACACTGGGCAAAACGGGTTGTCATCCTGGGAGTTTTGCTATTGGTAACCATCCTGACGACGCGCCATTTTAACGCATCCCCGGGAAGACAGATGGCCCCGTCACCCGATCCTGGCGCGGTGTCCACCCAGGCCGGAGAATGTGCCCAGTGTCACGAGATGAGACCCGAAGTGTTAACCTGGCAGGTCTCCGTCCATGACAAGTTCGCTTGTACCGTTTGTCACATAACCAAAACGGCTGCGGATTATGGTGACAAACATAAAACCGGTTCTTTTCTTAAGCCGATCAAGCACAGCGAACCAGTTCCTAACTCGGTTTGCCTCAGATGTCACTCAGCTAACCGGGTGGTATCTCCCGGGGGAGACTTGAAAATTCCGCACCAAACCCATTTAACTGCGGGCATTACCTGCGTAACCTGCCATTACGGTGTAGCCCACGCCAAAATTGCGGAACGGGATTTGTCCTTCATCATGCCGGACCCGACAAACTATGATGCGTGGACGCCTGAGGTTGCCCAAAAAGTAGTCAGCGATTACTACATTAAGCCAAGCATGTGGACTTGCCTCAACTGCCATAAAGAAAGGAATGTAACAACTAAATGCGGCGCGTGTCACACTACCATTCCAACCCTGCCCTCTCATGACCAGCCAGCCTGGAAATCTGAACACGGCAAATTCGCCCGCAACAACGATTTAGAGGAATGTATCAACTGCCATGCCACGCCTGGATTGCCCACTTCTGTAACGCCGAGCACGGGAGACAAGGCGGCAGATTTTGCCCGGTCACAGCAGTTTTGTTACAGCTGCCACCTGCAGCGGCCCGCTTTCCATGGCAAATCAATGGTTACCCAGCACCCGGAACTGGTCGGCGAGCTGGGTATAGAGAACTGTCTGACCTGCCATGACGCAAACAAGCCGCAGCCAGGCGAGAAGGCGTCCAAAGTTTACTGCAACCAGTGCCACTGGTTTAACAGTAAGAGCGGAGGCTAGGCAGTATTAATTCTGGGAGCACTAATAATTTGTATACCTAAAATAAGTGGCCTGCAGCACAATTCCATGTAGTTGGCAGAGCCGCGTGACAAGAGGTGGGAGCACTGTGGAAGCAGAAACTGGACAAAAGACCCGGATGTCACAAAAAGCGGTCTTCCGTGTAGGGGTTGTACTAGTCTGCGCATTGGTAGTTTTCGGAATAATAAGACAATTGTCAGTGCCGAAATCCTTTGGGCAGTACGGGTACTACCGTGGTGACAATGTGCAGGAATGGGTCTCAATGGATCAAACTTTTGCCTCGGGCAACCAAGTCTGCGCCCAATGCCATGCGCAGGAAGTACAGGAGGCAGCCCAAGCTGAGCACAGCCAACTGGATTGCCAGTCCTGTCACGGACCGATGCAGGACCATGTGAAACAGCCTAACCAAGTACACCCCAGAGTTGCTGGCAACGTAGACTTGTGCGGCGCCTGCCACAGGGTAATGGTGGGAAGGTCCAAAGATAACATCCGCACGGTCCAGGTAGGTTCGCACAGCGGAGGACTTGATTGTATCAGATGTCATGACCCGCACCAGCCATATGCCAAGATTGGGGGAGGAAGATGATGACTAAGGATAAATTGAGCCGCCGGGATTTCTTAGTCTCCGCCGCTAAAGTCTTGGCTGCCGGAGTAGTGGCTCCTGCCGGCGGTCTGGCTGCAGCCCAGGCAGTTTTGGCTGAGGGCAAGAATGCCATACAGGAGATGCCGGTCCAACAGCTATGGGCCGGAAAAGAATGGGGGTTTGTGGTCGACACCCAAAAATGTATTGGCTGCGCCAGATGCGTCAAGGCATGTAAACTGGAAAATAAAGTCCCATTGGATGAGGAAGTGTTCCGGACCTGGGTGGAGCGCTACCTGGTATTTACGGATGATGCAGGCGATGAGGAGGTCAGGACTGATTCGCCCAACGGGGGGCTCGACTTCAAGCAATTGGATGTGGCGCCAGACAAACAGTTCTTCGTGCCCAAGCTTTGTAACCAATGTCACAATCCGCCCTGTGTCCAGGTTTGTCCTGTTGGCGCCACATACAGGACTGGGGATGGGGTGGTCCTGGTAGACAGAAAACGCTGTATCGGCTGCCGCTACTGCATTCAGGCCTGTCCTTACGGCGCACGCTTCCTGCACCCAGTGCTGAAAGTTGCGGACAAATGCACCTGGTGTTATCACAGGATATCGCATGGAATGCAGCCGGCCTGCGTGGAAGTCTGTCCGGTAGGGGCAAGAAAATTTGGCAATTTGCTGGATTCCAACAGTCAGGTGGCGGTGCTCAAGAAGAAGGCCCGGATCAGGGTGCTTAAACCGGACATGGGTACAAAACCCAACGTCTACTATATAGATTTGGACGAGGTGGTGGAATAATGGGCGGCTACGTATTTCCGAACGAAATACATGTTAACTGGGGTCTGTTTATCGTCTTGTACCCCTATATCACCGGTTTGGTTGCGGGGGCGTTTATTGTGTCTTCCCTCTACCACGTGTTTGGGGTATCCGACTTGAAACCGGTGTCCAGGTTGTCACTGGTCAGCGCTCTGGCATTTCTTTTTGGCGCGCCGGTACCGCTGCTGCTGCACCTGGGTCAGCCACTCAGGGCGTTTAACATCATGTTTACCCCTCATCTGACTTCGGCTATGGCAGGCTTTGGCTACATTTATTCATTTTATATGATTATCTGCCTGCTCGAAGCCTGGTTCATGTTCCGCAAGGACCTGGTAATCTTTTCCCAAAAGAAGAAGGGCTTTGCCAAACGGTTTTACAGTCTCCTTACCTTGGGAGCAAAGGATATCTCGCCTGAGGCGCTCCACACTGACCACAAGGTTGTAAGTGTTCTGGCAGTAGTGGGCATACCTTCAGCGTGTTTCCTACATGGGTACGTTGGATTCATCTTCGGTTCCATCAAAGCCAATCCTTGGTGGAGTACTCCTCTAATGCCCGTAATTTTTCTGCTCTCGGCCATTGTTTCCGGCATCGCTTTGCAGATTCTCGTTTATTCCGTCAGCTGCAAGGTGCGCAAGGTTGAAATCGATATTCCCTGTCTCGTAGCGATGAACAAGTATTTGTGGACCTTTCTCATTTTTGCCACTACCCTTGAACTATTGGAAATCCTGCACATGGGGTACGAAGGAAAATCGGAATGGGATATGGTGCGCGGCTTGATTACGCAAGGAATACCAGTCAGTTATCTGGGAGTTCAAATGGGCTTGGGAATTCTTACACCGCTTGTGCTTCTGCCTTTTGGCCGCGCCAAACGCCGGTCAGATGGAGTGAAGAAGACGTTGACTGTGGCATGTGGAATCCTGGTGCTCATAGGCGTGCTGGCGATGCGCTTTAATGTAGTAATCGGCGGGCAGCTGATTTCAAAAAGTATGGCCGGTTACGCTCAATTCCACTGGACCCTTTTGAGCGACGAAGGTGTAATACCTACCTTGGGAATCCTGGCATTTCCGGTGGTAATGACCCTGGTCTTAGTACGCATACTGCCGCCCTGGCTTGAGGAAAGGAAAGTGCAAATTGCGGACAGCAAGGTGACGCCACTGAGCGCCAGATGGGAACTCAAGGGCAGCGGAAAATAAAGAAAGATCGCAAAATGACCAACAATGCCAAATGCAAGTTTGAGTGTTCCGGAGCGGTTGCAGGCGCTTAGAATGTCAACGATGTATGGCGCATCGGAATCTACTGCCGTTGAAGAAGATGTTTTGGGGTAAGAGGGGTGAGAAAGTTTGGAGTTAGTGCTTTTACTGGCCAACATTTCCATTATTGTCTTTGTCCTGTCCGGGGTACTTGCCGGCATGGCGTCCACACCCACCGTGCGTGTGGCTAAAGCTTTGTCGATTCCTTTGCTGTGTATCGCTTATGGCGGTTTGACGTATTGGGCTGAGCACAAGTCCTTGGGTTTAAGCACCGTAGTGCTGCTCGGCCCGGCAATTGTCACCCTGGCGGTGGTTATAAGCAGTTATCTTAAGGCTTACAGGCTGGCAGAAAGAAAGGAAGTGAACTCGTTCAACTAAAGTTGAACCTCGATACTTCGGGAGTCTACCCCCACCGAAGCAGAGCACGGGGAACCACTCCCACTTATAGAAGTGGGAGTCTCACGGTTGGATGGCCCCCAAATCTTGGTATGTTTTAAATATTATTAAATACGAATGGATTTTCGGCCAAAATTTTATTGAAAACTAGCTATTGAAAACTAGCTACTGAAAAATATATAATTATTTTAATAAAAGTCAGAATTTTCTGATGAAACGCACTTAGTGAAATATTACTCAACCGGGGTTAAGGTCATGGACGATATGCTAAATCTGAGGGCGATGTATTTCTTATACGGACTGTCCTTTTACACCATGGGGATAGCTATAGCCTTCCAATACCGAAGCTACAGCAGCTTTAGATTAGCATACAGCCTAAGACTGCTGGCAGCTTTTGGCCTTTTGCATGGCCTGAGTGAATGGGGAAGTGTGTTTATTCCGGTGCAGGCGCCTTACCTCGACCTTATATCCATCTGGAAGGCAGTTGCCTTGCAAAGACTGCTCCAGTCTGTGTCGTTATTTTTTCTCTTTTGTTTCGGTACCAAGCTGATCTTTGATTCCCGCCACAGGAATTACTGGTGGTTCACTTTGCCGGTTACGGCATTTGCCAGTTGGTTGATTCAATTCGGGTTTTTCGTTCCCTTGCTGGGCACAACGGTACTTGCACACTGGCTGTTGATCAGTGAAAGCTGGGCCCGTTATTTGCTGGCCTTACCAGCCGGACTTATTACTGCCTACGGACTTTTCTTGCAGATACCCGAAGTAAAAAGGATGAACAAAAAATCCGTGCTGGACTTGTACATTGCCGTTGCGTCCTTTGTTCTGTTTGCGCTTTCCAGCGGGCTGGTGGTACCGGAAAAAGTCGGCTGGCTGAGCAAAATAATCAATGTGCAAACTTTTCGGGAATACGTTGGCTTACCCATTGAGGCTTTCAGGACAGCCACCGCCTTTATGGCTACGTGGTCAATCAGCCGTATTCTAACCATATTTGACCTGGAAAAGCAGCGGCAAATTACGGAGAGTCGTCGCGTTGAGGCTGTTTACCGTGAGAGGGAACGGTTTGCGCGTGACCTGCACGATGATGTGATTCAGTCCGTGTACGGCGTAGGACTAGAACTTCAAACTACTATCCCTCTCATTGGCACGGACGAAAAAGGGGCAGTGCAGCGTGTTAACGCTGCTGTCAAACGACTAAATGAAGTAATTCATGGCTTGCGCACTTATATTCAAGGCCTGGAGACGCCAGACCCGGAGTATGACCTGCAAACATGGCTGGTCGATACAGTAGAGAGATTTCGCGAGCAGACCGGGCTGGAGGTGGAGCTGAATTTCCAATTGAACGGGTATGCGCTTAATCAGGTGATAGGGGTAGAAGGCTGGCAGCGCCAAGTAAAGCAGATAGTGAGGGAAGCACTTACCAATGTGGTTCAGCATGCAGGCGCCTCCAAGGCACAGGTGAATGTTCAGGTTAAGGCCGATCACCTGATAGTTACAGTCAAGGATAATGGTAAGGGAATTGGCGAAATCCTTGACAGCAGCCGCAAACATTTGGGGCTTCGCAATATGAGGATGAGAGCCAGGCTACTGGGGGGGGATTTCCAGCTCCTTTCCGGAAAGGGAGCTGGAACATCACTGATAATCGAAATACCGTTTTTTTATGAAGCAAAACCCGCCGTGAAAGGAGAGCCCGGTTATGGAGAACAAAATTAAAGTTCTGGTTACAGATGACCATGAAATTGTCAGGTTGGGTTTAATGCACTTGTTAGAACAGTATCCGGACTTGGAAGCAGTTGGTGAGGGTGCGACATGTATGGCAGAGGTGTTGTCAAAGACCGAGCTCTACCGCCCTGATGTAATAATCATGGACATCCGCCTGAAAGCCAGCAGTGGGATAGATGCCTGCCGCGAAGTTTGCAGCCGTTTTCCTCAGACCAAGGTGATAATGCTCACTTCATATGGGGATGAAGAAATCGTCATGGAGTCTATCTTTGCCGGGGCCAAAGGGTATATTTTGAAAGATGTAGGGAATGACGAGCTAATCCGGGCCGTCCGAGCGGTTCACCGCGGCGAGTCTTTGCTTGATCCGGTGGTAACAAAAAAGCTTTTGGACCGCATGAGATCCTGTAACAAAGATAACCCGGATGATGCCTTTGAATACCTAACCGATCAAGAAAAAAAGGTGTTGGTCTTTATAGCTGAAGGAAAGACCAACCGTGAGATCGCCGAAAAGATATTTCTGAGCGAGAAGACTGTGCGGAATTACGTTAGCAGTATCCTGGGAAAACTTCATTTGGCAAATCGAACGGAAGCGGCGGCCTTTGCGGCAATGAAAAACCTCATTCCCCGAAATTTATTTGAATGATTTGTGCAAACCAGAACTTGAGTTTTATAAGAAAAGCATTACCGGGAAAATGCGTGACAGTTATCCCTGACAATTAAGCGAGCTTTTGGGAATAATGACACCTGACTCTGCCGCAACATTCTTGATATAATTGTGTAAATAGAGAGAAGCCCGCACCGGAGTATGAGAAGTAAGGGTAGTTGTCTAAATATCAGAATTATCAGATAACACTGCATTTCATGTCTGATAGCCTGAAATCGGTCAAGGGTTTCTCACAGAAAGACAAACTTGGCATTTAAAAGGCAGAGGGGTTGGATAATATTTAGGAGGAGGTAATGTTACGTGGCTGCGGTTTTTCTATTGATGGCATTGGCTGGCATTGTTGGTTTCCTACTATCAATCTATCTTTTCTTCTACCGCCTGCGGCTCAACACTATCTGGCGTTGGGTGGGGGGGATCACCGGAGGACTCCTGCTTGGGAGTTTGATGGCAATTATAGCACTGTTGATTTTCTTGCCGCCGATAGTGGATTTCGTTACCGCAGGCGGTGTGGGGCTGATGATAATAACGATTATAGTGTTGCTTGACATACCAAAGACTACCGTAACTGAGACGGAACCAAAACAGTTGGCAGCTATAAACTACGGAGCCCTGATAGGACCGGAATCGGGGTTAGGCAACAAAGATTTGTGAGAAAAACTTAGGTGATTCGGAGGCGGAAAGACAAAGCTGGTTAAGCCTAGAGCTCAACCAGCTTTTTGTGTGGGCTGGAAATCAGATTAATCCGCAGAGAATTACTTGGGGGGTTTCTGCTTTAACTGTTGCTGGATGTCACTAATACTGTTAAACCAGTGACATTGGTTACAATAAACTTTTGGCACCTTTTCATCTGGCCCGGGTTGTTTAATGTCATGGCAGGCCAGGCAGTTCTGGGGACCACGTTGGGCAACCAGAACAGGGTGAATCGGTACCATGTTCTTCTGGTGGAATTCCGGTCTTGTTGTGTGGCAGTTATAACAGAACTGCTGAGCCCGGGCAAAATCAGTTGCTTTGTCACCTGTACTTTGGGCGATAAAGGTAGGTATACCCGGAGTCCCGTGACAGTTGATGCACTCTTGCAGGTCGTTTCGGGCATACTTGCCGTGTTCCGTTTTCCAGGTGGGCTGATCATGTGACGGCAGAGTAGGAATGGTAGTGTGGCAGGTACCGCATTTGGTTGAAACTCCTGCAACCTTATGGCAGTCGATGCAAGTCCACATGCTGGGCAAAATATATTCCTTGGCAGCTACCTTTTTAGCGATCTCAGGAGTCCAGGTTTCGTAGTTTGACGGGTCTGGAACGATAGACGTTAAATTCCGCTCGGCAATTTTGGCGTGGACCACACCGTAATGGCACTTGACGCAGGCCACACCAGCATCAATATGCTTTTGGTGAGGGATTTTCAAGTCTCCCGAAGGTGAAGCCGTGCGGTTTTCCGCTGAGGTGTGGCAACTAAGACACACCGAATTGGGAATCGAATCAACGAGTTTTATTGGTTTACTGTAGTCCTGGCTTTGATGTTTCCCAACATAATTAGCAGCTTTTTTGTTTACGTGACAAACTGTGCAAGCAAATTTGTCGTGCGAGGTGACCTGCCAGGTTAACACTTCAGGTCTCATCTCGTGACATTGTGCACATTCTCCCGCAGGATCAACACTTTGACCGGATTGTGTCTGTGTGGCGGAAGTTTTAGCCGCGCTCGTGGAGATCACAAAATTGCGTGCTGTGACGATAGCCACCAGCAACAACACAACCAGGACGGCCACCAGCTTTGTCCAGTGTTTTCGCACCTTTCTCACCTCCTTAAGCTGTTGAGTTTTTTAGCTCTGGGCCGACTGTCTGAATTTCCAATTTTAATTATAGACTCTTGGCCATGATTAGCGTTCTGTCATCTGCCATAAACTCATGGGAAGGGTGTCACGGGTCATTTGTCATGTTTTTTCTCCCAGTCAAGTAAAGTAACTGTGTAAGCAAGAATGGCTAACAGTCCTTGGCTTGAGACAATACTGAACGGATATTGACATGGATGCTCAGTCCAACACTATCAGAACATTAAAGAGTAAGCAGGAGATCGTAAATGTTCGTCTTAAATCCCTAAAAAGAGCCTTTCTTTTGGCCTTCTCAAGAACACATGTTCTTGATAAAATGGAATTAGATAGATTGACGCCAAAGTTTTATTATATGCCAGCGGGGTGGAGCACTATGAGCATTTATGTAGAAAAAGGTGACGCTAATAAACTTAAAGTGACCTTTGAATACAACCCAAAACATGTGCAACGAATTAGACGTATTAAAGGAAGTTGGTGGGATTCTGGATCCAGGGCATGGGTAATTCCAAATTCAGCTGAACGTCGGGAACAGTTAATTGCAGTTTTTTCTGACCAAATAATCAAGGCTGAACAGGGTTTGGACCTCATCACAGAAAGGATGCGTTATGAAGAGTTGAAACCATGGCTGGATCCTATGATATCTAGGTTGGAAGAGGAATTAAAGCTACAAGGTTACAGTCCTAGAACTGTGACTGCCTATGCGGGACATGTTAAACGCCTAGCTCTTTTCCTTGCAACGGACCTTGCTCAAATCGATAGTGAAAGTCTTCGTCGATATCTTTTATTTTTGATTGATTCCTGTAAAAAATCCCATACGTATGTTAACCAAGCTGTAAGTTCGATTAAATTTTTGTATCACGATATGTTGAAAAGGTTTGACATGAGTTTTAACATCCCGCGTCCCAAAAAAGAACAAAAACTTCCTGACGTACTTAGCAGGGAAGATGTATTGAAGATATTATATTCTGTGAAAAACATTAAACACCGGGCAATTTTGTTTATGACCTACTCATCTGGATTAAGAGTCAGTGAAGTAGTAAGATTGCGAGTCGAGGATATCGATAGTACCAGAATGTTAGTACACGTTAGACAGGGGAAAGGCAGAAAAGATCGCTTTTCCGTGCTTTCGGAGTTGGCATTGCAGGTATTGCGAGATTATGGTCGAAAATACCGATTAAGAACCTGGCTTTTCCCTGGGGAAGACTCAGAAAACCATCTTACCGAGCGTAGTGTCCAAAAGATATTTGAGAGGGCTAAAATTGAAGTCGGGATTAGTAAGAACGTATCCGTTCACTCCCTGCGGCATTCTTTTGCAACTCATTTACTGGAGGCCGGAACTGACTTGAGATACATACAGGAATTGCTCGGCCATCAGCACTCAAAGACAACTGAAATATATACCCATGTCAGTCAAATGAGTATCAGGCGGATTCGAAGCCCTTTAGATTGATTGGGCTGTGGGGCTATGTTTTGATTAGGAATAAAGGAAAAATACACGAAACATGTTCGTATAAAACAGCTGCTTGGAAGGATTATACGAAACAGATTCAGTAAATAGACGTTATATGACATTGCTAAGAATGGGGGAAAAGTTGATGAAGCTTGCTTTAATAGCCGATGTTCATGGCAACTCTATTGCGCTAGACCATGTTTT
>JAJZPO010000005.1 GCA_021811155.1 Bacillota bacterium | reverse complement strand
TTCCGATCTTATTTGACATTTTGGGAAGGAGGTGTACGTCATGCCTACGATTAGCCAATTGATTCGTCACGGTAGAGAAACCATTGAGAAAAAATCAACTGCTCCTGCACTGCAATGGGGTTTAAATTCTTTGAGACGCCAACAGTTTCCCTCCGGTGGTTCACCGCAAAAAAGAGGTGTTTGCACCAGGGTTTACACCACAACTCCCAAGAAACCGAACTCGGCCCTGCGCAAGGTAGCCAGGGTGCGTTTGACCAACGGCATAGAAGTGACTGCCTACATTCCGGGCATCGGTCATAACCTGCAGGAACACTCGGTTGTCCTGGTGCGGGGCGGCAGGGTAAAAGATCTGCCTGGTGTTCGCTATCACATCGTCCGCGGCGCGCTTGATACCACCGGTGTGCAGAAACGTGAGCAGGCCCGCTCCAAATATGGGGCTAAACGGCCTAAGAAAGCCGCAAAGTAGTGGCAGGAAGCTTTAGGCCCACAGCAAAGGGGGGAAATAAATGCCTAGAAAAGGATATGTGGCGCGGCGGGATATTCTTCCCGATCCCGTTCATGGCAATAAGATCGTAACCAAATTTATTAACCAGATCATGCTCGAAGGGAAAAAAGGGGTCGCCGAAGGTATCTGTTACGGGGCCTTTGACATCATCAAGGACAAAACAGGCAAGGATCCGGTTGAGGTGTTTGACGGTGCACTGAAAAACGTCATGCCAGTGCTGGAAGTAAAGGCTCGCCGGGTAGGCGGCGCTAACTATCAGGTACCCATAGAGGTGAGGCCGGAAAGGCGTCAGGCTCTAGGGCTGCGCTGGCTGGTTGGATATGCCAGAAAACGCAGTGAAAAAACCATGGAGCAACGGCTGGCGGGAGAATTAATGGATGCCGCTAACAGCACGGGCGGCGCTTTTAAAAAGAAAGAAGATACCCACAAGATGGCCGAAGCGAACAAAGCTTTTGCGCATTACCGTTGGTAATAGTTTTGACCACATGAAAATCCGCAGGAAAGGGGGATTATCGTGGCTAGGAAGTTTCCGTTAGAGAGAACCCGGAATATTGGCATAATGGCCCATATAGACGCCGGGAAGACCACTACTACCGAACGCATTCTGTTCTACACCGGCCGTGTGCACAAAATTGGCGAAGTTCATGACGGCGCGGCGACCATGGACTGGATGGTCCAGGAGCAGGAGCGCGGCATCACCATCACATCAGCTGCCACCACATGTCTGTGGAAAGATCATCGGATTAATATCATCGACACACCAGGGCACGTGGACTTCACTGTGGAAGTGGAGCGCTCACTGCGCGTGCTTGATGGAGCTGTGGCGGTATTTTGTTCGGTCGGCGGGGTTGAACCTCAGTCTGAGACCGTGTGGCGCCAAGCGGATAAATATGGCGTACCGCGAATTGCCTACATTAATAAAATGGACCGGATCGGGGCTGACTTCTTCCGGGGGGTAGCAATGATCACAGACCGGTTGGGAGCACATCCCGTACCGATTCAACTGCCTATCGGAGTGGAAGACAAATTCCGCGGCATTGTTGATTTGGTAACCATGAAGGCCATCATCTACGTTGATGACCTGGGGACCACCAGTGAAGTCACCGATATCCCCGAAGAGCTTAAGGATCTGGCTGACGAGTACCGGGAAAAACTTTTGGAAGCAGTAGCGGAATCCGATGAAGAGCTGATGATGAAATACCTGGAAGGCGAAGAGCTTTCGGCTGAGGAAATCAAGACTGGCCTGCGCAAGGGTACCATCGCTGTCAAATTCACTCCGGTTCTGTGCGGCTCTTCCTTCAAAAACAAAGGGGTACAGCCCCTGTTGGATGCTGTTATAGACTATATGCCTGCTCCTACTGATGTCCCCGCTATCCGTGGCGTTCATCCTGGTACGGGTGAAGAGGACCAGCGCGTATCCAGCGACAGCGAGCCTTTCTCAGCCTTAGCTTTTAAAATCATGGCCGACCCTTACGTTGGCAAGCTTACCTTCTTCAGGGTTTACTCTGGCATTCTGAGCTCCGGTTCTTATGTCTACAACTCTACTAAGGACAAAAAGGAGCGCATCGGTCGGATTCTCCAGATGCATGCTAATCACCGTGAAGAAATTAATGAGGTTTATACCGGGGATATTGCTGCAGCAGTGGGCCTAAAAGATACCACCACCGGAGACACACTGTGTGACGAAAAAAGCCCGATTATCCTGGAGTCCATGGTGTTCCCGGAACCTGTTATCGATGTGGCCATTGAGCCTGCGACCAAGGCTGACCAGGAGAAATTGGGCGTGGCCCTGGCCCGGTTGGCGGAAGAAGATCCTACCTTCCGGATGCATACGGATAAGGAAACAGGTCAAACCATCATCTCCGGCATGGGAGAACTGCACCTGGAAATTATCGTGGACCGTTTGATGCGGGAGTTCAAAGTCAATGCAAATGTGGGACGCCCCCAGGTTGCGTACAAAGAAACCATCCGCAAACAAGTCAAGGCAGAAGGAAAATTTGTGCGTCAATCCGGTGGACGCGGCCAATATGGTCACTGCTGGATAGAGTTAGAGCCGCTTGAACCCGGTTCGGGCTTTGTGTTTGAGAACAAGATTGTAGGCGGTGTTATCCCCAGAGAGTATATTGCTCCTATTGGCGCGGGCATAGAAGAGTCTATGCAAAACGGAATTCTCGCCGGGTACCCTGCCATTGACATGAAAGCTACGGTATTTGACGGCTCCTACCATGATGTGGACTCTTCAGAAATGGCCTTTAAAATAGCCGGTTCCATGGCCTTCAAAGCGGCAGCTGCAAAAGCCGGTCCGGTTATCCTTGAGCCGGTGATGAAGGTGGAAGTGACTGTCCCGGAAGAATACATGGGTGACGTAATCGGGGACATGAACGCCCGCCGCGGCCGCATTGAGGGAATGGAGGCCAGGGCAGGCGCGCAGGTAATCAGGGGCTTTGTACCGCTGTCTGAGATGTTCGGCTATGCCACTGATCTGCGGTCCCGTACCCAGGGGCGCGGCGTCTATGTCATGCAGTTCGATCATTTTGAGGAAGTTCCTAAAAACATTGCCGAAGGAATCATTGCCAAGCGGCAGGGCTCTTAGGCAAAGAGGCTCAAAGCATTTTTTTGAAGGAGTGAAAAACAAATGGCGAAACAAAAATTTGAGCGTACCAAACCGCACGTTAACGTCGGAACCATTGGTCACGTTGACCATGGCAAGACCACCACAACCGCTGCAATCACCTATGTGTTGTCCAAAACCGGCGGCGCTGTGGCGACCAAATTTGACGAGATTGACAAGGCGCCGGAAGAAAGGGAGCGGGGCATTACCATCAATACCGCCCACGTGGAATATGAGACCGGGAACCGGCACTATGCCCACGTAGACTGCCCAGGCCATGCCGACTATGTCAAGAACATGATTACCGGAGCTGCCCAAATGGACGGCGCCATCCTGGTGGTATCCGCCGCTGACGGCCCCATGCCCCAGACCCGTGAGCACATCCTCCTGGCCCGCCAGGTCGGTGTTCCCAACATCGTGGTCTGGCTGAACAAAGCCGACATGGTTGACGATCCCGAGCTGATGGAACTGGTGGAAATGGAAATCCGGGAACTGTTAAGCGAATACGAGTTCCCCGGCGACGATATCCCCATCGTAGCGGGTTCCGGCCTGAAAGCGCTGGAATGCGGCTGCGGCAGCAGGGACTGCGAGTGGTGCGGCAAGATTTGGCAGCTGATGGACGCAGTGGACAGCTACATCCCCACCCCTGTGCGGGACACCGACAAGCCCTTCCTGATGCCGGTTGAGGACGTGTTCACGATTACCGGACGCGGCACCGTGGCTACCGGTCGGGTGGAGCGCGGTCAGATCAAAGTGGGCGACGAGATTGAAATCGTAGGCCTGAATGAAGCTCCGCGCAAGAGCGTGGTAACCGGAGTGGAGATGTTCCGCAAACTGCTGGACTTTGCCCAGGCCGGGGACAATGTTGGCGCACTGCTGCGGGGGGTTGACCGCAAAGAAATCGAGCGCGGCCAGGTTTTGGCCAAGCCCGGTTCCATCAAACCCCACACTGCCTTTTCGGCAGAAGTATATGTCCTGTCCAAGGAAGAGGGCGGACGCCATACTCCGTTTTTCAACGGCTACAGGCCCCAGTTCTACTTCCGTACCACTGACGTGACCGGTGTTGTAACCCTGCCTGAAGGGGTAGAGATGGTTATGCCTGGGGACAGGGTCAAATTTGAAATCCAGCTGATTACCTCTATCGCCATCGAAGAAGGACTGCGCTTTGCTATCCGTGAAGGCGGCCGTACGGTAGGCGCCGGGGTCGTAACCGCGATTGCCAAATAAAGAAGTTTAGGCTGACAGGCGGGAAAAGTACTGCGGAATGTCGCAGTACTTCCCCCTGTTTTTGCTGGGAAACAGCGATGAGGTGGAAGGTTGCCGGGTGGCAGTACCCACATGTTCCCGCGCCAGCCGGGGAATTTTCACCGAGTAAGTCCGGAGTGAACCGGGCGACTTAAGGAGGGAATATATCTTGAGCAAACAAAAAATTCGCATCAGGCTTAAAGCATTTGACCACAAGACATTGGACCAGTCTGCCGAAAAAATCGTTGACACAGCGAAACGGACCGGCGCGTCAGTTTCCGGCCCGGTGCCTCTCCCGACAGAGAAGAGCATTTATACTATCCTGCGTTCTCCCCATGTAAACAAGGATTCCCGCGAGCAATTTGAAATGCGCACGCACAAACGCCTGATTGACATTATTGATCCGACTCCCAAGACGGTGGATGCGCTGATGAGGCTCGATTTGCCCGCAGGAGTTGATATAGAAATCAAGCTCTAAACCAAATAGGGCAACAGTGTGTTTTTTTGTACGGGTGTGAAGAAACGCCCGGCTAAGTGTATATGAGTTCAAAAATTTGAACGCTATTGTGCCCTCAAAGGAGTGCACTTCAAAGCAGTTCAGGAGGTGGCAATCGTGTCTATAGGAATATTGGGTAAAAAGGTCGGTATGACCCAAATATTTAATGACAAGGGACAGGTAGTCCCGGTGACTGTAGTGCTGGCAGGTCCCTGCACAGTGATTCAAAAGAAGACCGGCGCCAGCGACGGCTACAACGCCCTGCAGGTCGGCTTTGACGTCAAACGCGAGTCCCTGGTTAACAAACCGCTTAAGGGCCATTTTGCCAAGGCAAACGTCAGCCCCGTGCGGTTCATTAGAGAGATGCGCCTGGATAATGTAGATGATTACCAGGTGGGGCAGGAAATTAAAGCCGATGTATTTTCGACAGGTGACAAGGTAGATGTGGTGGGCACGTCCAAAGGCAAGGGATTTGCCGGCGGGATTAAGCGCCACGGCTTTCACCGCGGACCAATGAAACACGGCTCCAAGTACCATCGCCGCCCAGGTTCTTTAGGCGCGAAAGGCCCGGCCAGGGTATTTAAGGGGCGCCTGCTTCCCGGTCGTCTCGGGGGGGTCAGGGTTACGGTACAAAACCTTGAAGTGGTCAGGGTAGATGCCGAACGCAACCTGCTCTTGATTAAGGGCGCTGTACCTGGTCCGAAAAAGGCACTGATAATGATTAAGCCGTCGGTCAAGGCGAAGTAACACGACTGGCGAGAAAGGAGGAAATACCATGCCTAAAGTAGCGGTTTACAATATGCAAGGCGCCCAGGTGGGCGAAATTGAACTGAAAGCTGAAGTTTTCGGCATTGAAGTTAACACAGCGGTCCTCCACTCGGCAGTGGTGCTGCAGTTGGCAAGCCAACGCCGTGGGACACATTCGACCAAGCTGCGGGGCGAGGTGCGCGGCGGCGGGCGTAAGCCTTGGCGTCAAAAAGGTACCGGCCGTGCCCGCGCGGGCAGCATTCGTTCACCTTTGTGGAGGGGCGGCGCCATTCTTTTTGGCCCTAAACCCCGTTCCTATGACTTTGTTTTACCCCGGAAAGTACGCCGTTTGGCTCTGAAATCGGCGCTGGCTTCCAAGGCCCAGGGCGGCAAGCTTATTGTCCTGGACGATTTGAGACTGGAAGCTCCAAAGACAAAACAGATAGTTGAACTGCTTGACGTTTTAAAGATTGCGGATAAAGCGCTGATTGTAACCGGAGAAAGCGATGCCGTAGTGGAAAAGTCAGCCAGGAATATCCCTGGTGTGGCGGCTTTGGACGTAAGCGGGCTGAACGTGTATGACATCCTTAACCACGACACCCTGGTTGTAACCAAGGATGCTGTGGCCAAAGTAGAGGAGGTGCTGGCTTAATGCGTAATCCTCGCGAGATTCTGAAGCGCCCGGTGGTTTCCGAGAAATCCATGGCGATGATGGAAGAGAACAAATACACTTTTTTGGTTGACCCCAAGGCCAACAAGATTGAGATCAAGAAGGCCGTAGAAGAGATTTTTAAGGTACATGTTATTGACGTGCGGACACTGCATGTCAAGGGTAAACTGAAACGGCAGGGAAAGTACTCCGGTTATACCAGCGATAAGAAAAAGGCTGTTGTCACCCTTAGAGCCGGTGATAAGATAACCGTTTACGAAGGCCTGTAAGGCAAAAACCAGGAGCAAAGGAGGGAAAACTCATGCCAGTTAAATCTTTTAAGCCTACTTCACCAGGCAGAAGACAAATGACGGTCTCTACCTTCGAAGAGATTACAGTTGACCAACCTGAACGTTCACTGCTGGCCCCCCTGAAACGCAAGGGAGGACGCAATAATCAGGGAAGGATCAGCGTCAGGCATCAGGGCGGCGGCCACAAACGCAAGTACAGGATTATTGATTTTAAGCGTGACAAAGATGGCGTGCCGGGCAGGGTTGCGACCATAGAATATGATCCTAACCGTTCAGCCAATATTGCTCTCATCAAGTATATGGACGGGGAAATGAGATACATTCTAGCTCCCCAGGGGCTGAAAGTCGGGGACAATATTTTTTCCGGCGCGGGTTCCGACATTAAAGTTGGCAATGCCATGCCATTGAAGAACATTCCTGTAGGTACTGTAATCCACAATATCGAAATGAAACCGGGCAAAGGGGCGCAAATTGTCAGGTCGGCAGGTGGGTCAGCCCAACTCATGGCTAAAGAAGGAAACTATGCGACCCTGCGGCTGCCTTCCGGTGAGATGAGACAAGTGCATATTCTGTGCCGGGCAACCATCGGGCAGGTGGGGAACCTGGAACACGAGAATATTAACATTGGCAAAGCCGGCCGTTCCAGATGGCTGGGCATCAGGCCAACAGTGCGCGGTTCCGTGATGAACCCGAATGACCACCCGCATGGCGGCGGCGAAGGACGCAATCCTATCGGCCGCAATCCGGTTACGCCGTGGGGCAAACCAGCTCTGGGAGCCAAGACCCGTAAGAAAAAGAATCCCAGTGACCGCTTTATTGTGAAACGGCGCAGTAAGTAAGCGCTAACTTACCTCATTTGGTTGAAGGGAGGCCAAATCATGGGCAGATCGCTCAAAAAGGGTCCATACGTGGAAGCCAGCCTGTTCGAGCGCATTGAAGTGATGAATGCGAAAAACGATAAAAGAGTGGTTAAAACCTGGTCCAGGAGATCCACTATCTTCCCGCAGATGGTAGGCCATACCATTGCTGTGCATGACGGCAGAAAACATGTCCCGGTCTATATCAGCGAGGACATGGTAGGCCATAAACTAGGTGAATTTGCTCCCACTCGAGTCTTTAAAGGCCATGCCGGCGACAAATCCAGCGGCCTGCGCTAGGAAAGGGGGAATCGACGATGCAAGCTAAAGCTGTTGCCAAATACATTCGCATCTCCCCCCGGAAAGTGCGGCAGGTTGTTGACCTGATTCGCGGCAAAGGGGTTGGAGAGGCGTTTGCCATCCTGAAGTTTACGCCCAACTTGTCAGCTGCAGCGGTGGAGAAGGCGCTTAAGTCAGCCGTGGCTAACGCCGAACACAATTACGAAATGACTGCCGAAGACTTGGTAGTCAAAGAAGTTTTTGTTGACCAGGGCCCGACAATGAAGCGGTTCAGGCCTCGGGCCATGGGCCGGGCCGACGTTATCCGCAAGCGGAGCAGCCACATTACCGTAGTAGTAAGTGAGAAAAAGGAGGGATAAGCGGTGGGTCAAAAGGTTAATCCCAAAGGGCTGAGGGTCGGCATCATCCGAGACTGGGAAAGCCGTTGGTTTTCCGAAAAGAATTATGCTGAAATGCTGCATGAAGATATAAAGCTTCGCAAGTTTATCAAGCGGAAACTTTTTGCCGCCGGAGTTCCCAAGGTCGAGATCGAACGTGCCGCGAACCGGATTAAAATCTCGATTCATACCGCCAAACCGGGTATTGTCATCGGCCGCGGCGGCTCAGAAGTTGATAACCTGCGTAAAACCCTGGAGAAAATGACCGGCAAGCAGGTTAACGTCAACATAGTTGAGATCAAAAAGCCAGAACTGGATGCTCAATTGGTGGCTGAAGGTGTAGCAGCCCAACTGGAAAAACGCATTTCCTTCCGCCGTGCCATGAAGCAGGCTGTAGGACGGACCATGCGGCTGGGGGCCGAGGGGATTAAGATTATGTGTGCCGGCCGCTTGGGCGGCGCCGAAATCGCCCGTACCGAATGGTATAATGAGGGAAAAGTGCCCCTGCATACACTCAGGGCTGATATCGACTATGGTTTTGCCGAGGCCAATACAACCTATGGCAAGATCGGAGTTAAAGTTTGGATCTATAAGGGCGAAGTTCTTCCCGCCAGGAAGACTGTGCAGGCGGAAGGAGGAAAATAGATGCTTATACCTACCAGAGTTAAGCACCGCAAGCAGCACCGGGGCCGCTTGACCGGAACAGCCAGCCGCGGCAATACCGTTACCTTTGGCGAATACGGTCTGAAAGCTTTGGAACCCGCCTGGATAACCAACCGGCAAATTGAAGCCGCCCGTATTGCCATGACCCGTTACATCAAACGGGGCGGCAAAGTGTGGATTAAGATTTTTCCGGATAAACCCATCACTGCAAAGCCGGCTGAGACAAGGATGGGAAGCGGCAAAGGCGCGCCTGAATACTGGGTCGCTGTCGTCAAGCCCGGGAGGATTATGTTTGAACTTGCAGGCGTTCCGGAAGAAGTAGCCCGCGAGGCGCTGCGCCTGGCTTCCCACAAGCTTCCTATCAAAACCAAATTTGTTACGCGCGAAGAATTGGGAGGTGACGCAAATGAAGACTAAAGACCTCCGTGACTTGACCAGTGAAGAATTGGCCCGCAAGGTTGACGAGTTGAAGGAAGAGTTGTTTAATTTGCGTTTCCAATTGGCTACAGGGCAGTTGGAAAATCCGATGCGCATCCGCGAAGTCCGCACCGGTATTGCTCAGAGCAAGACTATCCTGCGCGAAAGGGAACTTAAAGGCCAGGGCGCCTAATGGGTAAAGGAGGTCTGAACAGTGGAGAGAGCGCTGCGTAAGACCCGGGTTGGCCGGGTAGTTAGCGATAAAATGGATAAGACTGTAGTGGTGGCTGTCGAAATGACTATCAGTCATCCTATTTACAAACGGACGGTAACGCAGACCAAGAAATTTAAGGCTCATGACCAGGAAAACCAGTGCAGGATCGGCGACAGGGTGCGCATCATGGAAACCCGTCCCCTGAGCAAAGACAAGCGCTGGAGGGTCATAGAGATTATCGACAGGGCAGAGGTCCTCTAAATACAACCGAAAGGGGGTATAAGCCGTGATTCAGGCACAGACAATCCTTAAAGTAGGCGATAACACCGGGGCCAAGAAGCTGATGTGCATCCGCGTCTTGGGTGGTTCATTTCGCAGATACGCCGGTATTGGCGATATCATCATCGCTGCTGTGAAAGAGGCAACACCAGGGGGCGTTGTTAAGAAGGGCGATGTGGTGAAAGCTGTAGTGGTCCGGACCAGAAAAGAAGTAAAACGGCCTGACGGGTCTTACATCCGCTTCAGTGAAAATGCTGCCGTAATTATCAGGGATGATAAAAGTCCCAGGGGAACCAGGATCTTTGGGCCTGTGGCCCGGGAACTGCGCGAGAAGGACTTTATGAAGATTGTCTCACTTGCACCGGAGGTTTTGTAACCACAGCAGTGAGGAACTACGAACTTTTGGAGGTGAACAATTTGGCAGCTCCACGCCAGAAGATACACGTCAGAAAAGGCGATATGGTTATGGTTATCAGCGGCAAAAACGCAGGTACCAAGGGCAAAGTCCTGGAAGTAATTCCGAAAACGGGACGGGTTGTGGTTGAGAAAGTCAATATCGTAAAGAAGCATGCGAAGCCCAGCCAGAAACTGCCCCAAGGCGGAATTCAGGAAAAAGAGGCGCCCATAGCCAGCTCCAACGTCATGCTTTACTGTGAAAAGTGCAATGCTCCTACGCGGGTCGGACACAAGGAATTGGACGGAAAGTTCGTCCGGGTTTGCAAGCACTGCGGTGAAGTTCAGGACAAATAATTAGGAAGGGGGGTCAACTATGGCAAGGCTAAAGGAAAAGTATCAGAAAGAAGTAGCTCCTGCTCTGCTGCAGAAGTTTAACTATCAGAACGTTATGCAGACACCCAAAATTGAAAAGGTTGTAGTCAATATGGGTGTTGGCGAGGCCATTGGCAATCCTAAGGCCATGGACGCCGCGGTTACAGACTTGACGAAAATCTCCGGTCAAAAGCCGGTTGTCACCCGGGCCAAAAAGTCAATTGCAGCGTTCAAATTGAGAGAAGGCATGGCAATTGGCACCAAGGTCACCCTGCGCGGGGAACGGATGTATGAATTTATAGATAAGCTGTTTAATGTGGCCCTGCCCCGGGTAAGGGACTTCCGCGGCGTATCGCCCAAAGCCTTTGACGGACGCGGCAATTACACCTTGGGTTTAAAAGAACAGTTGATTTTCCCGGAGATTGAATATGACAAGATTGATAAGCTCCGGGGCATGGATGTAGTTTTTGTGACTACGGCCAAGAGCGATGAGGAAGCCAGGGAATTGCTGAAATTAATGGGAATGCCGTTCCGTGAACAGTAAGGAGGGTTATTAGTGGCCAAAAGATCGATGATCGTCAAGGCGTCCAGGCCAAAGTATTCGGTGCGGGCCCACAACAGGTGCAAGCTTTGCGGTCGCCCCCACGCCTATATGAGGAAGTTCGGAATATGTCGTATTTGTTTCCGGCACCTGGCCTATAAAGGAGAAATTCCAGGGGTCACCAAGGCCAGCTGGTAAAAACACTATCGGAAGGGGGAAGACAAACGATGGTTATGACAGATCCCATCGCAGACCTGTTGACCAGAATCAGGAATGCCAACACCGTATACCATGAAAAAGTGGAAGTTCCTGCTTCCCGAATCAAGCGGGATCTCGCTGAGATATTTAAAGCCGAAGGCTTTTTGAAAGACGTCGAATTCATTCAAGACGGCAAACAAGGTGTTCTGCGCCTGTACCTGAAGTACGGGCCCAACCGCGAAAAGGTCATCAGCGGCCTGAAGCGGATCAGCAAACCCGGTCTCAGGGTTTATGCCAAGAAAGACGAAGTTCCCAAGGTCCTGGGCGGTCTGGGTATTGCCGTGATTTCCACTTCCAAGGGGATAATGTCCGACAAGCGCGCCCGCAAAGAAGGCCTGGGCGGAGAAGTGATTTGCTACATCTGGTAATCCCAGATAGGAGGTGCAGCGAATGTCCAGAATTGGTAAATTGCCCATTGGGATTCCCCAGGGGGTAGAGGTTAAAATTGAAGGCAATGCCGTTAGCGTTAAAGGCCCTAAGGGGACTTTAACCAAAGAGTTTCATAAAGACATGAGTATAAATATTGCAGAAAATCAAATAGTTGTTACCCGTCCCAGTGACGAGCCCCTGCACCGCTCCCTGCACGGCCTAACCCGTACACTGCTCGCTAACATGGTGTTTGGCGTCAGCCAGGGTTTTGCAAAGGGCCTGGATTTGGTCGGGGTTGGCTACAGGGCGGCAAAACAAGGCACGAAACTGGTTTTGACAGTGGGGAAATCCCATCCCGTCGAGATTCAGCCCGGTGAAGGTTTGGAGATTGAAGTTCCCGCCCCTACCAAAATCATAGTTAAGGGCGCGGATAAGGAAAAAGTAGGAGCTCTGGCCGCCAACATCCGCTCAGTCAGAGAGCCCGAGCCCTATAAAGGCAAGGGCATAAAGTACGAGGGTGAGATTGTCCGCCGCAAAGTCGGTAAGACCGGCGGCAAAAAAGGTGGCAAGAAATAAACCGGACACTAAGAGCAAGGGCAAAATCTCTTGCAGTCAACTGAAAGGAGTTGAAGGCTGTTGATTAAGCGGCAGGACCGCAGGGAAGTGCGCAAGAAAAGGCACCTGCGGGTAAGGAAACATGTATTCGGCACCACGGAACGCCCGCGTTTAAGCGTATTCCGCAGCTTAAAACACATTTACGCCCAGATTATCGACGATGTTCAGGGTGTCACCCTGGTTGCTGCTTCTTCTCTTGAGCCAGCCTTGAAAGATCAGGTGGACGGAGGCAATGTCGAAGGCGCCAAGGCCGTGGGCGACCTCCTGGCCAAAAAGGCTGTGGAAAAAGGCATTACCCGGGTTTCCTTTGATCGCGGGGGCAATATCTACCATGGCAGAGTTGCGGCTCTGGCCGAAGCAGCCCGGCAAGCAGGCCTGGAGTTTTAAGAGAAGGAGGTAAAAAAGTGGCGCATTTCGCGGAAAGCAAATCCGAGTTGGTTGAAAAAATAGTTCATATCAATCGTGTCGCCAAAGTGGTCAAGGGCGGCCGTCGTTTTAGCTTCAGCGCTCTGGTTGTTGTGGGCGACGGCAAGGGCCGGGTTGGCTTCGGCTTGGGTAAAGCTACTGAAGTACCTGAGGCGATTCGCAAAGGTGTGGAGGATGCTAAAAAGAATATGATCGATGTTCCCCTGGTGGGAACGACCATTCCCCACGAAGTCCTTGGCATCTTCGGCGCCGGCAAGGTCCTGCTCAAACCGGCTGCCCGTGGTACCGGTGTCATTGCCGGCGGGGCGGTACGGGCAATCCTGGAAGCTGCCGGTGTCCACGATATTCTAACCAAATCCCTGGGTTCTGCCAACGCCCACAACATGGTGAATGCCACTATGGCGGGTTTGAAGGCTCTTAAGCGGGCTGAAGATGTAGCAAAGCTGCGCGGCAAGGCTATTGAAGAAATTATGGGCTAGGATAGGAGGTTTAGAGCCGTGAACATTAAAGTGACCCTGGTAAAAAGTTTAAACGGCAAAACCCAAGACCAACGGGCGACTGTCCGGGCCCTGGGCCTCAATAAGCTGAACAGCTCTGCCGTTCATACCGATAACCCCGCAATTCGGGGCATGATTCGCAAGGTGAGCCATCTGGTAGCCGTAGAAGAAATCAACGGATAAAACTCTGTTTTTAAGGGAGGTGTTAAAGCACAATGAGATTGCACGAACTCCAACCTGCTCCCGGTTCTCGTCAGGAACCGAAGCGCAAAGGCCGCGGCATTGGCTCAGGACTGGGCAAAACCGCCGGTAAAGGCCACAAGGGGCAAAAAGCCCGGTCCGGCGGGGGAGTACGCCCTGGTTTTGAGGGAGGGCAGCAACCTCTGGCCCGCAGGATGCCGAAACGTGGTTTCAGAAATCCGCTCAAGAAGGAATATAGCATTGTCAACCTTGACAGGCTGGAGATATTCGACGCCGGCGCCGAAGTAACTGCGGATACCCTGTTGGCTGCCGGAGTAATCAAGTCCTTTAAAGACGGCGTGAAAATCTTAGGCACAGGAGAATTGACCAAAGCGCTGACCGTTAAAGTAAACAGTGTTAGCCGGTCGGCGGCAGAAAAAATAGTTGCCGCCGGTGGAAAAGTTGAGGTGATCTAATCATGATCGTCGACTCCTTGAAAAGCGCTTGGAAAGTCGCGGACCTCAGAAAAAAGATTCTCTTTACCCTGCTAATGTTTCTGGTTTTCCGAATCGGCGCCCATATTCCCGTCCCATTCATTGACCGGACCAAACTGCTGCAGCTGATTGGCGAAGGCACGCTGGTACAGTTCTTCGATGCTATCTCCGGCGGAGCTTTTAAGAGTTTTACTGTTTTCGCCATGAGTATTGCCCCTTACATCAACGCTTCAATTATCATGCAGCTCCTGCAGGTAGTAATACCCAGTCTGCAGCAACTGGCCAAAGAGGGCGATGAAGGGCGCAAAAAGATTACCCAATATATCCGCTACGGTACTGTGGTCTTAGGGTTTATTCAGGCCTTGGGTTTGTCCATCGGCTTGCTCCAGCCAACCCTGGCCCTGCCGGCGCCTGGTTACAAGTGGCCCGTTATCCTGTTGATTTCGCTGGTGTTGACCGCCGGAACAGCCTTCCTGATGTGGCTGGGAGAGATGATTACCGAACGGGGCATTGGCAACGGCATTTCGCTGATCATCTTCGCCGGGATTGTGTCCCGGGTACCCGATGGCTTGAAATACATTCTGCAGCTGGTACAGGCCGGTGAGGCCAATATTCTTTCTTTGCTGGTCCTGATCGTAATTGCGGTACTGGTTATCGCCGCCATAGTTTACATTCAGGAAGGGCAAAGGAGAATCCCGGTCCAGTATGCCAAGCGGGTGGTAGGACGTAAGGTCTACGGAGGCCAAAGCACGCACATCCCTATGAAGGTTAACCAGGCCGGCGTGATACCCGTAATCTTTGCTATCTCGATTCTGGCTTTTCCCCAGCAAATTTCCACCTGGTTCCGCGGTTCATGGTTTGCTAATTTCGTTCAAACCTGGTTTCAGATGAACGGAACCTGGCAGTCCATCCCTTATCTGCTTGTCTATGCGATGATGATTATTCTTTTCACGTACTTCTACACCGGTATCACCTTCAACCCGATTGATGTGGCTGACAATATCAAGAAGTATGGCGGGTTTATCCCGGGGCTTAGACCCGGCAGGCCGACTGCGGAGTATATCAGCAAAGTCTTGAGCAGGATTACCATGGCCGGAGCTGTATTTCTGGCATTGATAGCAGTACTGCCCAGCATCGTAATCGGGCTGACAGGATTTAAAAACATCTATTTTGGCGGGACTTCTTTGCTGATTGTGGTCGGCGTGGCGCTGGAAACCATGAAGCAGCTTGAATCCCACCTGCTGATGCGCCATTATCAAGGCTTTATGAAATAATTGCTTGAGGAGGCGGAGAGATGAAAATTATCCTTATGGGTCCGCCCGGCGCGGGGAAAGGTACGCAAGCAGAGGTCCTGGTAAGTAAGCTGTCAATACCCCATATTTCTACCGGCGATATGTTCCGGGCAGCCATCAAGAACCAAACTTCCCTGGGCCTAAAGGCCAAGGAGTATATGGATGCGGGAGCGCTGGTTCCTGATGAAGTCACCATAGGCATAGTTGAAGAGCGCCTGGGCGAGGAAGATTGCCGCAACGGGTTCCTGCTTGACGGCTTTCCCCGCACAGTGGCTCAGGCCGATGCCCTGGCGGAGATTCTGGCACGACAGGGAATGACACTGGATGGCGTAATCAATATTCAGGTGGACCAGGAAAAATTGATTGCCAGGCTTACAGGCCGCCGGGTTTGCCGCCAGTGCGGAGCCACCTACCACATTTTGTTTAGCGCGCCGGCCCAAGAAGGCGCCTGCGATAAATGCGGCGGGGAACTTTACCAACGCAGCGATGATTCAGAAGCGACGGCCCGCAACCGCATGAATGTCTATAACGAGCAAACGGAGCCTTTGATCACTTATTACAAGTCTAAAGGCGTGTTGCTCGATATCGACGGAGACCAACCAATTGAGGCTGTCCTTGCCGACATTATGTCGAGCTTGGGAAAATCTCTATGATCGTCATCAAAAATGACCGTGAACTTGAGTACATGCGTGATGCCGGGCAGATAGTGGCCGAGACTCATGCCGAGTTGGAGCATGCTGCCAAGCCCGGTGTCACCACCAAGGAATTGGATGTAATCGCAGAGGATTTCATCGTAAAGTGCGGAGCGCTGCCAGCCTTCAAAGGATACAACGGGTTTCCCGCCAGCATCTGCGCTTCACTCAATGACGAAGTGGTGCACGGCATTCCGGGTTTAAGAAAATTGGAAAGTGGAGATATTATCAGTATTGACATCGGAGCGGTAATAAATGGATATTTTGGTGATGCGGCGGTAACTCTGCCGGTAGGCGAGGTTACCCAGGCTGCGGCGCGCCTGCTGGATATTACCAGGCAGTCTCTGTTTGAGGGAATCAGCCAGGCTACCGTAAATAATCGCCTCTATGATATCTCCAGTTCCGTGCAGACTTTTGTAGAATCCAATGGATTTTCAGTTGTCAGGGACTATGTAGGACATGGGATCGGCAGAAACATGCACGAAGATCCCCAAGTGCCGAATTTTGGGAAACCTGGCCGCGGACCACGCTTGCAAGCCGGAATGACTTTGGCCATTGAACCCATGGTCAATGCGGGCACCTACGAAGTGATGACCAAAGGGGACAACTGGACAGTGGTCACCCGGGATGGCAAGTTATCAGCTCATTTTGAGCATACCATCGCTATTACAGATAATGGGCCGGAAATCCTGACCAAGGTTTAAGGACCGTTATTGTATGAATAGTGGGAGGTGCACATATGGGAGAACTGATTTCGGGCCAACTGGTTCTCTCGCGGGCAGGACGGGACCAAGGGCGTTACTTCCTGGTTTATCAGGTATTTGACGACGGTTATGTCAGCCTTGTGGACGGAAGCTTGCGCAAGGTTGAGCGACCTAAGCGCAAGAAGAAAAAGCACCTGCGGGGCTTGGACCTGGTGGCCCATGAACTGACCGCCAATGCAGGCACATGGACAAATTCCAAGGTGGCTTCTGCCATTGAAACCCTACTGGGCGCAGAGCCCGTTGAAAGTGATTCGACTGCTGGAGGAGGGTTCGACCCATGGCCAAACAGGACGCAATTGAAGTAGAGGGTAAGGTCATAGAACCTCTGCCGAACGGGATGTTTCGGGTGGAACTGGAAAACGGCCACAAAGTGTTGGCTCATGTTTCCGGCAAGATCCGGATGAATTTTATTCGCATTCTGCCAGGTGACAGGGTAACCGTTGAGTTATCCCCCTATGATTTGACCCGCGGACGGATAGTTTACCGCTTTAAGTAAGGTTTTAAGGAGGATACCTAAGTGAAAGTAAGGCCTTCTGTGAAGCCCATATGCGAAAAATGCAAAATCATTAAGCGTCACGGGAAAGTAATGGTGATTTGCGAAAATCCCAAGCACAAACAAAAACAAGGCTGAGAGTTTCCTGCTAATCATACGGGGAGCGCGGCTGGTTGAACTGGGGTTCAACCTCCCCGAGGTTAGATCGCTTTTTAAAAACCATTTGGGGGTGCAAGAATTAAATGGCACGTATTGCAGGAGTTGACCTGCCCCGGGAAAAACGGGTTGAAATTGCCCTGACTTACATTTACGGTTTAGGACGGCCCAGTGCGCAGAAGATTCTGGCCGGCAGCGGCGTGAATCCTGATACCCGTGTCAGGGACCTGACCGAAGAAGAAATCAACCGTCTGCGGGAAATCATCGACAAGAATTATAACGTTGAGGGCGACCTGCGGCGGGAGGTGTCCCTGAACATCAAGCGGCTGATGGAAATCGGCTGCTACAGGGGCCTGCGTCACCGCCGGGGACTGCCTGTCAGGGGACAGCGGACTAAAACCAATGCCCGCACCCGCAAGGGTCCCGCCAAAACCGTGGGCGCACGGCGCAAGAAGTAGTAAAGGGGGTTTGCAGTAAATGGCACGAAAAGTTACCCGGACAAAACGCAAAGAACGCAAGAACATTGAGTCTGGTGTGGCGCATATCCGGTCCACCTTCAATAATACCATCGTCACTATCACCGACCGGACAGGCAATGCTCTTTCCTGGGCCAGCGCAGGGGCCATGGGCTTCAAAGGCTCCCGCAAGAGCACACCCTATGCTGCCCAAATGGCTGCAGAAACTGCAGCCAAGGAAGCCATGGAACACGGCCTCAGAGAAGTGGAGTGTTTTGTCAAAGGCCCTGGCGCCGGACGGGAAGCGGCAATCCGGTCTTTGCAGGCTGCAGGGCTGGAGGTCAACATGATTAAGGATGTAACCCCCATTCCTCATAACGGCTGCCGTCCGCCCAAGCGCAGAAGAGTTTAGGAGGTGTTTCCATGGCAAGATATACAGGACCCGTGTGCAGGCTTTGCCGCCGGGAGGGTATCAAACTATATTTGAAGGGCGATCGCTGCTATACAGGCAAATGCGCCATCGACCGCCGGGCCTATGCTCCCGGCCAACACGGCCAAGGGCGTAAGAAACCCACCGAGTACGGGATTCAGCTGCGGGAAAAACAGAAGGCCCGCCGCATTTATGGCGTACTTGAAGGCCAGTTCAGGGGTTATTTTGAGGAAGCCAACCGCCAAAAGGGCATGACAGGTGAAAACCTGCTCCGCCTCTTGGAACGGCGTTTGGACAATGTAGTGTACCGGCTGGGTTTTGCCGCTTCAAGGGCTGAAGCCCGGCAGATGGTCCGTCATGGCCATTTTGACGTTAACGGGCATAAGGTTAACATTCCTTCTTACCTAATGAAGGTTGGCCAAACTGTAAGCCTGCGCGAGGAAAGCAAAAACGCCAGGATTAAAGAACTGATTGAAACCAGAGGTCCCAAGGCTATTCCGGCATGGTTAAGCTTTGATGCTACCGCCCTGAGTGGTACCGTTACCGCCCTTCCTGCCCGCGAAGACATCGATGTGCCCGTTCAGGAACACCTCATCGTAGAGAAATACTCGCGCTAATTTTAGCCGGTGGAGGTTAAGGGTTTCGTGAGTTTCGTTAAGGAGGGTGAGTTTTTCCATGCTGGAAATTGAGAAGCCCAAAATTGAATGTGTAGAACGCAATGAGGACAACACCTATGGCAGGTTTGTGGTTGAGCCTCTGGAGAGAGGTTACGGCATAACCCTTGGTAACTCCTTAAGAAGGATCCTGCTGTCCTCTTTGCCTGGAGCAGCTGTTACCTCAATCAAGATTGACGGGGTACTGCATGAATTTTCCACGATCCAGGGAGTAAAAGAGGACACTGCCGATATTATTCTCAACCTGAAGGCTCTGGCGCTGAAAATGTACACTGATGAACCAAGGATCCTGCGCATCGAAGCCGAGGGCGAGGGAGTGGTTACCGCAGGGGACATCATTACTGACGCCGATGTGGAAATCCTCAATCCCGAGCTGATGATCGCAACCCTGGACCGGAACGGACGTTTTTTTGCCGAGCTGACCGCGGAGCGGGGACGGGGTTACACTGTAGCCGACAAGAATAAACGACCCGACCACGTGATCGGAGTAATCCCGGTTGATTCCATATTTTCGCCGGTCTATAAAGTGAATTATACCGTTCAGGACACCCGGGTTGGTCAGATTACCGACTACGACAAATTGGTTCTGGAAGTCTGGACTGACGGCAGTATATCACCTGATGAAGCGACGAGCCTCTCCGCCAAAATCTTGAGCGAGCACCTCAGGCTTTTTATCGGCCTTACGGAAAAAATCAACAATGTTGAGATTATGGTGGAAAAAGAAGAAGAGGCCAAGGACAAGATTTTGGAGATGACTATCGAAGAACTGGACTTGTCCGTGCGTTCCTATAATTGTCTTAAGCGCGCAGGCATCAATACTGTTCAGGAATTGATCCAAAAGACTGAAGAGGACATGATTAAGGTGCGCAACCTTGGCCGCAAGTCCCTGGAAGAAGTTGAACAGAAGCTCAAGGAACTTGGGCTGTCCTTCAAGAAATCTGAAGATTAATCCACAGCAAAGGAGGGATTAGGTTGGCTTACCGTAAGTTGAACCGCAACTCCGGCAACCGCCGGGCTATGCTCCGCAGTATTGTGACTTCCCTGCTCAAGCACGGCAGGATTCAGACCACTGAACCCAAGGCGAAAGAACTGAACCGGATTGCGGAAAAGATGATTACCCTGGGCAAGCGCGGAGACCTCCATGCCAAACGGATGGCGCTTTCCTACCTCATGGACGAGGCAGTGGTAATCGAGCTGTTTGACAAGATTGCTCCGAAGTACGCTGACCGCCAGGGAGGATATACCCGGATTGTGAAACTGGGCGTCCGCCGCGGCGATGCTGCCTCCATGGTTTTGGTGGAATTGGTGTAGCCCGGCATGAGTCCCGGCTTAAAGGTCAGGCTCCAACCGCTGCGGACCCGCAGGGTGGAACCTGACCTTTTGCGTTAGGGGGAATATCGGGGGGTGTCAGGGGGAGGGGTGTCAGGGGGACAGTCCCCTTGACACTGTTTTTCAAGCGGCAACTCGGAGTGTCAAAGGGACAGTCCCCTTGACACTCCCCAGGGACTGTTTCCTTTGCCAGGGCTTGGACTTACATGGGGTCCCCGCAAAATCATGTCCACAGAGAATGCCCCGGGATTTTGTGGGGTTAAATTGGGGGGTGGGGGTTTGATCAGGCTGGAGAAGGTGGGGTACCGCTATCCGGAGAGAGAGGAGGCGGTGCTGGAGGATATTGATCTGAGCATTCGTCGGGGGGAGTTAGTGGCTGTAATTGGGCCTAATGGGTCGGGGAAGTCTACCTTGGCGAAATTGCTCAACGGCATGATACTGCCTACCCAGGGGAAGGTTACGGTAGAGGGCCTGGAAACCACCGCGGAAGACTTGGTGTGGGAAGTGCGGCGGAGAGTCGGGCTGATCCTGCAAAATCCGGACAATCAAATGGTCGCACCCACGGTAGAGGATGACGTAGCCTTTGGCCCGGAAAACCTGGGCGTGGAGCCCTCGGAGATAAGGCGCAGGATCGGGCAGGCACTGCAACAGGTAGGGATGAGCGAATACGCAGGGTGGCCCCCTAATCGCCTGTCCGGCGGTCAGAAGCAGCGTGTGGCCATTGCTGGGGTTTTGGCGATGCAGCCAAACTACCTGGTGTTGGATGAAGCCACATCCATGTTGGATCCAACTGGTCGGAAGCAACTGCTAACTATAGCCCTGCGCCTCAAGGCCAGTGGGGTTGGGGTAGTCATGATAACGCATCACATGAAGGAGGCAGCCCTGGCGGATAGGATTGCGGTACTGGTGAACGGCAAATTAGTGCGAGAGGGGACACCTTCCCAGGTTTTTTCCGCCAGTGAAGCTCTAACATCGTGGGGGCTGGGTACACCATTTGCGGTCAGGGTAGCCCACGCTTTGAAAGAACAAGGCTGGAATCTGCCGCCTGGCATTTTGACGGTGGAGGAGCTGGTCGATGCTTTATGCTCTTAGAACTGAGGGGTGTCTACTTCAAATATGCAGAACTGGGGGCAAACAAGGCTGCACTTAACGGCATTGACTTAACGGTGAGTGAAGGCGATTCTATTGCCCTGGTCGGCCCATCCGGTTCTGGCAAATCGACTGTGCTGCTGCACCTTGACGGCCTGCTGCGGCCTGCAGCAGGCCGTGTGCTATATATGGGCGGGGATATCCACGCCAAGGGTTTTGATCTAAGCAGGTTGCGGCGAGACGTAGGTCTTTTGTTTCAATTTGCCGAAACTAACTTCTTTGGCCAGACTGTCTACGAGGACGTGGCGTATGCTCCGCTAAACCACGGTTTGCGTGGCAGGGCACTGGCTCAGGCCGTTACCCGGGCGCTGGAGATGGTGAGGCTGGCTCCCTCTGTCAAAGACCGTTCTCCTTTTAGCCTTAGCGGGGGAGAAAAGAGAAAAGTTGCACTGGCCGGCGTACTGGCCATGCAACCAAGGGTACTGCTGCTGGATGAGCCCACGTCAGGACTGGATCCGGGCACCAGGGCAAATTTACTCTCGCTTCTCAATGACCTGAACAGGCAGGGTACCGCCATGGTAATGGTTTCTCATGACCTGGACGAAGTTGCCGATATTGCACGTCAGGCAGTGGTACTTAAGGATGGCAGGGTAGCGGACAAGGGGAGTGTTAGGGAGGTTCTGACCAGCCCTGATCTGGAAAGCTGGGATCTGGAGCCCCCGGAGGCGGTTCGGCTGGGGAAACTGCTGGGGCTTAAATCTAAGGGGATGCCGGTGCTGAGCGAGGCGGAAGCAGTCAGCGCTATTTTGGCCAGGGGGAAGTAGAAATGTTTAAAGACTTGCGGCTTGGCCAGTTCATGCCCGGTAACTCCTTCGTCCACAAACTTGACCCGGGAACGAAACTGTGGGGGACTGCGGTCCTGATCTTGCTGGTTTTTCTTCCAGCCGGCTGGCCCGGCTTGTTGGCCGTAGTCCTGCTTCTAGCAGGTATAATTGCCCTGGCTGGGGTGCCCCTGAAACACTACCTGACCAGCATCAAAGCCCTGTGGCCGATCTTCCTGGTTACACTGGTTATTAACTCCCTGACCTTCCCCGGGAAGCCACTGGCTAGGCTGGGACCTGTTGTACTAAGTTCAGAGGGCCTTGATGCAGGCCTTTTTATGGCTTCCCGCCTGGCCCTGACGGTATTGGTTACGGGGGTCTTCACATTTACCACATCGCCGGTGGACCTGACGGACCGGCTGGAAAGGCTGTTCAAGCCTTTAGCCAGGCTGGGCTTTCCCGGCCACGAAGTGGCTCTGATGATGACCATTGCCATCCGGTTCGTCCCTGCCATCATGGAGGAAGGGGACCGTCTGGTAAAAGCCTTGCAGGCCAGGGGAGCTGACCTCGGCAGGGGAGGACCCCTGAAACGCGCACGGGGCTTCATGCCCCTGCTCATTCCCCTGCTGATCGGGGCCTTCAGGCGGGCGGATGACCTGGCCCTGGCCATGGAAGTGCGCTGCTACCGGGGAGGAGACGGCAGGACCCGCTTCCGTGAGATGCGCCTGACTGTGCCGGACTATCTAGTCCTGACCGCGGTCACCTGCATCCTGCTGTTTGTGTTAGGGGTACGGTTGTTTGGGAGGTAAGCATGTTCAACATCAAACTTGTGTTGGAATACGATGGGACAGACTACCATGGTTTTCAACGCCAGCCCATGTTTCACGGACCAACTATCCAGGGAATATTGGAAGACAGATTGGCCAGGCTTACCAACCAAAGTGTAAAGCTGATTATGGCCGGAAGAACCGATGCCGGAGTCCATGCTTTAGGACAGGTGATAAACTTTACATCCGACACAAAGATTCCTATGGACAAGCTCCCTAAAGCTTTAAACAGCCTACTTCCCTACGACATCCGGGTAAAGCAGGCCGAAATTGTTCCGCCTGAATTTAATGCCAGGTTTTCAGCCAGATGGAAGCGCTACTGCTACAGCCTTTACAACCAGCCCGTCTCCTCTGTTTTCAACCGTCGCTTTACCTACCACGTGCCGCAACGGCTGGACTTTCCGGCTATGCAAGAAGCAGCGCTGCTGATGGAAGGAAGGAAGGACTTTCGAGCATTCTGTGCTGCAGGGAGCCCGGTAAAAAACTTTGTCAGAAGCCTTACCAAGTGTGAAGTTCTGCGAGAGGGACCGCTAATCCGGATTACCTGCGAGGCCGACGGATTCCTGTACAATATGGTCAGAATAATCAGCGGCACCTTGGTGGAGGTGGGTAAGGGAAAGATCTACCCGGCGGATATCCCGGGCATAATCGGATCCCACGACCGGACTACAGGTGGAGTCACGGCGCCGCCCCAAGGACTTTGCCTCATGCACGTTGAATATTGATTTGTTAAAAAACGTCAGCAGACAGCGCTGACGTTTTTGTGTTGTATGCCCGGCATGCTCAGAGTACTGCCGGCTCAAAAAGTCTGGTATTGTGGCAGGAGGGTAGTGCAAACTTGGCAATCGTAGTATAATATAATTATATTGTATATATAACTGAAACTTATGAAATGTTTCTTTACTTCACAGGAACTGACAAAAACGAGAGGAGAAAAGGCAAGTGAATCAAAACGTTGTAACCCCGGGATCTTCAAGTACACAAAAAGGCCGGGAGGGGGATCGCGCCTATCTTCCCTATATTCTTTTGTTTGCAGTGGTTTTCGTTGTGGGCGTATGGTATGTAAAATGGAACCCATATTATCACAAAGCCTTTGTGGCAGCCAGCCAGCATTCGATCGGCGTATCATTTATTTCAGGTAAGGCAGCCGCGCCGCCGGTCCCATCATGGTCTGCCGCTTGGTCTTATGCGGTCAGTTACTTTAAAGCAGTTTGGCAAGCCGTGGTCCTAGGACTTCTGCTGGGCTCCTTGGTGCAAGTGCTATTACCTTCGAACTGGATTCAAAAGGCCCTTGGCCGTACAGGTTTTTCAAATACAGCCCTCGCTGCTGTTATGGGCATACCCTCGATGATGTGTACCTGCTGTTCCGCCCCAGTGGTGGTGGGTTTGCGCAAAGGCAAGGCCTCTGCTGGAGCCGCCCTGTCCTACTGGATCTCCAACCCGGTACTAAATCCGGCAACCATTGTTTTCATGGGATTTGTGCTGTCCTGGAAATTTGCCCTCATGCGTATTATTGCCGGAGTAATCATGGTGCTGGGAATTGGTTACCTGGCCAACCGCTTTAGCAAAGAGCAGGATATACCTGAGGATATTATGCCGGCGCAGAGCTCTGAAGTTGAACAAGGAAACTTGTTTGTACGCTGGCTGCGCGCCCTGGGCCCTTTGATCCTTGATACCATCCCTGCCTACTTTATAGTGGTGGCAATACTTGGGGCTGTGCGCGCCTGGCTTTTCCCGGAAATCAATCCCGCATTGGGCAGCAGTATTTTGGTGTTAATCGGGCTTGCGATCGCTGGAACATTATTTGTCATCCCCACTGCTGCAGAAATACCGATTGTTCAGTCGATGATGGCCTTTGGCCTCGGTGCAGGTCCGGGAGCGGCCCTGCTCATGACCCTTCCAGCTGTGAGCCTGCCCTCGCTGCTCATGATAAAACGCAGTTTCCCGACGCGGGTGCTGATGCTTGTTGCCGGCGCGGTAGCTTTGTGCGGCATCATCACAGGCGCTGTGGCGATGTTGGTTTTTTAAAACCTGTGCAGAGTGACGCACCAGGGTAAAGGAAGGAAAAAATGACAAAAAGTCCACGGGAAAATGAAGTTCGTCAGTATCAAATTTCCCTATTCTTTAGCCGCAGCTGCTTGTTCCAGGCAACGATATGCTTCCTCCATCGCGATTATATCTGATGACTTTAATGTCAAATCATTGATAGACATGCTGCGCGCATGTTGAGTATGTGCCCAGTTTTTTTCCTTTCTTCTAACAATCCCTAATAAGGTTATCGGCATCCAAGTTAAACTGTAGATATAAGTGCCAACAGTCCACCAAATAGCCTTTGCCTTTCCTTCAAGAATAAGCCCAACAAACGGAAGAGAATAATAGCCTAACATACCCGCCAAAGCCACCCAACGGTTTAGAAATGTTAATCTTCCATAGAGAAGAAACTTATAAGCTCCTGGCGCTGGAATAAATGAAATTGCCACGGCAAATAACAGCACCGATGAAATAACTATTCGAGATGGTTGGACTAAATAAATTGCTCCATCAAGGTGCAGTAAACTTCCTTTTCTTATGGCTTCTTTGAGCATTCGGGGAAAATATCTTACCATACAGTCAGCATGACCAGACATCCAGCGGACCCGTTGTTTCCACGATGCTCTAATTCCTGTTGGCTTTTCATCATAAACCTTGGCATCATGAGCCCATGCTACACGTTTTCCAGTTTCTAAAATATAGCGCTGTGTAAATTCCAAGTCCTCGGTTAAGGAGGTGGATCCCCAGCCGATTTCCTTTATAACCTTTGTAGTAACGATAACACCGCTTCCTCCCAATTGTGCGCTTAAGCCTAGATTTTCACGTGCTAATTGGAAGGTCCTGTTGGTTGACCAGTAGGAAAATGCATAAGCTTTTGTAATCCAGTTATCCGTTGGATTCTTACAATCCAAGTAACCTTGAATTACCTCATGCCCCTCTAATAACTTATCATTCGCAAACATAAGAAAACTTTTACTGACAAGATTATCCGCATCGAACATTACAATCGCATCATATTTCTTACCTCGGTCTTCTAGCTCCCATAATTTATCAAACGCCCATTCAAGGCCATAGCCTTTTCCAACTCGCAATGGATCATTTCGTTCCAAAGTTATGGCATGACGTTTTGATTTTACGATTGCAGCAGTATTGTCGGTACAATTATCGCATAACACATACACGTCGTATAGATTTTTGGGGTAGTATAATTGCTCCAAATTATCAATTATATCACCGATAACCTTTTCCTCATTGTGTGCTGACACAAGCACCGCAAAACTATGGAATTTTCCCCTATTTATTATTGGCCTTTTTTTCAGTCTGAATAAACCAATATACCCAATTATAGTATAATAATAGGCAAAAAACAGGGATAACCCTTGAATGCTGTAAAACACTCTAAGAGAGGCGTCAAGCGCGGTAACGTAAAAAAGAGAATATCGCAAAGCCGCAATAATAAAAATTAGTACAATAATTGTGCTGATTTTTTTTCTCATAAAATATCTCCCCGTATTATACTCCAAAAAAATCCACCATACAAAAATTGTACAGTGGATTCTTGGCTGGTTATATCACCCAGCGGGTGATTTTTAAGCAACCTCTACTCTTTCCTATTTCCCAATCAACTGTAAAAGCTTCTGCTCAATGTCTTTACTGACAACTGCCTCTCCGCCGAATATTGTCGCTCCGGTCATTTTTCTGGTCTGCAAATAATTCATGGCCTTATCCGACAAGCTGCCATCGGCTAAGATAATCGGGGCATTGAAGTTGGCAGCATAGACACTTCCGGCCATGGCATCGGGGAAGTTGTTGCCTGTGGCCACACAGACACTTTGCCCGGATAACCTGAAGTATTGGGCGACAGCCAGAGAGGTTTCATAGCGGTCGGCTCCCCCGATCCTGACAATATTCGCCTGAGCCAGACCCGTGATTTGGGCAACCTGGTTTTCCACAGCTGTGCCGATGGCCCCTTCCCTTCCGATGATATAGACTTTGGCGGGCTTGATGGCAGCAATTTCCTGCGCGACGGCGCCACTGATCCCATCTTTCCGGACCAACAAGACCGGCAGCTGCATTTGCGCCGCAACACTGCTGACGGACAGTCCGTCCGGATAGTTTTCACCGGTCACCAGCACAACCGGGGTTCCGCTCCTGACTCCTAATTGGCCCGCTATTTTGACGGCGGTTTCATAGCGGTCTGTTCCACCGAGCCTGGTGATATGGTTGAAACCAGTCGCTGTCACTTTGGCTTCCATGGCGCTGCTGACTGCTCCGGTGCCGCCCAGGATATAGACAGTTCCTGCCGGATCCAGGTTGGACTTCAAGTAGTCCAGAACTTTTGCCTGATCCGCTTCTGAACTCCCCACGAGGAGTATAGGCGCATTCAGCTTATAGGCCAGGGCACTTCCGGCTAAGGCATCCGGATAGTTGTCCGCCGTGGCCAGGACGACATTCTCAAGCTTGCCCGGGTATTCCGCTTTGGCGATGGCGAGTGCTGTATCGACCCGGCTTTGGCCCGCCAGTCTTGTCACTCCGGAAGTAGTTGGGCTCATCTTGAAGTCCCAGTGCACGATTTCCTTATCCACGGAAATCGTCGGGCTTGTGTACTGGTCATACCCGTCCTTGGTGGCAACGATGTAGTAATCGGTGTCCTGAAAAACCATGAAGCCATAGGTACCGCTTAAGTCACTGGTCTGGGGATCCTGGTTATTGTTAGGTTTGAATCCTGTGATGCCGGGCAGGACGACAACGGTATCCGGAGTTTTGCCCGCGGCTTTGTTCCGGGAGGTATCAGCATAGTACAGGGTGACATTGACTCCCGCCAGGGCTTTGCCGGTTGTTGCGTCCGTGATGATTCCGTAGGGGTCTATTAAGCTAGCCGTTAAGCTGACTTTGCCGCTGCTGTCAATCTTCACTTCCATGGTGCCGACCACGATCTTCTGGCCGTTGCCCAGGTCATAAACAATATCATAAGTATTGTCCGTGCCTTTGGCCAGGCTTCCGATACTTAATGTACCTTCGGCGGTAACGGTGATGGCTGAACCCCCGGTGCTTGTCAAGGCCAGTTTGGACAAGTCGCCGAACATGCTGCCGCCGGTTCCGTCCGGCCCTTTCATCCCGATCACATCAGCCGCCTGCATGGATACTGTGCTGTTGCCGCTGCTGTCGGTAGTGACTGTGGCGGTAATATTGGATACCTTGGCCCCGTTGGTCCCGTTTATCACACTGCCTGTAACCGTAGTCGGTGTTGGAGTTGAAGGTGGAGTATACGAGGTTTTCAGCCACTGGGCACAGAGTGTGACGGCAGATTTGACATTGCCCGTTCCCGTCCCGAAGGTGATGGCGTCGGCTGGAGCATAACGCGTTCCGCTGCCGTCGGCGGCGGTATTCCACCCGTCAAAGACATACCCGGTTCGCGCGAGGTTTCCGGTATTGCTCGAGACGGTGACGGCGCTGCCGTCATAGTACATCGTGCTGTCTGACGGCACGGAGCCGGAGTCAGCGTTGTTTGCGTTATATGTGACAGTATAGTAAGCAGTCAGTGTGATGCCGGACAGAACATGCTCTGCCGTATATGCCGTATCCCCGCCCGGATAATAGATCGTGACGAGATTCTGATTTGTGCTGCTGTTAGAAAAGACTAAGTTGCCGAAGGTGGGGCATGACCCCTGGAAGGTGACCTGCCTTAAGTCAAGACAGTCCTGAAAGGCGCCCGCGTCTATGGCTGTGACGCTGGCCGGTATGGTGACGCTGGTCAGGTCTGTGTAATAGAACACGCCGACGGCCAGCTTTGCAAGGCGGCTTGGCAGCGTAACCGAGGTCAACCCGGTGTAAGCAAACGCGGTGCTGCCGATACTTGTCACACTGTCGGGGATTGTCACCGAGGTTAAATTGTAGCAACCGTAAAATGCGGCGCTGCCAATCGACGTGACGGAATCCGGTATAACCAGGGACGTGATCGCCGCCGAATGGCTGAACGCGCCGGCTCCGATGGCGGTCACCGTGACACCGCCGATCTGGGAGGGAATGGAGATGTTGCCGCCGGTCCCAATATAACTGACGATTGTTCCGGTTGAACTGTCAAAGACGTACACGGACTGAAACGTCGCGGTGATCGTCACATTTCCTGCGGGCATTGTGAAGCTGTCTCCCGGAATGCCGTTTCCATTGACCATCAGCGTTCCGCTTTTCAGCATCATGTTGTCATCGGGGGTAACCGCCAGCGTCACGGTTGTTCCCGAAGCAGCCGAGGTGACGCTGGGTGTGATTGTGCCGCCTGTGACGCCGCTAGCGACGGTAATGGAATATAGCGTCGTCTGATACGTAAACATGTTGGCGCTGCTCGTGCTGCTCGTCCCCAAGGGGTTGGTCACGGTGACATCGACGGTGGCTGCAGACTGAGCCGGGGCGATGGCTGTAATCTGCGTGCCGTCATTGTTGACGTCAAAGCCGGTCGCCGCGATTGAACCAAAGGTAACGGCTGTCGTCCCAGCAAAGCCGGTTCCGGTGATCGTCACCGATGTCCCGCCGTCGTTTGAGCCGACGGCAGGCGCCACCGATGTGACAGCCGGTATCGAACCGGCGACATATGTGTACTGATCGGCCGGCAGCGCCGCACTCATGCCGCCCGGACCTGTGACGGTCACATCGACGGTTCCGGTACCGGCCGGCGCGACGGCTGTGATGGTGTTGTCGTCATCAACCGTGAAGCTTGTTGCTTTCGTTGCACCGAAATCAACCTCGGTAGCTCCGGTCAAATCGGAACCGATGATTGTGACTGTCCCGCCGCCGATTGTCAGGCCGATGGTGGGACTGATGCCGGTGACGGTGGGTGCAGGCGCCGCTGTATAGACAAACTGATCTGCTGAAACCGCAGAACTCGTTCCGCCCGGACCTGTGACGGTCACATCGACAGTTCCGGTTCCGGCCGGCGCGACGGCTGTGATGGTGTTGTTGTCATCAACCGTGAAGCTTGTTGCCGCATTTGCTCCAAAATTCACGGCCGATGCATTCAGAAATCCGTAGCCGGTGACGGTGACGGATGCTCCCCCGACGGTATAGCCCGTTGACGGGCTGACGCCTGTCACCGCCGGGACAGGATAAGGAGTCGTGCCACCCAGTACGGTACCATTTGAAACGGCAGCATCGGGAGATAAATACAGCGAAAACAGGGCGGGCCCGGTTGAATTGGAATTTGTACCATACAAGGTAATCACACCGCCTGCATTCGAGGAGATCCAATTTCGAAATGCACAACTATAGCCGCTTTCCGACGGTGTAATCAGCCAGAACTTACTTGGCTCGCTGATATATTGATGATAGCTTTGCCATTCGGTGTAGCTGAGCATGCCGATTTTGCAGCTGGCGGTTTTATCGGTTTCATGATTGACGTTCGGCTTTGCAGCTTGATCATAATAACCGATATTCCATGTGTGGGGCTGGATCAGCGCGGCATCGGCAGCCGGCAGGGAGTTGTAAAAGGTCGTATTGGCGGCGTACGCGATATTATTTGTATAGGTCGGATCATAGATGGCACTTGCATACTTGTCGTAAGCGATGTCGTAAGCGATACTAGAATCGCTCCACGCGTTTTTCATACAGAGATATCCTGTCTGGGGATTGAGGACGGTCCAGTCAAGCCCGCCGTAGCTGACGGTGCTGCCCGCCGTGAGGCTGGATAGCTTCACCGCCGGCGCCATGGCCGCCAGCGCCGTCATGGGCAGCACTGATAATATCATGCATACCGTTAATACGATACTCAATAGCTTCTTAACATTTTTCATATACTTTTCCTCACTTTTTATTGTTGTTATTTCTGCGCCAGCTGAAATACTTCAGTGACGGAAATTTCAATCAAATCGCCCCACCGGATACAGATTCCATCAGTGGTTGCCGTTTTAAAAAACTCCTTGTCCGAAAGCATGCCGAACCTCAACGTCTGCAGTCTGCTTTCCAGATTCAGAATTACGCTGCTGCCGTTATCCAAAAGCACCTCCAAGCGGTAATCCCCCTTGGGCACCACACTTTTTATACGGCTCACTTCATCACCCCCTCCAAAAAGCAAAAATCCACCACACAAAAATTGTACAGTGGATTTTTTCTTGTTTATATCACCCATCGGGTGATCTTTTGTTATGCTGTTCATCCTTTTTAGGCTCTAGCGGAATTAATGGAAATCGACTTCCTTTAAAAGTGCCCGTGTAAAAGTGTCCGTGAGTTTACACCAAGCTTCTCAAAAATGCTTTTTAGCTGGGTTTTCACCGTGTTGGGAGAAATAAACAAGCGCCCGCCGATCTCCTTATTGGTAAGCCCGTCCGCCGCTAACTGCGCTATCTCCATTTCCCTTTCGGTCAGTTGGGGTTTTCCTTCACTAAAATATTCCTTAATGATTTGCTCTACCGCCCTCTGATAGGCAGTAGAAAGCTCCAATATCCTGGTAATATCCTCCCGGTACATACCCTCTCTGTAAAGCTGCTCGAGGAGAGGTTTTATGTAATCGCAGTTTTCCACAAAAGGCATATATACTTTGTCCGGCACGGCCAGATTGAGCGCCTGCCGCAGGGCGATAAGCGCCTCGTTCTCCCTGAAGATTTGTTTGTTGGCTGCCGCAAGGCAGATGTACGTATAAATATGTCCGAGCAGGTTGGGAAAAACAGAGGCGATACCGATAAAATGTTCCGAGCTGCCGATGAGCTTTAAGTAGTCTCCTTTGATTAAAAGCGCTCGTCCGTACACGATATTTAACATAGCCAGTACAGGGAACTGCAAACGTTTGCTGTTAAAATCCCCTCTTGTAATCCACTCCGGTATCTTATCCGTTTGCTTGAGGAGTGAATAGATATAACCCTCACAGATATCCATGGTGTGAATAAAGAGGTATTCTCTGCTGCTGGTGATATCCTCACGCATTTTCTGAAAAAGATCCCCAATGCTGGAAAAATCACCTTTTATCAAATTAAGGCGAATTTGCAGGAAGATGGCACAGATTATGATTCCTACCTGTGTATTGGATTGCGCTTTGTATAAAGCTTTGTTGACTGTTATCTCAGCATTTTCCCTATCGCCCAGATTAAAATACCTTTCAGCCTCCATTACATATTCCGCACCGCTGCCATTTCCGTCTGTAAGCTTGTAGTAATAGGGAAGCGCTCCTATTAGATCCTGAACCTGCCTTTCAAGCTTACCGGTTTCTCGATAAAACATATATAAGACCGAAGGAGAACCAAAGGTCCAACTGCCATTCGAATAGATTAATGTAGAAGGCTCACTCAGCAGATTGCCGGATTTTTGGTGCTGTTCTGACATTTTGGCAATGTCATTATATTTTGTGAAACTCATTAAGAGCTCATATTCTCCTAAGAGCCGTTTTCTTAAGTCCGTATTTAAACTCTCATCCAATTGCAGGTTGCGGATAAATTCCCCGCAGGCCTTGCCAAACAATACCATTTCATGCAAGGAAAACAAACGTATGGCGAAGATCAGCAAAGCAAAAGGATGCTTAGCCTTAACCTCAGCCAGGCATTCTTCATAATACTTGATGAGCAATTCTTTATTATATTCAACATTTATTCTTTTCGATTTTTCTTCTTCCAGCGCAAGAAGTAAATTATCAAAATCCTTGCACGCATAAAAATAATGCATAGCTTCCGTATAGTCGCCTGTTTTCAAGAACCAATCTGCCGCTCTCCGGTAGAGTTCGTTTTTAACGTGTTTGCTTTCAAGCACATCTTTCAGGAAGTTGGTAAAGATATTGTGGATTTGATAGGTTTTAGTTCGCACATCATATTTTATAAAGGCGTTTTTATTAGTAATCTCAGTTAAAAGCTTGTCCGTATTTTCTTTCTGCCACATGTGGGAGGCCTGTTCAAGGGTAAAACTGCCGAAAATACAGAGAGTTAACAGGAGATCTTTGATTTCCTCCGAAAAAGGTTTGTAGACAGCCTTTTCAACCAGCTTATAGATGCTGACTATCGTCGTAAAGTTGCCCTCCTCAAGATAGTTAAGCATAAGGAGATACAGGGCACTTATCCAGCCTTCGGTAAAGGAATACAGCTCGTCGGCTTCAGTATCCTTAAGGCTGATTCCGCACAGCCTGTAATACTTTATAATTTCCTTGGGCCTTAACTCAAAGGTTTCCTTGGTTATATGATGTAAATACCCCTTAAGCCTAAGTTCATCAAGGTTTTGCAGCTCTGTAAAGCGTACAGTAAGGACTATGTGAAGATTATCTATTTCGTTTCTCACCAGAAACTCAATCAAGCTGTTGACATCGGAACTGTCGATCAGGTGGTAATCATCGATCACCAGCACAGTTTGAGCAGGCAGCTCAATAGCCTCAATAATATTTAAGGCTTCCTGCCTTGATACGCTGTCATTAGGAAACCCAAGCTGGACAAGGCTCTGTGAGCGGTAGTCATCCAATTTACCAAACAGGCGGCCAAAGCCATGCCAATAGCTGTTTATTGAACTGTCATTAACTCTTTGCCACAATACAAGGGCGCCGGTATTATTTAAATACTCCCTGACAGCAGTAGTTTTTCCATAGCCCATGGGCGCTTCGACGATGGTCAGGGGATGATCAAAGATCCTGTGCATAGCTTCAATTATTCGCTCTGAAAAATATAAGCTTTTGGTATTACAGCGTTTTGCAATGGACATATAAGCACCACCTTCTGTGTTACTTAAGTCAAAAAAATATTTCTATACGCAGCAAGAAAGTCTCAACAATTCAAAAATTCGCGATTTTATGCCAAAATCCTCCAGTCAAAAGACCTGAAGGATTTTTTATTTGCTATGATATTCCACCTGCGGCCAGATATTAGCTTGACATCAGGGCGCAATTTAATTAAAATATATTTGTGACTTTTTAGCCTGCGTGCCTGAGCCCCACGCCGGTTATTTGTAAACTAAGAAAACCGGTGCCTGAGCCCCACCGGAATCTTGTCAGAGGTTTTGCAGGATTCAGCATTTCTAGGAGGGAATTTAATGTCGACATTTATGGCGACGCCTCAAAATATAGAAAGAAAATGGTATGTCCTGGACGCTGCCAATAGGCCGCTCGGACGCCTGGCAACGGAAGCAGCCCGCCTGCTGAGGGGAAAGCATAAGCCCACTTTCACCCCCAACGTGGATACAGGAGACCATGTTATTATCATCAATGCGGAAAAAGTCCGGCTTACAGGCAAAAAGATTGAACAAAAGGTTTACTACCATCATTCCGGATATCCTGGCGGTCTTAAAGCCGTTGGCTACAAAACCTTGCTTCAGAAAAACCCCGAAAAGGCCATTGAACTGGCTGTAAAAGGAATGATCCCCCATAACAAGCTGGGCAGCCAGATGTTTGGCAAGCTCAAAGTTTACCGGGGTTCTGAGCATCCCCATCAAGCTCAAAAACCTGAAGTTTGGCAAGGTTAGGCAGGAGGGAGGAATTGTAAATGGCACAAGTTCAATTTAATGGCACCGGACGCCGCAAAAATGCGGTGGCCCGTGTACGGCTGGTACAGGGCGAGGGCCGAATGCTGGTTAATAATAAGGGGCTGCTGGAGTACTTTGGTAAACGTACTCTGGAGATGATTGTCAAACAACCCCTGGAAACTACTGAGACTGTGGGCAAATTCGATATTGTCGCTCTGGTACATGGAGGCGGCACAACCGGTCAGGCCGGTGCAGTGCGCCTTGGCATAGCCCGGGCTTTACTGAAAGCAGACGCGACGCTGCGCCCGGCTTTAAAGCGGGCTGGATTCCTTACCCGCGACCCGAGAATGAAGGAGCGCAGAAAATACGGTCTGAAGAAGGCCCGTAAGGCTTCCCAGTTCTCAAAACGTTAGAATGCCAGATTTAAGGACGCCGCTTTACTTGATTGTGAAGCGGCGTCCTTTTTTATTCTACAATCCGACCGGCGTCATATTCTTTAAGTAGTGATGCATGGGAGGAGGGATAGTTTGCGGATTACCTATGCGGGGGTTTTGCGGCCGGGGCGGCTCGCACTTAAGGGCGTTGTACTCTGCCTGGCCTTGGTGGTCCTGGTATATGCCGCAGGGTCCGTAAGGTCCCAAAAAATAATGAGTTGGTCAGTGGCGGGCAAAGTAATCGTAATTGATGCAGGCCATGGCGGGGTAGACCCTGGTGCGGTAGGACCAAGCAAAGTACTGGAAAAAGACATCAACCTGGCAGTGGCGAAAAAATTAAAAGAATATATTTCCCAGGGTGGCGGCACGGCCGTGATGATCCGGGAGGAAGATGTGGACCTAAGCTCGCCGGGGACTACCGGCCTGCTGCAAAAGAAGCGCGAAGACCTGGCCAAGCGCCTGGCTATAGCCGAAGAATCTAAGGCAGATGTATACCTCAGTATCCACACCAACAGTTTTCCCGGCAAGAACCTCAGTGGCGCCCAAACTTTTTACCACAGCAAATCTGATTCCGGCAGGAAGCTGGCCCAGGCTGTACAGGCGGAGCTGGTGGCGGAGGTCCCGGAAAACAAGCGGGTAGCAAAGGCGAATCAGGACTTCTTTGTGCTGAAGAAAAACAATGTTCCGGCAATCACGGTAGAGGTGGGCTTTATCTCGAATCCGTCAGAGGAAACCAAACTGCAGGACCCTAATTACCAGGCCAAACTGGCGTGGGGCATTTACCGCGGCCTGAGCAAATACTTGACGGAGAACAAGTAGTCAGGAGTCAGGAGCCAGAAGTCAGAATGAGAGTGTCAAGGGGACTGTCCCCCTGACACTCCTCCATTGACACTCCTCTGATGAATGAAACAGGCCGCTAGCTCAAGGGTGAATTTTCTTTCTGCGCAGAGAAGCATTACGGAGGAGCCGAAAAGCATGCTAGGCGACGTAGTCTGCTGAACGGAGCAGAAAGAAAATTCGACCCGAGCAGGCCAAAAACGCTTCTTTCAGGGCAGAATGAGAATGTCAAGACATCGGACCAGCTCGAGATAAACCCCTTTTTGAGGGGTTCTTTTATTGGCGCAACAGGAAGGATTTAGTCGAGCAATATCCAATACTCTTAAGTACAAAGTATACAAAAAGCACCCCGCACCCGGACACATCAAAACCAGTCAGGGTGGTGAAAATAAACAGGTAAAATATACAGGTGGAAAGAGGTAAAGAAGGGAAAGATGGACGCAATCAGAGTAGTTCACTGGGGTTTGGGCGCCATGGGAAGAGGCATAGCCCGGCTGGTAAACGAAAAGGCCGGTTTATCGAGCGTTGGCGCATTTGACCGTGATCCCGGCAAGCTCGGCCGGGACCTGGCTGACGTGTTGAATTTAACGGGGAAATTAGACGTGGTCGTAACCGAACCACCCCGGAATGGGGGTGGCTTTCCCTCTGCAGACATTGTGGTTATTGCTACTTCCTCCTTTACCAAGGAAGTATTCAATCAAATTAAAGTCTCTGCTGAAGCGGGTCTGAATGTAATCACCATCGCTGAGGAAATGGCCTTTCCGGCTGCCGGGGAAGAGAAGCTGGCAGCTCAGATTGATGAAATTGCCAAAACCAGAGGGGTCTCCGTCCTGGGTACCGGCATTAACCCGGGATTCGTGCTGGATACCCTGGTAATCGCCCTGACAGGGCCATGCCTCAGGGTTAACAAAATAACAGCCTCGCGTATAAATGATCTGTCCCCCTTCGGGCCAACGGTTATGGCCACCCAAGGAGTTGGGACCACACCTGAGGAATTCGAAGCCGGACTGGCCAGCGGGAAAATTGTGGGCCATGTGGGTTTTCAACAGTCCATCGCCATGATTGCCCGGGCCCTGGGCTGGGACATTGACGAAGTCAGGGAAACCAGGGAGCCTATTCTTTCGAAAGTGCGGCGGCAGACGGCCTATGCTGTGGTGGAACCGGGGCAGGTGGCCGGCTGCAGGCACACCGCCCGGGGACTGTCAAAGGGGCGGGTCCTGATTGAACTGATTCATCCCCAGCAGATACTGCCTCAATTGGAGGGAGTAGAAACGGGAGACTACATAAATATTGAAGGAGAGCCGGATATAAGCGTGAAAATACAGCCGGAAATTCCTGGCGGCTTGGGGACCATGGCTATGGCAGTCAACATGATTCCCCAGGTGATTACAGCGCCGGTGGGACTTCTGAGCATGGCTGATTTGCCAGTGCCGGCCGCTCTGGCGGGTGATGTGCGCCGCCTGGTGGAAATGCGGGGGGGACGAAAATAGATGGGAAGCGCCAAACAAGGAGACTGGGTTCAGGTCTACAGGGTGGTGCTTGCGGCAGGGGAGCGGGCGCCCCAGGTGCCGGAAGATACCCAAAAAGTGCCGCTGGAGATGTGGGTTAAGGGCTTCCTGACCGAGGCTGCCGGCGAAACAGGGAAAGAAGTTTCAATCAAAACAGTGACGGGACGGACGGTGAGGGGGCGACTTGCAGGAGTGCTGCCCGCATATACCCACAACTTTGGTGAACCCCAGCCGGAGCTGCTTGAGATTTGCCAGGAACTCAGGACCCTGCTGAAGGGAGGCAGTGAGGTTGGCTGACATGGGTTACCAAGCGGTGATGGACCGCAAGCTGGACATTGTCAAAAAGGCTGTAGGCATAGATTATGAGCAGTTCTCGCGCGGCGCCCTGGGGTTTGACTATGAGGGGATGATGCGCCAGGCGGCTTACAGCATCGAGGAAATGGCCAAGATTCAAAGGGAGACAGGAGTGGGCAATACCCCGCTCTTGGAGATGAGGAATCTCACCGCTCTGGCCCGTAAGCTTGCGCCTAAGGGCAAAGGGGCCAGGATTTTTGTTAAGGATGAGGCAGCTAATCCCTCGGGCAGTTTCAAGGCCAGACGCGCTGCCATCTCCATCTATCACGCCCAAAGAAACGGCTACCGGGGCGTAATTGCCGCAACCAGCGGAAACTACGGCGCGGCCGTTGCTTCCCAGGCCGCCATGCGGGGACTGAACTGCATCATTGTACAGGAGGTTTTTGACAGCAGGGGTGTGGGGCAGCCGGAGATTCTGGAAAAGGGGCGGGCCTGTGAAGCTTACGGCGCTGAAGTGGTACAGCTTACAGTAGGACCCGAACTCTTCTATTATTTCCTGGTACTGTTAGAGGAAACAGGCTATTTCAACGCTTCGCTTTATACACCGTTTGGCATAGCCGGAGTGGAGACCCTGGGCTGGGAACTGGCCGGGCAGGTGAGAGAGCTGGCGGGGCGGGACCCGGATGCTGTGGTGGTGACTCACGCCGGGGGAGGAAATGTTACCGGCACGGCCCGGGGGCTGGCAAAGGCAGGGTGTAAGAGTACCAAAGTAATTGGGGCGAGTGTGGACCTGAAAGGACTCCACATGGCCAGCGACCACGATTTCAACCGCAAATCCTTTACCACCGGCCATACGGGTTTCGGGCTGCCCTTTGCCACCTGGCCCGACCGGGCGGACGTGCCCCGGAACGCGGCAAGGCCTCTGCGCTACCTGGACCGCTATGTCACAGTTACCCAGGGAGAAGTGTTTTACATGACGGAAGCTTTGGCGGCGCTGGAAGGGCTGGAACGCGGCCCGGCCGGGAACACCTCCCTGACCGCCGCCTTTGCCCTGGCCCGGGAAATGGATGAAGATCAGATACTGGTGGTGCAGGAGACCGAATACACCGGGGCAGGAAAACATCCTAACTCCCAGCTCACTTTTGCCCGCAGCAACGGCATTGAAATCACACGGGGAGATCCGGCGGAAAATATCCCGGGCCGACGGATTGTGATACCTAACCATCCCGGACAGATCAAGATTCAGGATGTAGATTTAACCCGGGCCAGGCGCTCTTATCTTAAAAACGCCGCCGCTCTGCTGCCTGACGCCAGGATTACCCAGGCTGACTTGGAATTCCTGGCTGAAGACTGCGGGGGAAGCCTGGATTGGGTGAAACAGGAACTGGCAGCAATGGGTATTATTACGGGAGGGACCGGCCGTGGCCAGAACTGATGATTTTGCAGCCAGGCGCAAGGAACTGGCAGGACTTAGCGATGAACAACTGAAAGAAAGGTTTTGGCAGCTGGCCCGGGAAGTGGCGGAACCGCTCCTGGAATTGGCCAAAACCCACACTTCCCCCTCTATCGAGCGCTCGGTTTTGCTGCGTATGGGTTTTTCCAGCCTGGAGTCCCAGGCAATTGCAGCCAAGTGCCTGGAGCACGGCCTCCTGGGCAAAGGAGCGGGACACGTGGTCTGGCGGATCTCGCGCCTGAAAGGTATTCCCCTGCGGGAGGCAGGTTTGGGGCTGGCCGGGGACAAGTACTGGGATGAAGCCAAAGCGTGGTTTGCAGGGAGGCAGCGTGAGTGAAAATTAAGTTGGATCCCCAACAGAAGCTTGATGTGGAAAAGGTTCTGGAAGGCCTGGAGAGTTACCGGCCCCGGCGCAAAGGCTGGACCTGGCGCAAACGCCTGCCGGAACAGGAGCTGGGGGCTTTTACGTACAGTCAGACATCACCTTCCCTGGCAGAGGGAGGCTCTTTGCCTGCTGCCAAGTATTTTGGCGGCATTGACCCCCAGCCTGAATGCACCATTACCAGTGAGATTGCATCCGGCAGGTTTGAAGACGACCTGCGCCGCATGCGCATGGCGGCGTGGCACGGCGCGGACCACATCATGGTCATCCGTACAGCGGGGCAGAGCCATTTTGACGGCCTGATTGAGGGGACACCCGAGGGGGTCGGCGGAGTGCCCATAAGCCGCAAGCAAATCCGGGCAACTCGCAAGGCCTTGGACTTAATTGAGGATGAAGTGGGCAGGCCGATCAACCTCCACTCCTATGTGAGCGGGGTTGCGGGGCCGGAAGTGGCGGTCCTGTTTGCTGAGGAAGGTGTAAACGGGGCGCATCAGGACCCTCAGTACAATGTCCTGTACCGCAATGTCAACATGGTCCGCTCCTTTGTGGATGCGGCGGAAGCCAAGACCCTGATGGCTGGAGCAGGCATGGCTCAGATTGACGGAGCTCACAATGCAAACGCCACGGCCAGGGAAGCTTGGAAGGTCATGCCTGAGCTATTGGTGCAGCATGCCATCAACTGTGCCTACTCCGAGGGGGCAGGCATGCCCAGGGAATTGATCTGCCTCTCTACCGTCCCGCCCACGGCCCCGCCTGCGCCGGCCCTGAAGCTGGATCTACCCTATGCTGCCGCATTGCGGGACTTATTTGCGGGCTATCGGATGCGGGCCCAGATGAACACCAAGTACATGGAATCAGACACCAGGGAAGTTACGGTCACTCATACCCTGAACGTCCTGTTGTCACGGCTCACATCAGCGGACATCCAGAGCACTATCACACCTGATGAAGGGCGAAACGTGCCCTGGCATTTTAATTCAGTCCACGCCGTTAACACGGCCAAGCAGGCTCTGGTAGGACTTGATGGATTGCGGGAAATGGTCGGCATCAAAAAGGACGGTTATCTGGGCAGCAAGGCCCGGGAACTTAAGGAGAGGGCGGTCCTTTTCCTGGAGGAAATCCTCTCGGCGGGGGGGTACTTCGAGGCGGTAAACGCGGGGTTTTTTGTAGATTCCGGCTGCTACCCCGAGAGGAACGGTGACGGAATCTCCCGCCTGCCCGAAGCAGGCGTCGGGGCCGGCAGCGCAGTCCCCCGGGATGAAGATTATTTTGCGCCCGTATGCGGCCATTTCGGGCATAACAACCTGCCCGCGGAAGCAAAGCGCAAGGCGTGTGACGGCATAGAAGGATGTACCCTGTGCCGGCCGGAAAAAATACAATATATCGACGAATTAGACGAGGAAGATAATGCTTCACAGCGTCTGGAAGCAAACAGGCCTTTCCGCCGGGAACTTATCAAGCCGGAAGTGGAATGGGCCGGGGATGGAATTGTGCAGGTAACCATGTTCCTGCCGGCGGAGCAGCGTACGGCTGAGGCTGCGGCTCTGGAGATCGCGAAAAAGATGAACCTGGAAGAGGCGGAAATTATTCACAGGCAGGTAATGCACCCGGCGGAAGGAACACTCCTCGAGCTGAAAGGCCGTGTTCCCTTTGCGATTGACCCCGCCGGTCTGGTCCTGCCGCCGGAGGAGAAACTTTTGAGCGCGGAGGAAATCAGGCAGGATCTGGCCTCAGAGGAGTTTCGGCTGGTGGCAGCCACGGTAGGCGAAGATGAACATTCCGTGGGCTTAAGGGAAATTATCGACATCAAACACGGCGGGATAGAGGGATTGGGCTTTAAGCCCCACTACCTGGGAACATCGGTACCCGTGAACAAGGTGGTGGATGCGGCAATGGAAACAGGCGCTCAGGCTATCCTTATAAGCACCATCATCACCCACGCCGACATCCACCGCATTCAGATGCGCCGGCTGCACGAACTGTGCGTGGAAAAGGGAATACGCAACAAAGTAATTCTGGTGTGCGGCGGCACCCAAATCAATGATGAGATGGCCCGGGAGTGCGGCCTGGACGCCGGTTTTGGCCGGGGCGCCAAGGGAATCCAGGTGGCTACTTTCTTGGTGCAAAAGAGACGGGAAATGGCGCAAAAAGGGTGATGGGCATGGCTACTACCCTCGTGGCGGAGATTGGCAGCACAACAACCGTGGTTAACGCCTTTACCGGCTTGGACGGGGAAAACCCCTGCTTTGTCGGCCAGGGCTTTGCCCCCACCAGTGTATCCCGCGGAGATGTGCTGCTGGGGCTGAACCAGGCCTTAGAGCAACTGCGGGACCGGCTGGGGGAAGAACTGAATTATGACGGGTTTTATGCCACCAGCTCGGCTGCAGGCGGCTTGAAGATGACGGTCCACGGCCTCGTTTACGATATGACGGTCAAGGCGGCCAGGGAAGCGGCACTGGGGGCGGGGGCAGTACTCCGTCTGGCAACGGCGGGCAAGCTGGGAGAGGCGGATCTGGGCCAAATCTTCGCAGTTGGGCCTAATATCATTCTGCTCTCGGGCGGGGTCGACTACGGGGATAAGGAGGTTGTGCTCCACAATGCCCGGGTTCTCAGCCAGGCCCTGGAGAAAAGGAAAACAGAAACACCGGTGATTTATGCCGGCAATACTGCAGCCGCGCAGGAGGTCGAAGGGATTTTCCGGGCCAGGGGAATGGAAATATCTCTGGTGGAAAATGTGTATCCAAACATCGATCAGCTTAATGTGGAGCCGACCCGAAAAGCAATCCAGCGGGTGTTTGAAAAGCATATCACACAGGCCCCCGGCATGAGCAGAATAAGGGAAAAGGTCCTGGGTGAGATTATGCCGACCCCAGGCGCGGTTATGCAGGGAGCCAGGGAGCTTTATGCGGAAATCGGCGATCTGATGGTGGTGGACGTGGGTGGAGCCACCACGGATGTCCACTCGGTGACGGAAGGGGCGGAGGAAATCAGTAAAATCTCCACTGGGCCGGAACCTGTCGCCAAGCGGACAGTGGAAGGGGACCTGGGGGTATATGTAAATGCTCCCCACTTGACAGAACTAATAGGGAAAGAGAGCCTGGCCTCCCGCTACGGAGGCGGCTTTACCGGGCTAATCAAGCCTGTGCCGGAGTCAGATGAGGAAATTGCCATGAGCCGTGAACTTACAGCCAAGGCTGTGGAGGTGGCTGTAAAACGCCACGCCGGCCGGCTCATAACTACCTACGGGCCCGGCGGCAGGATCACCCTGGCCGAAGGGAAAGACCTGACCAAAGTCAAGTTTGTTATCGGCACAGGCGGAGCGCTGACCCGTCTGCCCGGAGGAGCGGAAATTCTGCAGTCTGTTACCTCAGACCAGGCGAAGGAACTGCTGCCCCGCCGGACTGCGGCGGTTTTGCTGGATAACTACTATATTTTTGCTTCCCTTGGTGTTCTGGCCCGCCGCCACAGGACCGGGGCGACTTACCTGATGCGGGAGAGCATGGGGATCGAGAGGTGAGACCGTTGAAAAACTGCGTCTAGCTTTGTCGCCATACCTACCGGCATCCTCAACGTGCGTTTAGCACGCCTCCGGTGCCGGCAGGCATGACTTCGCGCTATACTTGTTTTTGAACGGTCTCAGTTGAGGGTCATTTTGGGATGCTCTTTGGACAGAGAGGAAGGGATCACCTTGGGTTACCCGGAAATTGTCATCGATCTGGCCAAGCTTACTCACAATGCCCGGGTCGTGTGTGAGAAGGCAGCAGCCCACAATATCAAAGTCGCGGGGGTGACCAAGGCCTGCCTGGCGCATGAGGCGGTGGCCCGGGCTATGGTGGCCGGGGGAGTCGCGGAACTGGCCGATTCAAGGCTGGAAAACCTGGAGCACCTGCGGAGGTTAGGCCTGGGGGTCCCGCTCATGCTCTTGCGAATTCCGGGACTGTCCCAGGTGAAAGACACGGTCGCACTGGCTGAAACCAGTCTCAACTCGGAATATGAAGTTATGTCAGCCCTGGGCGAAGAGGCCAAACACCAGGGAAAGCTGCACGGAGTAATTATTATGGTGGACCTGGGGGACCTGCGGGAAGGCGTCCTGCCTAAGGAAGCGCTTCCCCTGGCACGGCAGGTAAGCAAGAACAGGGGACTCAGACTGAGAGGTCTGGGGGTGAACCTGGCATGCTACGGCGGAGTGGCGCCATCAGTGGAAAACCTTAGTCAGTTGGTGGAACTGACGAAGAATGTGGAACGGGAAACCGGCACAAACTTAGAAGTGGTATCAGGGGGAAACAGCAGCAGTCTTGGGCTCTTGTTCGACCGGCAGATTCCAGCGGGCATCAGCCACCTGCGCATCGGGGAAGGCATTTTGCTCGGGCGGGAAACGGTTGCCCGCAATCCTTTGCCCGATACCTACCAGGATGCCTTTTTTATCAGGGCCGAGGTGGTTGAAGTGCACGTCAAACCTTCCCTGCCCAGGGGAACAGTTGGCCAGGATGCATTTGGCCGAGTGCCCTATTTCGCAGACAAGGGCCCAATGATTAGGGCTATAGTGGCTTTAGGACGGCAGGACGTGCCGTCGGACGGCATCTATCCCCTCGATGAGAGGGTTCAGGTAATCGGGGCAAGCAGCGATCATTTGATCCTGGATGCGGGCAAAAAACCGGGTATAAAAGTCGGGGATACAGTGAAATTCGGCCTGAACTACGGGGGGCTGCTGGGGGCGATGACTTCGCCCTTTGTGCGCAAACGGGTAAGGGAATTTTGAGTCCGGAGTGATAACAAGTGATAACAATGGATGATATGCGCAAGAAAGTAAGGATTATTGGCGTACCAATCGACCTGGGAGCAGACCGCAGGGGGGTGGATATGGGCCCGAGCGCCATGCGCTATGCGGGTCTGAATGCCAAGCTGCTGCGAATGGGGCTGGTAGTGGAGGATATGGGCAACATCCATGTTCCCCAGCCTGAGACCAGGGAAATCAAGGACGGCAAGCTGAAGTACCTGCCGGAAATCCTCAAAGTCAGCCAGGAGTTATGCGACATGGTGGCAGAAGCGGCAGGGGAGGGGTTTGTCCCTCTGATTCTGGGCGGAGACCACAGCATCGGGATAGGCAGCCTGGCAGGCATGGGCAGGGTAAAGAAAAAGCTGGGGATATTATGGTTTGATACGCACGGGGATTTTAACTCACCCGAAACTACCAGCAGCGGCAACATCCACGGCATGCCGCTCTCAGTTGGGATGGGCATTGGGGATGCTCGCCTGGTCGCGACCGGCGGCGCAGGTCCCAAGGCCAGCCAGGAAAATACCGTGCTGATCGGCATCCGCAATCTTGACCCTCAGGAACGGGAAGCCCTGTTAAAGACCCGGATAACCGTGTTTACCATGAGCGATATTGACCAGCTGGGGATGAAAGAAGTGATGCGGCGGTCCATTGACATCGCCGCGGACGGTACAGACGGAGTGCATGTGAGTTTTGACATGGATGTAATTGACCCGTCTGAGGCCCCGGGGGTGGGGACTCCGGTGCCGGGAGGTATTAATTACCGTGAGGCGCACCTGGCAATGGAGCTGGTGGCTGAGGCTGGAATCATGTCCTCGCTGGAGGTGGCCGAAGTAAACCCAATCCTTGATACCCGCAACAAAACTGCCGAATTGGCTGTGGGGCTCATCACCTCTGCCTTCGGCAAACGGATTTTCTAAGGGGGGGTGCCTGATGGGAAATTTTGTTCTGGGGGCTTTGGCGCCCCATCCTCCGATAATTATTGAAGAGGTTGGCGGCAGGGAGAGAATCAAGGCGGCAAAAACCATTGCCGGTTTGGAGGAACTGGCCCGGGATTTGGTGGCTGAGGCTCCGGACACCATCGTTTTCATATCCCCTCACGGTCCGGTTTTTCAGGATGGTATTGTTATCCTCGGCGAGGAAAAACTAAAAGGGGATTTTAAAGCATTCGGGGCGCCGCAACTCCAGCTGGAGTATGCTAACGACACAGACCTGGCTGGGAGAATTGCCGGTGCGGCCGGGAAAAAGGGAATTTTTGCCGCTGTTGCGGACAGGGCTGAGGCACGCCGCTACAGAGTCAAACTGGAGCTGGATCACGGCGTCATGGTACCGCTGGAATACTTCAGCCGGGCCGGTTTTAAGGGAAAAGTGGTGGTCATGGGCATGGCCTGGTTCCAACCCTCTGAGCTGTATGACTTTGGCATGGCCATACAGCAGGCGGTGGAAGCCGGCCCGGGCAGGGTGGCGGTTGTGGCCAGCGGGGATCTCTCCCACCGCCTGACACCCGAGGCGCCCGCCGGGTACAACCTGCGCGGCCGGGAATTCGACCAGGCTGTTTACCAGGCCCTGAAGGAAAGGGATTTCATCCGCATTCTGGATTTGGAACCTTCCCTGCTCGAAGCGGCGGGGGAATGCGGCTACCGCCCTCTGAATATTTTGCTTGGGGCAATTGACGGCTATGATGTTGAGAGCCGGGTGTACAGCTATGAAGGCCCCTTCGGAGTTGGCTATCTGGTTGCCGGCCTTGCGCCCAAGGGGAAAAGCGGAGTCCAGGGCAAACTGGTTGAGGATTTCCGGAACCTGCGCCGCAAGCGGGCAGCAGGGGCAAGGCTGGGCCAGCATCCTGTAACAGCCTTGGCTATGGCCAGCCTGGAACATTACCTGCGCACGGGAGAGTACCTGGATGAGTATCCACCCCTCACGGGGGACCTGCCGCAACGGGCCGGGGTGTTTGTGTCTCTGAAAAAGCATGGTGAGCTGCGGGGCTGCATCGGTACCATAGCCGCAACCCAGCCCGATCTGGCCCGGGAAGTGATCCACAATGCCGTAAGCGCCGGGACAGAGGATCCCCGTTTTTTCCCTATAGAACTGGAGGAGCTGCCTGAGTTGACCTGTTCAGTCGATATCCTCGGCGAGGAAGAACCGATTGACAGCGAGGCGGATCTAGACCCTAAGCTCTATGGAGTGATTGTCCGGCGTGGACGCCGTTCGGGTCTTCTGCTGCCGAACCTCGAGGGTGTTGACAGCGTTGAAGAGCAGCTGCGGATTGTGAGGCAGAAAGCCGGCATTGGGCCAGATGAGCCTGTGGAGTTGAGCAGGTTTGAAGTGAAGAGATACTATTCAACTCCGCCGCCTACATGTGTATTCCTTGGCTGACGGTCAGCACGGCGGCTCTGACTTCCATGAACCAGGTGAAAATTTGCTCCAGAAATGTTCACCCTCCCTGAAGCAGTAATGTCTCCTAAGCAGCGTTTTCCGTAAGAAATCCTGGGGTGGACTAATGAGCAACGATTTTGTGGGGACCCTATTTATTCAAGCATTTTTTGTGGCTGGGGAGGTCCTCTGGGTGCATGAAGCTATGTATTTTGAGCAGAAGGGCGAGGGAAGGGTGGTGTGCTGCCTCTGCCCCCACCGCTGCCGGCTGGGGGAAGGTCAGCTTGGCATCTGCCAGGCCCGGCAGAACCTGCAGGGGAAGCTTTACAGCCTTAACTATGGCCAGGTTTCGAGCATAGCCCTGGACCCTATCGAAAAGAAATCCCTTCGGCACTTTCAGCCGGGCAGTTCTGTTCTGTCCGTGGGCTCCTTCGGCTGCAACTTTCGCTGCAGCTACTGCCAAAACTGGTCAATTTCGCAGCAGAAGCCAGATACCCGGGAAGTCAGCCCGGAGGAATTGGCTGAATTGGCGCTGCGGTATGCAAGTTCCCACCCTGATTGCATTGGGGTAGCCTATACCTACTCCGAACCGGTCATTTGGTATGAGTATGTCCTGGACAGCGCCCGGAGAGTAAAACAAAACGGGCTCAGCAATGTGCTGGTAACTAACGGCTATCTGGAAAAAGAGCCGCTGCAAGAGCTTCTGCCCTACATCGATGCTATCAATCTTGACATTAAGTCCTATACGGACGATTTTTACCGTCAGATGTGCGGCGGTTTCCTGTCCCATGTCCTGGATAATGCCCGGCTCATGGCGGGATACTGTCACCTGGAGGTCACCACCCTGTTGATTCCCGGCAAAAATGATACGGCGAAGGAGATCGGGGCCCTGGCCAAATTTTTGGCGGAAATCAAGCCTGATATACCTTTGCACTTGACCCGGTATTTTCCAAACTATAAAATGGACTTACCTCCTACACCGAGGCAAAGCATGAACCGGGCTTTGCGTGAGGCCAGGCAATATCTGAAATACGTGCATCCGGGCAATGTCTGATAAATTTTTACCGAAACATTTTAGAGGCTCGGGCGTAATTACTGACAGAGAGGTTGCATGAAATATTCCCTGTAACAGGGAGGACAGATGTTCAGCGATGAAGAATTAGCCTTCAAGGCTGCACGCGGGGACAAGGAAGCCTTTGCCGAACTTGTGCGCCGCTACCAAAAACCGATTTTTGCCATGGCCTACAGGATGGTGGGCAACCGCGAGGATGCCCGGGATATCGCGCAGGAGGCCTTTTTGAAAGCTTATCGGGCCTTGGCCAGATTCAAGGAGAACAGCAGGTTTTCCCCCTGGCTTTATTCCATCGCCAACAACCTGTGTATCGACGCCCTGCGCCGTAAAGGACGTAACAACGTTTCCCTGGACGAACCATTGCCGGATGGCGGCGAACGGCAGGTGGCGGGCGGCATGGACCCGCTCAAGGAGCTGGAGAAACAGGAAACCAGCCAGCAGGTACAAACAGCAATTGATGCCCTGCCAGCCAAATTCAAAAGTGTCTTGCTGCTGCGTCATATGCAGGAGCTTTCTTACGAAGAAATCGCCCAGACTTTGGGCATACCGGTCAGTTCAGTTAAGACCCATCTGTTTAGGGCCAGGGAAGCCCTGCGCAAGCAGATAATCTCACTGGAAGGGGAGGAAGAACGTGGCGAAATGTCCAAAACCCCTGTTGGGGCTGTATCTAGACGGTAAGGCTGATGCGGCCGAGAAGACCCTGGTTGAGGAACATCTGCTTGGCTGTTCTTCCTGCCGGCAGGAATTCAGGCAATTAAAGAGATTGTTTGGCCTGCTCACTCCCGCGGATGGCCCTGAGCCTGACCCCGGTTTCCTGGCAGGGGTCATGAGAGCATTGGAATTGGAACGGACGCCGGAAGAACTGGAAATCGAGCGCCGGCATCGAATGGCACGTTATCTGGGCTGGGGAGTGTCAGTTCTGGGACTGACAGGATTGGCGCTTCTCGCAGCCCTGTTCTGGCAGGGATTGGAGAACGCTCTTGGCAATGCACCGGCTTGGCTCTGGACCCGGATTGTACTCCTGAATCCAGGCGGATTCTCCAGCCTGGCAGATTGGCTGGCCGGTCTGGATGACAGAGGCAAAGCCCTGAGCATGGCGGTGAATTCCGTTGCCGGTAATTCCAGTGGGTGGGCTGCCCTCGCTGCGGTCGGCTTTTTCGGTTGGCTTATGGCCCGGGAAATTGTTGATGATGTGCAGAGGCTGATAGGATATAAGAAATAGGTGAAAACAAATGGGCGTGGGGAAGGAACAGGTTTGTAAACTTGTTAACGAGCTAAAGCCTGAGATTTACCGCATTGCCACTTTGATCGGCAGAAACCCGGAACTTGGACACCAGGAACATTATGCAGCCGGGGTTCTCACCGGGTTTATGCAGGAACAGGGATTCTCAGTGGACGTGGGAATCGGCGGCTTGGCGACCGCCTTTAAGGCTAAGCTTGGCCGGGGCCACGCAGGCCCAAGTGTTGCACTCCTGGCCGAATATGACGCCTTGCCCGGGGTAGGGCACGGGTGCGGACATAACCTGATAGCCGCTGCCAGTGTTGGGGCAGCGGCAGCCCTGGCCAGGCTGGCCAACCTGCCGGGTACGGTAGTAGTGATGGGTACTCCGGCGGAAGAAACCAGTGGAGGCAAGGTGACCCTGGCGGAAAAGGGCTATTTTGACGACCTCGACGCCACCTTGATGTTTCACCCCGGCAGCCAGAACGTGTCCGAGGTGGCCACTCTGGCCCTGGATGCCTTGGAATTTATCTTTGTGGGCAGGGCGGCCCACGCGGCATCTGCTGCTCAGTGCGGCATTAATGCTCTTGACGCAGTGCTGAACTTTTTTGTAGGGTTAAATTCGCTGAAAAAGCAGTTGCCGGAAGATGCCCGGGTTAGCGGGATCATCACGGAAGGCGGCATAACGCCCAACATCATTCCCGAACGGGCTGTGGCCAGGCTATACCTGCGGGCGGCCAAAAGGCGGGACCTGGATGAATTGCGGGAGAAAGTAATCGGTTGTGCCCAGGGGGCTGCCGGCATGATTGGCGCCCAGGTTACCTGGCGCAAGTTCGAACTGTCCTATGACGAAATGTGCTCCAACCGGACTCTGGCTGATATATTTACCAAAAACCTGCGCTTCCTGGGGGTTGCCAAAATCATTCCCGTCCAGACCGCCATGGGTTCTGTGGATATGGGGAACGTGAGCAGGGTGGTTCCGGCTATTCACCCCTACCTGGTGCTGGGAGATGGCCTGGCTATTCCACATACCCGGGAATTCGCGACTGTGGCGCTTTCCGAGGAGGGCGGCCGGCTGGCAGTCCTGGCGGCCAAGGCCCTGGCCCTGACGGTAGTGGATGTTTTGACGGATACAAGACTGCTGCACAAGATAAAAAGGGAATTCAGCGCCGCCCATTAAATCAGCACCCCTTCCGGTGTCCGGAAGGGGTGTCGTTTCTTCAACATCTTTTTCGTGTGCGGCAGCTTCATAATGACAGCCAGGTTCCAGGGAGACGCAAGTTTCAAAGTCATGATTTACCGTAACCACTCCCACTTATAGAAGTGGGAGTCTCAGATGAGGATGAAGAAAGAGGCTTGGAGTAAAAGTGACGAAGAAAGAAGAAATCAAGGTTATTTTAGCTTATATCGCAGTCTGTATTATCTGGGGGTCGACTTATCTGGCTATCCGGATTGGGGTAAGCGCATTTCCACCGGAATTATTCGCTGGTATCAGGTTTTTGGTTGCGGGAGCAATCATGTTGTTGTTTGCTTATACCAAAGGGGAGAGGCTTCCTCAGTCGTTCACAGATATTAAAAGACAATCGATCATAGGATTGCTTTTGTTGTTAGGAGGCAACGGGTTATTGGTTTGGGCGGAGCAATGGGTCTACTCAGGCATAGCCTCACTGCTATTTGCTATTGTTCCGCTGTTTAATGCGGTTCTGGAGTTGTTCCTGCTTAATGGCCCAAGAATTAGCCTTCCGGGCTGGCTTGGTTTGTTTTTGGGGTTTGGCGGAGTTGCGCTCTTGGTAATGATGGATTCCGGTACAAAAGCGGTCGATGTTTCGGGTGTGCTGTTAGTGTTACTTGCGGCGCTTTTTTGGTCTGTCGGCTCAGTTTATTCCCAAAGGTTTAAGACAGCCGGTTCGACCGTAATGAATATCGGGATCCAAATGTTGAGCGGGGGGATTGGCTTGATCAGTGCGGGACTTTTTCTAGGAGAAGCTGCGCTGGTACAGTGGACGGTTAGAGGTGTAGGGGCCATGCTCTATTTAATTCTCTTTGGTTCCCTGCTTGGTTACAGCTCGTTTATATATGTTTTGCAAAAGTGGCCTGCCTCCAAAGCCGGCACATATGCTTACATTAATCCTCTCGTCGGAGTTTTTCTGGGAGCGGTTATTCTGGGAGAGCCGGTTTCTTTCAATGTGTTAATTTCTGCGGTTATTGTTTTGAGTGGGGTCCTCTTGGTTCAATTGTCCAAGACAAGCAGGAGAATGGACGTAAAAAAGGCTTTGTGATCCGGTTAGGACGGCTTTTCGCCTCGGGCTGGGGTGGGGACGGAAGCGAGGATGGGAAAAGTCAGGGATGCATGGGGCATCAGCAATATGTCCCGAATCTCTCCGCCAAGAGCAGGGCTGTTGAAAATGTGGTCCAGGGCCTGATCCAACCTCCGGACCGGCCGCATGCCCAAACGTTCCGCTGTGTCAGCTTCCAGGCCGGAAAGAAGGTAGACCGGATGTCCGGCCAAAATCTCAGCGGTGCGCAGCGCCACAAACCCGGGCATGGTAAATTCCTGCTCCAGGACCTGTTGAATCGCAGCAGGTCCGCCGTAATCGAACCAGCGCAAGAAGTCGCGGGAGCCCAGTCCGTCGGAGCATTCGGCCAAAAGAAGGATAGGAGCATCGGGCCGAACCGCGTAGGCGGCGTTATCCAGCCCCTTGATGGCTTGGTACAATTGGATGTCCTTCGGGTAGCCGCCGCAGCTGGCGATTACCAGGTCGGCCTGAGACGGGATTTTGACACCGAAAGTTTCTTCCACCACCCGGCAGCCTGCCAGAAAGGCAGCTTCAAGTTCACCGGCCACAACGCTGACGATTTCCTGGCGCTCGTTAACCACCACGTTTACCAGGAAGTCAGGTTCCAGCAGCCTGGCCCCTTCCAGCATGTCTTCTGCGGCCGGGTTTCCGTCCATGACTCCGGTTGAGACCATGGGGTGGACTCCCTGGGGTGTGAGCGCCAGGGAGTGATTCTGCTGAATGCCGCGGCAACTGCAAACCCCCGGTACCAGGCTTTTGCGGCCGCCGCCAAAACCGGCCAGGAGATGGTAGCTGACACCCCCTGTAACTATAAGCCGGTCGGCTTCGGCCACCCAGCGGTTGACAGTTATCTCCGTGCCCCGGGAAGTAACGCCTGCAGGCGCCAGGTCAGGGGCATCGCAGCGGTGATCTATTACCCGGACCCGGCCGTAGGCCTCGTCGCCAACAATTAACCGGTGTTCTTCCGCTGTCTGCACCCTGTGGCTGCCGGTGGCCATGACCACGCTGATATCGGCATCAGGAATGCCGGCGCTGTTCAAGACATCCAAAATCACCGGCAAGTAAGCATCTGTGCGAAAAGAAAGCCGGGTGATGTCGCTGGTGACAATGACAACTTTTTCCCCGGCGTGCACCAGCTCCTTCAGGGGAAGCGTGCCCGTAGGGGAGGCCAGGGCAGATGAGACAGCCTGCCGGATGTCGGCCAGGGGACGGCTGGGATTAGCTTCGAGGGTTGTGAGGCTGGAGCCGGCAGGCAGGGAAAACTCCAGAAAATATTTGCCATATGGCAGGGAGTACTTCACGGCATATTCCCCTTTCATTTGGCATGATCACTGTTCAGCGGCGGTTCCGTAGGAGCGGTCGAGAAGTTCTGCAATATGAAGGGTCTCCACCTTCAAACTGCGGCGGGTAATGCCGTCCCGGAGCTGCATCAGGCAGGCTGAACAGCCCGAAACAACCGCGGCGGCGCCTGACTGCTCGACGCTGTCAATCCGGCGGTCACCGATCCGCCTGGACAAATCGGGATGGCTCAGGCTGAAGCTGCCGGCGCTGCCGCAGCACTGTTCTATTGGCGAGAGTTCCACCAATGACACTCCAGGTATGCCCTGCAGCAGGGAGCGGGGTTCCTGGCGGATGCCCTGGCCGCGGGCCAGATGGCAGGGGTCATGGTAGGTGATTACACCTGCCAGCGGATTGAGGCCCTGCTGCCAATGGGGCAGGGTTATGATGTATTCGGCAAAATCCCGGGTTTTGCCGGAGACAGCCTCTGCCTTCGCGGCATATTCCGGGGTATTTTTAAGGAGTTCCGGATAGTCCTGCTTCAGGGCCAGGCCGCAAGAGGCGCAGGGTGTGACGATAAAGTCAGCGTCCAGGCGGTACAGGACATCCAGGTTGTGCTTGGCCATCATCACTGCGGTTTCCAGGTCTCCGTTCACCCGTACAGGGGTGCCGCAGCAGTGCTGGTCCTCCGGGTATATGACCTCTACCCCGTTGCGCCGCAGAACTCTCACCACTGCCTTGCCTGTGTCTACATACATGTAATTTACCATACAGCCGGTGAACAGGGCCACCCGGGCATCAGCAGTTTTGGGTGCAGGTACCGTTTTGAACCCCTTGCTCTTCCGCCAGACATCTGCAAAGCTGTGGGGGGCTAAAGGCTGCAGCAGGCGGCGGCGGCCGATGCCCAAAGGCAGGCGGGGCAACACGCCGTGGCCGGAAGGATGGGGGCGGAAAAGGAGTGTTCGTCCCAAAGAGCCCATTTTAAGTCCCCACCGGAAAATCCCGCGGTGTTTCAGGCCGAGGCGGAAGACAAGACGCTTCCGCCAGGAAAGGCCCAGATGCGCTACCGCCGCTGACCTCGCTCCAGCCACCAACCGGTCGGTTTTTACACCGCTGGGGCAGACCGGGGTGCAAGCTTTGCACATCAGGCATAAAGACATGCGCTCAGATAATTCGGGATTGAGCGGAGTTTCACCCTGGAGGGCGGAGCGGAGCAGCCTTACCTTGCCCCTGGCGACACTTGATTCATTGCCGGTTTCGCGGAAAACCGGACAGGCGCTTTGGCAAGCGCCGCAGCGGATACACTTGACAATTTCATTTTCCAGGTGGGACAGATCTGAGTTCACTCTTGTCCCTCCCCGAACATCACAGCGGGATTGAGAATATTATTGGGGTCCAGGGTGCGCTTGATGCTGCGCATCAGCCCCAAAGCCGCAGGACCAACTTGACGGGCGAGGAACCCGGATTTCATCCTGCCTATCCCGTGCTCGCCGGAAACCGTGCCCTGGAGGGCCAGAGCTGCATCGATTACCGCGGCGATAGCCTGGTCCACCCGGGCCATTTCCTCTTTATCCCGTTCATCACACAGAAAAGTGGCGTGCAGGTTGCCGTCTCCGGCATGGCCCACAACCGCTATCAGAACGTCAAATTCCTCTGCAATGCGTCGGATTCTTTTGACCATTTCCGGCAAGCTGCTGCGGGGAACGGTGGCGTCTTCCCCGATAATGGTAGGCTTTAGCCGGGCCAGGGCACCGAAGGCAGCGCGCCGGGCCTGCCACAGGTCGCCCGCTTCCCGGGCGGTTCTGGCGATTCTAATCTGCGTGGCCCCTTGCCGGCGGCAAGTCTCCTCTATTTTGGCAATCTGTTTTTCGATGACCGCGGCATCCCCGTCCACTTCAATCAGGAGTACGGCCGCCGCGTCCAGCGGAAAGCCTACGTGAGCATATTCCTCAATATTCTTGATGTAGACCTGGTCAAGAAACTCCAGGGTGGCGGGAATAATCCCGGCGGAGATGACTGCGGCAACGGTTTCAGCGGCTCCCTCCACGCTGTCATAAACCGCCAGCATAGTCTGCTTGGCTTCCGGCAGGGGGATGAGGCGCAGGGTAATGCGGGTGATGATCCCTAGAGTGCCTTCGGAGCCCACGAACAGGCGGGTAAGGTCATAGCCCGCGACATTTTTCAAGGTGCGGCCCCCGGTTTCGATAACCTGCCCGTCGGGAAGCACGACCTGCAGCCCAAGGACGTAATCCCGGGTTACACCGTATTTTACCCCCCTGGGACCGCCGGCACACTCGGCGGCATTTCCCCCCAGGGTTGAAAAGGGCAGGCTTGCCGGGTCAGGCGGATAAAAAAGCCCCAGCTTTTCCACCTCCTGCTGAAACACTCCGGTGACTACACCGGGTTCTACCACTGCCACGAGGTTGCGGGTATCGATTTCCAGAATGCGGTTCAGTCTGGTCAAAACCATGACCATGCAGTCCTTGACGGGAATCGTGCCGCCGCTGACATTGCTGCCTGCCCCGCGGGGAATGACCGGAATCTTCTCCCTGTTGGCCAGCCGCATGAGATGGGAGACTTCCTCCGCAGAACCGGGGTGCACGATAAAGGCGGGCAGATTACCGCTTTCCACGGTGCAGAAAGAGGCGTCGTAGGTGTAACAGTAACGGTCGCTGTAGGCAGAGTACACATGCTCCCGGCCCACAATATGGCACAGTTCATCCAGCAGCTGGGTCAAAGTTTATCAGTCCTTTAAAGGTGTTATAAGACAGTGGTAAAAAATTCGCTGTAATTGAACAAAATACCTTTAGATATTCTGAATTTTTGAGGCAACGTCGTGTGAAAATGACGTAAGGAGGCACGCCCCGGTACAGGGCGGCCTCCTTGCGTGTTTCTGTGAGTTTTTAGGGCTGGAATCAGCCGTTTTTGCTCTGGAAAACGGCCATGAACTGGGCAAGAGCCTGACATCCCTCCAGGCTCATGGCATTGTAAACCGAGGCCCGGATACCTCCGACAGAGCGGTGGCCTTTCAAACCGACGAGCCCTTCTTTGCTTGCCGCAGCGGCAAACTCTTTCTCCAGTTCTTCGCTGGGGAGCCGGAAAGTGATATTCATCAGGGAGCGGCTGTCCTTGTCTGCATGGCCGCGGTAAAAGCCGCCGCTGTTATCAATAGCCGCATAAATTATGCCGGCTTTTTCAGCGTTGCGTTTCTCCATTACTTCCAGGCCGCCGCTGTTTTTGAGCCAGCGGAGAACCAGGTTCACCATGTATACGGCAAAGGCAGGCGGGGTATTGTAGAGGGAGTCATTCTTGGCGTGAATATCGTAGCGCAGCATGGTTGGGATGCCGGCGGGAACTTTCTCCAACAGGTCATTGCGGATAATCACCACGGTCACACCGGCAGGCCCCAGGTTCTTTTGTGCTCCGGCGTAGATCAGGGCAAATTTCGCAGCGTCAATGCGGCGGGAAAGAATGTCGCTCGACATGTCGGCAATTACCGGCACAGTGCCGAAATCGGGGAAAGACTGCCACTGGGTGCCGAAAATTGTGTTATTGGAACAAAGGTGAACATAGGCGGGAGAGTCGCTGAGTTTGATTTCGTCAGGCACCGGGATGCGCTGATAGTTCCCTTCTTTGGTGCTGGCAGCCACGTGGGTGCTGACAAACTTGCTTGCTTCCTGGTAGGCCTTTTCAGCCCAGCTGCCGGTTAAGATGTAGTCGGCGGTGGCGCCGTGCGGCGTCAAATTCAGCGGGACGGCTGCAAACTGGGTGCTGGCGCCCCCTTGCAGGAAAAGTACCCGGTAATTGTCAGGAACGCCGAGCAGTTCCTTGAGCAGGGCCTCAGCTTCCGAATTGATGGCTTCATATTCCTTGGAACGGTGACTGATTTCCAGCACGGACATACCGGTACCTTCAAAATTAAGCAATTCGCTTTGCGCCTCTTCTAAAACGGGCAGCGGAAGAGCTGCAGGGCCTGGATTAAAGTTAAGGACTCTTTCTGGCATGAAAACTCCTCCCGATATTTGTTCAATTTTTAACAACCTTATTAGACATTATATCTTCTGCCAGGGAATGTATCAATATGGAATACATTTTTCCATCGGTGGAGGACACAAAAATAGATAGGATGCTCAACAATTATTATTGCATTTTTATACATTGATTTGTATAATTATTAAATAATGATTCATCAGGAGGGGCGAGGATGATTAAAGTAGGCATAATCGGAGCAACTGGGTACACCGGGGCTGAACTGGTGCGATTGCTCTCGGGTCACCCGGAAACGGAAATTGGGCTGCTTAGCTCCCACAGCTACGTGGGGAAAAAATATCGTGAGGTTTACCCCCACAGCCTGCCGGTAGGGGATTTGGAACTGGTGGATGACAATCCGGAGAACTTTGCCGGGGTTGACCAGGTTATCCTGGCCTTGCCGCATGGGTTAGCAGGCGCTTTGGCGGGGAAACTAACGGCAATGGGCAAACGGGTAATAGACCTGGGCGCTGATTACCGCCTGGCAGACCCGGCTGTCTATGAGGAGTGGTATCAGCACCCTGCCCCGGCCAACCTGGAGCAGGCAGTTTACGGTCTGCCGGAACTGAAGCGGGAGTTGATAAAAGGTGCGAAGCTTGTTGCCAATCCCGGCTGTTATCCCACGGCGAGCATCCTGGGACTGGCCCCGGCTCTAAAGACGGGGATGATTGAGACGGAAAGCATCATTATCGACGCCAAATCAGGTGTCACCGGGGCGGGCCGGGGGTTGAGCCTGGGGTCCCACTTTTCGGAGGTCAATGAAAACTTTAAAGCTTATAATGTGGGCAAACACCGGCATACCCCGGAAATAGAACAGGAGTTTTCCGGTCTGGCGGGGGAAAAGATTACGGTAAGCTTTACCCCTCACCTGGTGCCGATGTCCAGAGGCATTCTGGCAACTATTTACGGCAGGCTGAAACCGGGCTGGACTGAGGCCCAGGTCAGGCAGGCCTATACGGAATTTTATGCCGGAGAGCAGTTTGTGACCATGCTTCCGGCCGGGGTGCTGCCCCAGACCAAATGGGTCTACGGCTCCAACCACTGTATGGTTAGCCTGGTGGTTGACGGGCGGACCGGCAGGCTGGTGGTGCTCTCGGTGATTGACAATCTGGTGAAGGGTGCGGCGGGGCAGGCTGTGCAGAATATGAACCTGCTCTGGGGCCTGCCTGAGGGCATGGGCCTGGAAATGGTGCCGCTGATGCCCTAACTTGAAGTAATAGGAGGGTTTGGAGTTGCTGCAGATTGCGGGCGGAGTGTGCGCTCCCAGGGGGTTTTTGGCCGGAGCGGCCATGGCGGAGATAAAGAAAGCTGACAAGTATGATGTGGGACTGATCGTCTCAGAGGTGGAGGCGGTGGCGGCCGGGGTGTTTACCACAAACCGGGTCAAAGCCGCACCTGTGATACACAGCAAAAAAGTGGTTGAAGGCGGCCTGGCTAAAGGGATAGTTATTAACAGCGGCAATGCCAATGCCTGTACGGGGGAGCGGGGTATCTCCGACTGCCTGGCCATGGCCCGGGAGGCGGCCGCAGTACTGGGGACAGGTGAGGACCGGGTGGCTGTAGCTTCCACCGGGGTCATCGGGGTGGAGATGCCGATGGACAAAGTCCTCCCCGGTGTGCAAAAAGCCGGGAAGGCGCTGTCCTCCCAAGGCGGCCATGAACTGGCCCTGGCCATGATGACCACGGATACTTTTGCCAAGGAAACAGCGGCGGAGATTTCCCTGTCCGGGCAGAAGGTGAGAATCGGCGGTGTTGCCAAAGGTTCGGGGATGATTCACCCCAACATGGCCACCATGCTGTGTTTCATCACCACTGACGCCAGGATTGATGCCCGGCTTTTGCAGGAAGCCCTGCGGGAAGCCGCGGACGAGTCTTTCAATATGATCACGGTGGATGGGGATACCAGTACCAATGACACACTGCTGATCCTGGCCAACGGCATGGCCGGCAACAGCCCCCTGCAGGCCGGAAGTGATGACTATGGGAAGTTCAAAGCTGCCTTGAGCCGGGTCTGCCGGGAACTGGCACAGATGATTGCCCGGGACGGGGAAGGGGCCACCAAGTTTCTGGAGATTGAGGTCGGCGGAGCGGGCAGCCTGGAAGACGCCAGGCGGGCTGCCAGGGGGATTGCCGGCTCCAGTCTGACTAAGGCCGCGTTTTACGGCGAGGACGCCAACTGGGGCAGGATAATCTGCGCCTTGGGTTACTCAATAGAAGGGTTCGACCCAGGCCTGGTTGATATTTTCCTGGGTGAACTGCAGGTATGCGAAGCTGGGGGCGGCTTGCCTTTCTCGGAGGAAGAGGCGAAGGAAATCCTCAGCCAAAAAGATATCAAGGTGCGGGTAGAATTAAACCTGGGGGATTTCCGGGCTACTGCCTGGGGGTGCGACCTCAGTCATGAATATGTGACCATCAACGGCAGTTACCGCACCTGAGTCAATCGGGGGACGGTCCTTGACTGACTCACTTTGGAGCGTTGGCCGTTGTTTGAACGGGGTGCGAACCGGCGCCCACTTTATTAACCGGTGTAGTGAGGAGGAAATTGGTGTGGGCATATCAGCTTTGGAAAAAGCGGAGATTTTGGTGGAGGCTTTACCCTATATCAAGAAATTTTCGGGCAAAACCGTGGTAATCAAGTACGGCGGCAATGCTATGCTGGACGATAGCCTGAAGCGGGCGGTGCTGACCGATATTACCCTGATGAAATTCGTGGGGATCAACCCGGTGGTGGTGCACGGGGGCGGGCCGGAAATCAGCGTCATGCTGAAGAAGGTGGGCAAGAGGTCTGAATTTGTCCAGGGACTGCGGGTGACCGATGCCGAAACCATGGAGATAACAGAAATGGTCCTGGCGGGAAAATTGAATAAGGAAATCGTAACCATGCTCTCAGGTTTAGGGGCCAAGGCTGTGGGAATTTCCGGCAAGGACGGCGGGCTGCTCACGGCTGCAAAAAAACAAATGGCAGTCACCGATGACCAAGGTCATGAAGAAGAAATCGACCTGGGCTTTGTTGGGGAAGTAACCGGAGTGAACCCGGAGATTATCGAGACTTTGGTCACAAAGAGCTATATTCCGGTTATTGCACCGGTGGGAGCAGGGGAAGACGGAGAGAGCTACAACATCAACGCCGACTATGCAGCTGGCGCCATTGCCGGAGCCCTGCGGGCCGACAAGCTGGTTCTGCTCACAGATGTGGAAGGGATTTATGCCGATTACGAGGACAAGGACAGCCTGATCTCTACAGTAAGGACGAGTGAGGTTGACGGACTGATTTCCTCAGGCGTTATCAGCGGGGGCATGATTCCCAAGGTCGAATGCTGTGTCCATGCCATAAGCTCAGGGGTGCGCCAGGTTCACATCATCGACGGGCGGGTGCCCCATTCCATCCTGCTTGAAATATTCACAGACGAGGGCATCGGCACAATGGTTCTCTGATGACCCTATTAGGCTGTTCAAAAACGAGTATAGCGCGAAGCCGATGCGGCTGACACCGGAAGCGTACTGGGCGTACGGTGAGGATGGCAGCAGCATCGGCGACAAAGCTAGACGAAGTTTTTCAACAGCCGTAAAAATGAAGGAGGCGGTCGAGATGACCAATGCGGAAATAGTCAGCAAAGGCCAGAAATATGTGATGAACACTTACGGGCGACTGCCCATCGCCCTGGTACGGGGCGAGGGATCCAGAGTGTGGGACGCGGACGGCAGGGAATATCTGGATTTTGTCGGCGGCCTGGCCGTGAATTCCCTCGGGCACTGCCATCCCAAGGTGGTAGATGCAATCCGGGAACAGGCGGGCAAGCTCCTGCACTGCTCAAACCTGTATTGGATCGAGTCCCAGGTGGAACTGGCCAGGCTGTTGGTCGAAAACTCCTTCGGTGACAAGGTGTTTTTCTGCAACAGCGGGGCCGAGGCCAACGAAGGGGCCATCAAGCTGGCGAGAAAGTACGCCAAAAAGACTTTCGGGCCTGAGAAGTATGAAATAATCAGCCTGAAACACTCCTTTCACGGGCGTACCCTGGCCACGTTGACCGCCACGGGCCAGGAGAAATACCAGGCGGGCTATGAACCACTGCCTGCAGGCTTCAAATATGTGCCGATCAACGACTTGTCCGCTCTGGCAGAGGCCCTGGGGCCTTCAACCTGCGCGGTGCTGCTGGAGCCGGTGCAGGGCGAGGGCGGAGTCCACGTGGCGGATTTTGCCTACCTGCAGGAAGTCAAGAAACTGTGCCGGAAGCACGGGGCGCTCTTGATTTTTGACGAGGTGCAGTGCGGTTTGGGCCGTACCGGAAAACTCTTTGCCTACGAGCATTCCGGAGTGGAGCCTGATATTATGACTTTGGCCAAGGCGCTGGCCGGCGGGGTGGCCATAGGCGCCCTGGTGGCCAGGGAGGAGGTGGCCCAGGCATTCAGCCCTGGGGACCACGCTTCAACTTTTGGCGGCAACCCTCTGGCTACGGCGGCCGGCGCAGCAGCCTTCAGCGCACTTCTGGCCGAGCAGATGGTGGAAAACTCCGCCCGCATGGGTGAACTCCTGGCGGCGGGACTGCAGGAATTCTGCGTCAAATATCCCTTTGCAGTGGAGGTGCGGGGTTTGGGTTTGATCAGAGGCTTGCAGCTCAAGGTGGATGGGCGTCCCATCGTGGACAAATGCCGTGAGAAGGGTGTCCTGATCAATTGCGTGGGAAGCGATGTGTTGAGGTTCCTGCCTCCTCTGAACATCGGTCAAGCCGAAGTGGAGCAGGTCTTGCAAGTACTGGATGACGTTTTAGCTGAAACGGAGGCAGTATGAAAGCAGCCTTGGTTTTGGCCAACGGTCAGGTTTTCCTGGGAGAGGCCCTGGGGGCCCAGGGTGAAGTCAAAGGAGAAGTTGTGTTTAATACGAGCATGACAGGGTACCAGGAGGTTTTGACGGATCCCTCTTACGCGGGCCAGATTGTTACCATGACCTATCCCTTGGTGGGCAACTACGGCATGAACACAGAGGACGACCAGTCCAGGCGGATTCAAGTGCGGGGATTTATTGTAAAAGAGGACTGCCTGACTCCCAGCAACTGGCGCTCCCAGGCCAGCCTGGATGAAATTTTGGCCAAAGCGGGCATCATCGGCCTGAAAGGGATAGACACCAGGGCCCTGACAAGGGTAATCAGGGTCCACGGCACTTTGAAGGGCATGATTACCAACCGGCTGGAGGATATAGACAGGCTGGTGGACGAAGTGCGGGCTTGGGCGCCGGAAAGGGACCTGGTGGAAAAGGTCTGTACGCGGGAAAGCTACGGCTTTCCCGGTCAGGGCCCGCGGGTGGTGGTGATGGATTTCGGCATCAAGGCCAACATCCTGGAAAGCCTGGGAGCGAAGGGCTTTGACCTGGTGGTGGTCCCCGCCTGGGCCACTGCCCAGGAAATTTTAAACCTGAACCCCCAGGGGCTGTTCTTGTCCAACGGGCCGGGAGACCCCAAGGATGTCCCCGGCGCTGTGGAGACCATCCGCACCCTCCTGGGCCGTCTGCCTGTCTTCGCCATCTGCCTGGGGCACCAGCTCTTGTGCCTGGCTATGGGCGGGGATACCTACAAGCTGAAATTCGGCCACAGGGGTTCAAACCAGCCGGTACAGGACCTGAACACCAAGCGGGTATACATTACATCCCAGAACCACGGCTACGCCGTAGATGCCAAAAGCCTGGAACACCTGCCCCTCAGGGTCTCCCACCGCAACCTGAACGACGGAACGGTGGAAGGGCTGGAACATTCTGAGCTGCCCGTGTTTTCAGTCCAGTACCATCCGGAGGCCGGCCCCGGACCCAGCGACTCCCTCTACCTGTTTGACAAGTTTGCAGAATTGATGAATGGGGGAACTACCTGATGCCTGTAAAATCCGACCTGAAAAAGGTCATGGTCATCGGCTCGGGACCAATCATCATCGGGCAGGCCGCTGAGTTTGACTATGCCGGAACCCAGGCCTGCAAGGCTCTGAGGGAAGCGGGCCTTGAGGTGGTTCTGGTCAACAGCAACCCGGCCACTATCATGACAGACACCCATATGGCCGATAAGGTTTACCTGGAGCCCCTCACCTGGGAGTCGGTTGGTCGAATAATTGAAAAAGAGTGCCCGCAAGGGCTTCTGCCTACCCTTGGGGGCCAGACCGGACTTAACCTGGCAGTGGAACTGGCGGAAAAAGGCGTCTTGGAGCGGTACGGAGTAAAACTTCTGGGCACATCCCTGGAGACCATCCGCAAGGCTGAAGACCGGGAATCCTTCAAGCTCACCATGCTCGAGATTGGTGAACCGGTGGCCAAAAGCGAGATAGTGACAAGCCTGACAGACGCCATGGCATTCGTCGTTGAGATCGGTTTCCCGGTTATTGTCCGCCCGGCATATACCCTGGGCGGGACTGGGGGCGGAGTGGCAAAAACACCTGCCCAACTGGAGGAAATAGCTGCGAAGGGCCTGCAGGCCAGCCCTATCGGCCAGATTCTGTTAGAGCAAAGTGTGGCAGGCTGGAAAGAAATCGAGTATGAAGTGATGCGGGACGGGGCGGACAACTGCATCACGGTATGCAATATGGAAAACATCGATCCGGTGGGGATCCATACCGGGGACAGCATCGTCGTAGCCCCTTCCCAGACCCTGGCCGACAAAGAGTACCAGCTCTTGCGGGGGGCATCCCTGAAGATTATCCGGGCCTTGGGGGTGGAGGGAGGATGCAATGTTCAATTCGCCCTGAATCCCCAAAGCTTTGAATATGTGGTGATTGAAGTAAACCCGCGGGTGAGCCGTTCCAGCGCCCTGGCATCGAAAGCTACGGGTTACCCAATCGCCAAGATGGCAGCCTTGATTGCGGCAGGCCTCAACCTGCCAGAAATCACCAATCCGGTCACAGGGAATACCAGCGCCTGTTTTGAGCCGGCTCTGGACTACGTGGTGGTAAAGATTCCCCGCTGGCCCTTTGACAAGTTTACCCTGGCGGATAACCGGCTGGGCACCCAGATGAAGGCTACCGGAGAAGTCATGGCGCTGGAACGCAATCTGGAGGCAGCTCTGCTCAAGGCTGTCCGCAGCCTTGAGATTGGGGCTGTGGGTTTGAGAATCCCCCAATCCAGCCGGTGGACCGAGATGGAACTGGAGGAGAAGCTTAGGGAGGCTGACCATGAGCGCCTGTTTGCGGTTGCTGAAGCTTTCCGCCGCGCCTGGACCCTGACTGAAGTCCATCAGCTTACGGAGATAGATTATTTCTTCCTGCACAAGATCAAGGGTTTGGTGGAGCTGGAACACCGCCTGAAACAGGAGCCGCTTCAGCCCAGTCTGCTGCAGATGGCCAAAAGGCGGGGGTTTTCCGACCTGGCCATTGGCCGCCTGACCAACCGCAGCGAGCTGAGTGTGCGAAAACTTCGGCTGGCCCATGGCATCAAACCTGCGTACAAAATAGTCGATACCT
>JAJZPO010000085.1 GCA_021811155.1 Bacillota bacterium | reverse complement strand
GCGGCTCCCACTGACTCGCTTTTTCCAAATATGTCAGAAAGGCAGGGTATTGGACCAAAAGTATACGAGCCAGAAATGTCCAAACTGCGGTAAACTCTATAATAACGCTGGCAAATATAAATGCGGTTGACTGACGGGCAAAGGAAGGCTTAGACTAAGGTGAAGGTGAAAAGATGATCCATACAAGCGGTTCCCAGTTTAAAGATGAATATGGACGTACTCTGATGTTGCGAGGAGTTAACCTTGGGGGCAGCAGTAAGCTGCCATTTAGTCCAAATGGCGCCACATACATGCGTGACCACTTTTTTGACCACCGTAATGTCTCATTTGTTGGTCGGCCGTTTCCTCTTGCAGAAGCCGATGAACATTTTAGCCGTTTAAAAGCATGGGGTTTGACATTTCTGCGTTTCCTTGTGACATGGGAAGCAATTGAACATGAAGGTCCCGGCGTCTACGACCGGGAGTACCTGGACTATGTGCGTAAGATTGTGGGAAAAGCCGGTGAATACGGTATTAATCTGTTCATTGATCCGCATCAGGATGTGTGGAGCCGTTTTTCAGGCGGTGACGGCGCACCCGGCTGGACCCTTGAGGCTGTAGGGCTGGATATGGAAAATTTCCAGGAAACCGGGGCCGCGATTGTTCATGCTACATATGGAGATCCGTTTCCACGCATGATTTGGCCAACCAACAGTGGCAAGCTTGCCGCAGCAACCATGTTCACCCTTTTCTATGGCGGCAATCACTTTGCGCCCAATACGAAGGTAAATGGTGAGCCTATACAGGAATACCTCCAGCGTCATTATCTCAATGCCATTATGCAGGTTGTTCAGCATTTGAAGGATCTGCCAAACGTAATTGGTTATGACACCATGAATGAACCTTTAAGGGGATATATAGGCTGGGAGAATCTGAACGAACCGGGAGGCCTTGTTACGCTTGGAGAATGTCCTTCCCCGTACCAATCTATGCTGCTTGGAGCGGGCCTGCCGCAGGAAGTTTCAGTTTATGGCTTGGGTTTAACGGGTATTAGGAAAAAAGGCGCCGGATTATTGAATGTTGCAGGAAAGTCCGCCTGGCGCAGCGGTTACGATTGCGTTTGGCGTCAAAACGGCGTTTGGGATTTGGACTCCGCAGGCAAGCCCCGGTTGTTGCGTCCTGACCATTTCTCACAGGTTAATGGGAGAACTGTGGATTTTTCCAATGATTATTACCGGCCGTTCGCCCAACGTTTTGCAAAAGCAATTCAGGCTGCAGATCCCAGAGCCGTTACATTTATAGAAACTGAAACCGGGCTCAAACCGCCTGAATGGGGAAAGGAAGACACAAACAAGATTGTCTTTGCGCCGCACTGGTATGATTCCTATCTACTGCTGCAAAAAAGTTACAGCAGGTTGATTGCTGTAGATTTTTTTACAATAAAACCGGTCCTGGGGACGCGTTCCATCCGGAAATCTTTTGTCAGCCAGCTCGCCAAGCTGAAGGAATACGCAGCTAAAGAACTTAACGGTGTCCCGACCGTTCTTGGGGAATTCGGCATCCCATTTGACCTTGGCAACAAAAAATCCTACTCCAGCGGCGATTTCGGTGTGCAAGTAAAGGCTATGGACAGAATATTTCAGGCGATTGAAGCAAATCTTTTAAATTGTACAATCTGGAATTATACGGCAGATAATTCAAATGCTCACGGAGACCTTTGGAATGACGAAGATCTTTCCATTTTCAGCCGCGACCAGCAAAAGGATAAATCCAACATTCATTCCGGCGGACGTGCTTTGAAGGCAGTAGTTCGCCCCTACCCACGGGCAACAGCCGGTGTGCCACTGCGCATGTCATTTAATCTAAAAAGGTGCGAGTTTGAACTTGAGTTTAAACACGATCCGGCAGTAAATGCTCCGACCGAACTATACGTACCGGATTTGCAGTATCCCAATGGCTACCGAGTTGAAGTTAGTGATGGGGTCTACGAAACCAAGCGAAACAGCCAAGAGGTTCTTTATTGGCACAGCCGTGAATCCAGCTTGCATAAAATCAAAATTGTGCCGCAGGTTTAAGGTCTTTAAACCAACAAAGCCCATCCAGCTTAATTTGGATGGGCCTACAGGTATTACTGCAGGATTCCGCAGCGGATCCGCTGTCTCCACCGTCCATTAGCTTTGCCATATCCTCGCTGGAAGTTGAATCACCGCACATCAAGCGATGCCGTCCAAGCAGCCAAATGTCTCCCGGTTGGCTAATCGGGACTTCGATTTCCGCTACAGCGGCATCTGCGTCAAAGTCATCCTCCTCGATTTCCTTGGAATCGAGCGTGGAATTGAACAGGTTATCAATTTCTCTTTTTTAGCGACTGTTAATCACCAACTGTCGTACGTCACCACGCATCGGCTAAAGTTATTAATATTGGACAATATAGAGTAAAAAAGTTAGGAACGGTTGGAGTAAGCTAATGATGAATATCAGTGACATTGTTTTTGATACATATGTTATTTGTCCATTGTGTAAGCGGAAAATGCGAACCCTCAGCGGCACCCACCTTAAACATAAACATGGATTTTCGGGCATGGTTGAATTTAAGCTAGAATACGGAATACCAATGAGTACTGCTCTTGTCGCTCGTGACATAAAAGAAACGATGCATAAACATGGTAAACGTCGCGCCAAATGGTTTAAAGAAAATGTTATGCCCAAAGGAATCGAACAATCCAAAACTGCCATTGGTGATATGGTCCCAAAGGAACTAAGAATGCATAGCGGAAGACTTCGACGTGGTCAAAGCTGGATACCCGAATATATATCGGAGATGAAACAACAAGGCTGGCTTGACTTGTACGATGCTGCAACATCCTTGAATATAGCCTATAATTATGCACGAAAGTGTGCTACCGATGGCCGGTTAAAAGTTATCCACTCAAAGGGATTAAGATTTACCAAGCCGGAATGGGTAGAAGATGCAAGGAAATTGCTAAAAGAAAATAGGGAAAAGTGGCGAGGCGGCCAGTAACTTACCCCTAATACGAAAAGAACCGGGATTTTGTCTCTCCAGTTCTTCGAGTTAGATCCGTCCAGCACCCAGCACTTTAGATGAAGCTGGTGGGGCCTTGGCGGCAGGGTATTATAGCGTGTCTTCCGGTAAATCACCGAACAAAATACGCATGTAATCGCGCTTCCCGTACAACACGCGATCTATATGTACCTCGGTGCCTGTGATGCGGTAAAAGGCAATATGTTTTCCGCAAACAAGAAACCGATAATCACTTTCGACATCGGTAATCGCAGATAAGAAAGATCCTATTTCTGAAAAATCCCTTAGCTTCTCAATTGTGTTCAATATACCCGACATAGTCCTTTGAGCGGCTGCGGGTTTTTGCAATTCGTTATGGATATATGCCCATATTTCGTCGAGGTCGTTTAAAGCCCCGTGAGAATAAAGCAGCTTATTCATGCGCCTTTCCCTCGAATCGCGCCTTCACATCCTCGTGCGAAAACCATCCCTTTTCCTCTCCCGATTTTCGTCCTTTGTTTAGCTCGCTCATCAGTTTAATCGTAGCCTGCGTTTTCTCATAATCGGCAATATCGACGAGCGCATAACGACCTCTGCCATTTTTCGTTAAAAAGACAGGCTCACCAACAGAAACGTCACGTAAAACTTCGTTGTAGTTGCGCAAATCTGAAATGGGTTTTATTTTAGGCATCGATAACAGCTCCTTTCTGATGCTATTATTATATGCTTATCATTCGTAAAATTCAACAGCAATTATCACTACAGCGCAATTCAATTTAACCACTAAAACAATCGGCTACTCTCTTTAAATGATGAGACTTGTAGGCATAATAATTACGCTTAAGATGATAATCCAATTTCACCCGGCCTGCCTTTTTCATTGAAAATCGTGAAAGCCGCGGCTGGGTGAATCTTTTTGTGTACATCTTTCGTTATAGCCTTTAGAGAGGTGGTGTGATATTGCTTTCAGATGAGGAGCTGATCGCAGAAATACTGCGGGGCAGTCAGGCCGCCATGGAGGTTTTGGTCAAGCGACACTACAAGTCTGTGTTTGCCTATGTTTACCGGAAGACCGGCGACTATCATACGGCCTTTGACCTAACCCAGGAAGTGTTTATCAAAATGCTAAAAGCGTTGCATCATTACAACGGCATAGGCAAGTTTACAAATTGGTTGTTTAAAATCGCTCATAACACTTGCCTTGATCAGCTGCGGGCCAGCCAAACCAAAGGAATGCAGCAGCAAGTGGAGTTGGACGACCGGTTTCCGGATGAACATGCCAGTGTCTGGCCCCTGCTGGAAAAGAAATTGGCGCGCAAGCGCATCCAAAAGGCCATTGCTTCTCTGCCGGAAGAGCAGCGGGAAGCGGTCATCCTCAAGTATTACCATGATTTGCGGATTAAGGATATCGCTCAGATTACCCAGAGCAAGGAAGCAACCGTAAAATCCAGGTTGAAGCGGGGGTTGGCCAGATTGAGGACTTTGTTGGAAGGAGATGAAAACGCTGAAGATGCGCAAAGCGGATTTTGAAGCTGCAGGTGAGCCGGCAGAGCAAGAGTTGAAAGCTCTGAAGCGGCTTCTCAGCGATTATACTGTGCCGTTTCCTGCTGACCGCCAGATTGATGCAGCGGTTAACAGCTTGAAACAGTATGTGCCGTCCAGGCGAAAAACCTTTGACAGATACAGCGGCAAACTTCAAATGTTATTGGCGAGAGCATTAAGCGAAGCGGGTCTTATGAGCGCAACCTACTGGCTGGCCAGCGCGGCGCTTTTTGTCGTGGGTTACCTGCTGCTTTACAGAGCCAACAGCCAATATTATGGGGCTGCAGTTCTTGCTCCTCTGCCCTTTATCCTGGGTCTCATAGAAGTGTTTAAGGGCAGAGAACAGGGTGTCCTGGAAGTGGAGCTGACATGTAAGATATCAGCCAGAGAGATCATGCTGTCGCGGTTAGTTGTCATCGGTTTGTACAGCGCCCTGCTCAATACTCTTTTTTCCGCTGTTACGGGTTTGATCATGCCTGAAGCCGTTGTCTGGAAAATTATGCTGGCCTGGATTGCTCCCTTTACCTTTACATCAGGCCTGGCTCTTTGGTTTGCCATGAGGCTGCGGGGCGGGTTTGCGGTGACGGCGGCGCTCTCTGTCTGGATGGTGGCGGTGTTGGCGGTCCTGTCCTCCCAACCGGCCCTGCAAGTTCTTGCCCGGCTTGATGCTCTCGTTTACCTCATTGTCAGCGGCTTAGGCGCGATACTCTTTCTGGTTCAGATACGCCTCAGCCTACGACGCCACCAACTTTATTTCGAGCGGAGGGTTGCACTTGAAGCTGATTATTGACAATCTTAGTAAAGAATTCAAGGGAAACTTTGCGGTTCACAACTTCCAGGCGGAATTGACGGAAGGGGTATATGGGCTGCTCGGTCCCAACGGTTCGGGCAAGACCACCTTGCTGCGGCTGCTGGTCGGTGTATTGAAGCCGAGCCGCGGCAGGGTGCTTGTTGACGGACAAGATATAGAAGTGATGGGCGACAAGTACCGGGCTATGCTGGGTTATCTGCCCCAGGACTTTGGCGTATACAGAAACTTCAGCGCCAAAAGGTTTTTGGCCTATATTGCCGCATTGAAAGATATTGAGAAGGAACTGGTTGAACAAAGGGTGGAGGAAACACTTAAGCTTGTTAACCTTTGGGAGGAAAGGGACAAAAAGCTGGGTAAGTTTTCCGGCGGGATGAAACGGCGCCTGGGGATTGCCCAGGCCCTGTTGAATGATTCCAGCATACTTATCCTGGATGAACCGACGGCGGGGCTTGACCCCAAAGAACGGGCGAGACTGAGAAATATTATTTCTGAACTGTCCAGAGATAGAATTGTGCTGTTTTCGACCCATATTGTCGCTGACATTGAGTACATTGCCAAAGAAGTTATGCTGATTAAACAAGGTGGACTGGTTCGGAAGGACGACCCGCAAATCATCATACAGGAGATTGAGGGCAAAGTATGGACTGCTACCGTGCCCGAACACTCCCTGGCGGAACTTCAGAGGCAGTTCTGTGTCGGCAACATCATGCAGCGTCCGGACGGGGTTGAAGTCCGGGTGATAGCGGATGAAAAGCCGGTATTCAACGCCCGGTCCGCGGCGCCGAGGTTGGAGGATATCTATCTTTACTATTTTGAAAGTGGGACGGAGGAACAATGGATATCTTAAAGCACGAGCTGTACAAGATCTATTTCCGGAAGTCGCTTTATCTGGCGGCGCTTTTCTTCTTGCTCATCTACGGACTCTACGCCTACGGGCTGTCAGGTGATCCTGCAATTAACCGCCAGCTTGCCATTTATCTGGGGGCAGCACAAGGACCGGTTACCGCACAAAAGGTAAATATTGCTGAACAGGGTCAAAAAGAACTAGAAAATCACCCGGAGAATTACGCCACCGATGTCAAGGTTGTCCCAGGTGAGGGTACCAGTATGAAGATGACTCCGGAGGGAATGGCGAAGTTACAGTTTTACAGCGCTATTCTCAGCATGAGCGCACAAATCAGGGACCGCAGCGCCGCTCTGGCAGAGCTGAGTAACGAAATTGACAGCTTAACAAAGGCCAACAGCGCCAATACGTTTGGCTACAGGACAAAGGCCTTGGAGTACCAAATGCTGCAAAACACAAGTAATCCGGTGGTTGGTTATTCCGGGGGATGGGCGCAAGTCATTGATTTTATTCCCACCTTCGGTTTGGTTTTCACGGGGGCTTTAATTTTGCTGGGGCTTTCACCGGTGTTTTCCGAAGAGTACTCCACCGGCATGGCCTCTATCATCTTGAGCAGCAAACACGGCAAAGGAAAAGTGATTACGGCAAAAATCCTGGCAGCCTGCATTTACATCGCCGGCCTGGTTCTCTTCTTCGCCCTACTCAATACGGCCACATGCTTTTTGCTCTTGGGAACCAATGGGGGCGGGTACCCTTTGCAAAACATCTATTTGTATCATGCATCCCCTTATGCGTTGACGCTTGCCCGTTATTTTATCTATGAGATTTTGGTATTCTTGGCCGGGAGCCTTGCCTTTGGACTTTTAATTCTGTTCCTATCGTCTTTAAGCCGGTCGGCCTTGATTCCCCTCTTTGCCGGGGGGTTGGTATTTGCGACTCCGCTCGCTCTGCTGAAGTTAGGGATTAATATTGCCTGGCTCAACCGCCTGTGTGAATTGAGTTACAGTGAAGTCATGAGGGTCAAGAATCTCTTCATTAGTTTTAAGGTCTATGATTTTTTCGGCAGGCCTGTCCTGTACTTGGACGTTGTGCTCCTCGCCGTGGTCGTTTACTCCATGGTGAGCGTTGGGTTGACCTATTATACGTTTAAGCGGCACCAAGTGAGTTGAACTCAACCGCGCGCAAGAAAACTATGTCAACCAAGAAAGGGGGTCCGGCAGAACTTATGGTTTTACCGGACCCCATCTTGAGTTCGGATATATCGAGGATGTAACCCGGCTTCCTCGCAAAAGTTAGCCCATGTACCAAAATGTCTAGCGGCAGTTGTCTCTGAAATTCCAAACCATTGGCAAAAATCTTAATCAATAGTGTCAGGGGGACTGTCCCCCTGACACTGTTTACCATAGACATGCCCATGAGTGCCCGGGCGGGGACAAAAACCTTGAGGGAAATGCTGGAACAGGGGCAGGCAAATCGCGGTGACAGCATACTTTCCCCATCTTCCTTCACCTTCTTAACGCTTCAGGCCGGGAATTAACTGTGGTACACGCTTTGTTTAGTGTTTAAGCAAGTTTTCCAGGATGCTCAGAGTAGTGTTTTTTTCGCCATTGACAATAGCTGGTTCAAACCATGACCCAACTATTTGACCGTTATGAATTAGAAAAAAACCAATTAACCCATTGGGAGAATTTCCCTTGCCCTGAAGTCCCCACTCAAACACGGAAACCTTCTGGCCCAAAAACTGTGCAAAATCCAGGTTATTTCGCTTGGAAAGCTCGTTTTTCTGAAGAAGCATTTGCCCGATTTTCACACCATTAATTACAGCGTTAAAATCGTCGGGTAGTTGTATAGGGGCTCCTGCCAAATTGCCGCCACCTGTTGCGGTTGATATTTTGTATCCGTGATCCTTGAGATACTTCTCCATAAGGGCTGTCGTGTCAACCCCTGTTCCGCCGCTTGCCAAGTTACCAGGACCGTTAGTTTGTTTGCCTGAAGCCTCAGTAGCAAGAACCACAGAGGTGTCTTTGGCTGGATTATTGGGCTGAGGCGCTGCCGACCTGGCATTAGTTAAGCCAACAACACACAAAACGGCGGTCAAGGATAATCCGAGTAAGATCCCTTTGAGAGAATGTCTTTTTGCCATTGCAATCATCCCCATTCTCCTTTTAATACCGGAATTTCTCCCCAATATGAAGGTAGGAATTCCAATCAGTCCGCCTTCCCTTCTTCAAGTATGGCCTTAAGCTCTTCAATTTCCTTGCTGGATAACTTTTTCTCCCGTAAAAAATTGACTAACATCGGCTTAAGCGCACCGCCATAGACCCGTTTCAGAAAGGTCTCTCCCTCTGCTTTGACACATTCGTCTTCATTGACTAAAGGGAAATAGTAATGAGATTTTCCGTCTTGATCATAGCCAACGGCTTTTTTGCTTACCAACCTACTGATTAATGTCTTTACCGTATTTAGTTTCCAGTTGGTTGAATCGGCTAACTCTTGTGCAATACGACTGGCTGTGTTGGGTGATTCATTCCATAACACCTTCATTACTTCCCATTCAGCCTCTGTAATCCGGGGTATTTCTTTCATCTGACCACCTCCGTCAACTACAACTGTAGGTAATTAAATGATAGCACCTTAGAGCATTTAGTGTCAACCATGTTTTTACAAAATAGCTATAGTCTCTCCTTTTTGTTCCCCATTACCATTAACCTTGAAATGCAAATATTTAAGGGGATCTAGATAGACATCCGAGGGCCAGGCCGACACACACAGCATAACCCTTGCAATTCGGACCCTGCAGGTGGCAGCAAAGGCCGGAGTTAATCCGACCTCGTTAGTACACTGCGGAATGTCGTGCTGAGAGGATAAATGTAGATGTCCTTAACTGGTTAGTGCATACTAATATTAATATTAAGTTCATTTGATTTTACTTAATCTGCATGGAACTTTTCAGATGCGCATTGAATCTTATTAGTGAAACGCGTTTCCGGCGATCAAGTTTACAGTTCGCAGACAAATATTCCGGAACAATTCATTGCTGTGAGGTGAATCGTTCAAAAAGTGAAGGCGGATCTAATTGGCGCTGCCCGGAACGGCGATCTTGGCGCCTGGGAACTTTTGTTGCAAGAAATATATCCACAAGCATTGAGTCAAGCCTCTTACCTGCTGCGGGACAAGGATCTAGCTCAAGATGCTGTGCAAAATGCCATGCTCAAGGTTTTCAACAACTTGTCCGGGTTGAAAGAAGACGGCGCTTTTACCGGTTGGTGGCGCAGGATCTTGACTAATGAAGCGTATCTCTTACTGAGGCTTTGCAACAGGGAAACTAATGGCATCGAACCGGAGCTGCTGAGCCAAACGAAGTGTCAGGGGGACAGTCCCCTTGACACTATCCAATTGTCTCAAGCCAATTTGTGACCTCTTCCGATGCAACAGTACCGTTTGCAGCAATACCAGGTAGAATTATGGATTTTGAGCATGTCACATTTTTATACTAATGCGCAAGTCTCACTAATATCCACAAATGCTCAGGATTGCGGTGCTATGCCCAACGCCATGATCCCCGGAATCGTTAGATCCCGAAACATCCGGTCCACCTCGCCGGCCGGGCAGGGCATCTTTTGGTCCAGCCACCATGTCTGCAGGGCCAGGAACGAACTGACCGTGTACTGCACCACAACCTCCAGCGGAACAGGCAAGGGTGCGCCGGGCGGTACCAGGACCGCCAACTCGTCACGGACGAGACCGGTGAGCATGTCCCGGGCCAACTCTTCTACCAGTGCACTGCCACCTTTGACCACGAGCGCCCGGTAGAGCCGGTAATTGTCAGCGACGTGTTGGAACATGGGCAGACTGAAGCCCAGCAGGCCCGCCGACGGCCCCTCCAGGACGCCTTCCTGCCGGGCCAGGGATTCGCGTAACTGCTCTATCCCGCTCGTCAGCAGCTGCTGTTTGTCGGTGAAATGGGCATAGAAGGTCGATCGGCCGACATTGGCCCGGTCGACGATATCCTGTACCGTCACATCGTCATAGCCCTTGGTCAACATGATCTCCATCAGCGCGTCCTGCAACAGGTTGCGCGTACGGCGCACCCGCCGGTCCGGTACCTTCGCCGCCATGGGGGCCCCTCCTTTTACCGTACAGATTGCGTCCGGTTGTCTTATAACAAACAAATGCCGCACTATTGGTTGTTGACGCCACAATTACAGACATTATAATCGAAAATGAGCACCGTGTTCAACAACCAATCTCCAGAAATTAATTGCAAGGGAGGCATTACCAATGCAAGACAACAATTCGGCGCCCAAACACCCGCACGGCCACCTGGGAGCAGCGGGCTTCTTGGGAATGGCGGCCGGCCTTGGATTGATGATTTACGTGCCCAGTCTCCGGGCCGTGGCGAGGGTATCGATTCTCTACTGGGGCTTTCTGCTGGTGGGGGCGGTCGTGCTCCTGGCCTCTTTTTACGCCATGGCTGGCAGGGGCATCGCCCGCCACCTCGCGCACGCCCGCGGCCCGGCCGTGGCGACGAAGTTTGATTTCGGCTGGGCTCCCGGCATGACCATCGGGCCCTGGACAGCCGCGCTCATAGCGGTGTCGACCGCCGTAGCGGTACAGGTAGCCGCCCCGACCCGGTGGCCTCTGGCGTTCCTGCTGGTTCTTATCGCGGCCGGCTTCTTCATCGGTTACCTGATCGCCCGCTCGGCATCCCGGCCCGACCAGGCCGTATTACCTCTGGTCGACTGGCTGTCCGGGGAATCTGACTTCGTTCTCGACGGCGGCTGCGGCGCCGGCCGAACAACCCTGGCCGTGGGCCGTGTTCTGAAGCAAGGGCGGATCGTCGCCTTGGACCGTTTCGACGCCGACTACATCGCGGGCGGCGGGCGCACCCTCCTGGAACAAAACCTGCGCCTTGCCGGACTGACCGGGCGCGTCCGTATCGAGCAGGGTGATCTCATCCACCTGCCGTTCCCCGACCAGACCTTCGACAGTGCGGTCAGCACCCACGCTATGGACCACCTTGGTCCGCAGAAGGAACAGGGCTTGCGCGAGATGCTGCGGATACTCAAGCCGGGGGGGCGGTTCCTGCTCGTCGTATGGGTGCCTGGGTGGGTGGCGTTCACCTTCGTCAACGTACTGTCCTTCTTCTTGACTACCAGGAGCGGCTGGAAACGCCTCGCAGTCCGTGCCGGTTTTAATGTCGCCGACGAAGGAATGTGGAACGGCTTGCTGTACCTGGTACTACAAAGGCCGGCCCCGAAACCCAGTTAGAACCCCAAACCAACAAGGCAGGTGCGAGTATGCTCCCCTGACCGGTTTTCTGAGCCACTCCGCCTCCAGGACGAAGTTACCCGGCGTCCTGTTCGGTTTCAAAATAGACATTTCTCGGTCTCAGTGTGCTTTCTATCGAGACACTTTACGGCGTGGTGCTCAGACGAGGCACGTGGCGACAATCGTTTGATTCAAAGGTTGGTAAGAAATGAAGAACAGAAATATTGCCCCAATGCTAAAAGCTATAATGTCCGCTGCTTTGTTTGGAGCAAGTGCGCCGGTTTCAAAACTGCTTTTGGGGGAAATTGCCCCAACTCTAATGGCCTCACTGGTGTATATTGGCAGTGGAGTTGGGCTTTTCCTGATAAGAGACTTTCAAAGTTCAGGCGCCTGTTTCAGTGACGAGGCCGGACTAACCAAAAATGATTGGCCCTGGCTAATTGGCGCTGTACTTGCAGGGGGGATTGCAGCCCCCATTGTGCTGATGTTTAGCCTGAAAAGCACACCGGCATCTACGGCTTCCCTGTTGCTGAATTTCGAGGCTGTGGCAACCACCGTAATTGCTGTTGCTGCATTCAAAGAGGCTATTGGGAAACGTATATGGATGGCACTACTATTGATTACAACTGCAAGCATATTACTCTCATGGGATTCAGCCGGGCAGCGGGGTTTTTCCTTGGCTGCCATTGGAGTACTTGGCGCTTGTGTTCTGTGGGGGATTGACAACAATTTCACTCGCAACGTTTCGTCTAAAGACCCTCTTTCGATTGTAATGTTTAAAGGATTGAGCGCTGGTACTTTTTCATTAATTGTTTCGCTTGCTTTGGGTTTGGCGTTGCCATCGCTCAAACTGGTTCTTTTGGCCATGCTTTTAGGCTATTTCAGTTACGGGTTGAGTATCGTGCTGTTTATTCGAGCGATGAGAGAACTAGGGGCTGCCAGGACAAGCGCTTTGTTCGGAACGGCTCCATTCGTTGGAGCAGCATTATCTTTGCTTTTTTTCAGAGAAAGCCAGGGCACGTTGTTTTTCGTTTCTCTTCCTATCATGATCATCGGGGCAGTCTTTTTGCTCAAGGAAGAGCATGAACACTTGCATGAACATAAATCGACCGTCCACGAGCACAGGCATTGTCATGACGATGTCCACCACTCACACCGCCATTCAGGGGATGAAGTACCGAAAAACGGTTATCACTCCCATGTTCATGAACACGAATCAATAATTCATGACCACCAGCATACTCCAGACATTTACCATAGACATGCCCATTAGTGCCCGAGCGGTTTAATTTAATCTGCATGGAACTTTTCAGATGCGCATTGAATCTTATTAGTGAAACGCGTTTCCGGCGATCAAGTTTACAGTTCGCAGACAAAGATTCCGGAAAAATTCAAGGGATGTCTATTTATCATGCGGCGGACAGTTGGCGAAGAGCGAACCCTTAGAGATCCCGGGTGAATTGGTACAGGCTGCCAATCCTCTTGAAATGTCGTTATTTTGATTTGAGCCTATGCCGGACAAAGCGGCGTCAAAATGCTCTTGGGGTAAGCGAGAAAAAATTAACCCCGCTATGCCTGTGCCGGGGTTTAGAGCAACAACAAACGGGAGCGGAAAAGGGTTTTCCGCTCCCGTTGCTCTTCATGCTCGTTTCTTCGCTGCAAAATGTAAATAAGCTGCTTGCTCTGGATCAGGACGCTGTGGCCTGGGCCTTTTTGCTGCCCAGCGCCGTCCTCAGGCTCACAATCGCCTGATGAATCTCCTTCACGGCCTGGCTGTCCGTTTTTAGCTGAGACCTTAGGCTGGCAGCGATTTGCTTGAGGACCCCGGCAGCTCCCTGGAAGTCTTTCTTTTGCCGGAAAGTTTTCACCTGCTGCCAGGCGGATTTATTATGTTGGTTTAGCTGCTTGATCCCGGCCAGATCGGTCTTGATGCTGTTAATTTGAGTCTGGATTTGATTGACCGCCCCGTCGTTCTTCTCCTTGCGCGCCCGTTTCAGCAGTCGGTTCAAGGTTTTCCGCTCTTGCAGCAAGTTGTGGCGCTTGGCTTGGAGCCGCTTCTGCAACTGCCGCACCGGCTTGAGTTTCCCTTTACCGGCCTTGGGTCCATGCTTCTGGACCACGCTCTGGGCCGGGCCGGACTGAGAAGTCTGGGCAGCAAACACTGGCACACTGAATGACAGTAACAGAACTGCCGCCAGGATTGTCGCCACTATTGTTCTTTTTCGCAAACTGATCTCCTGCCTTTCCCTGATAGTTTTTTGAGACAACTCCATTATAAGCAAAGGCAGTCAATATTTCCTAACCAAAACTTAAACCTTTTGTCAACAGTCTGATAAACCTTTGCGTTCCTGCTGCACGCCATTGGCAAGAGCCAACGCCTTTTCCCATGTTTTTTCCGTTTCAAACTTGAAAAACTCATACAGAGGATTCAGTTCCTCGGCTTCATCATACTTTTGCAGGCACTCATAATACAGACGCTTGTCCTCGTCACATTTTCCACTGCAGAGCCGACTTCAAGGATGCCGGTAACATAATCGTACTTTTTTAACTCACCCGGTCGCTCCTCATTTGCAATATACCTGCGTTTATCATCGCCCAAATTGAACGCGAGATGACAGGTCCACAATTCTCAAACCGGTGAATTAACCCCTTCCAGACCCTATGCTCAACCGTTTAAGGCGGATGCAAACTGGGAAAAGTAAAGCCAGACAACTATTGAAGGGGGCTTTTTGAGTTGAATCAGGAGCAGTTGGCGCTGTTTAAACGGCGGCTCGAGGAGGCGCGCCATGACTATGCTAATCTGGCTGAAGCAATTACCCATCAGGGTTCCCTGCGGGACGAGGTGGCGGAACTTTCTGTAGCGGACAACCACCCGGCAGATGTGGGGACAGAGGTATTTGAACGGAGCAAGGATATCGGCCTGCGGGAAAATGCCTGGATACAGGTTGCGAAAATCGATGAGGCTCTGCAGAAAATTGAAGCCGGCACCTACGGCAGGTGTGACGTTTGCGGTAAAGAGATTCCGCTGGTCAGGCTCGAAGCCCTGCCTCAGACTACCCTGTGCGTCGAGTGCAAGAACAGGGATGAGGCCCAGGAAGTTCAGCGGGTAAGACCGGTGGAAGAGGAGACACTCTGGCCGCCCTTCGGCCGCACTTTTCACGACTTGACCAAGGACAACGCCTTTGATGGGGAGGATGCCTGGCAGGCTGTGGCCCGTTATGGCACGGCGGAAAGCCCTTCGGATGTAACCGAAGCTGATGACTATACAGATACCTATGTGGACAGTGAAGAGATTATTGGGGCGGTGCAGGATACTGTGGAGGATACGCCTTATGTGAACGACCCGGGCAGGCCGAATGTATACCACTACAGCACCAGACACGGCCGCCGCCGCTGACGGGCCGTTGAAACGCTTCGTCTGGCTTTGTCGCCGGTACAGCCCCCATCCTCACCGTACGTCTAGTACGCCTCCGGTGGGGGCGGGACCGGCTTCGCGCCATACTCGCGTTTGAACGGCCCTGTCTGGGGTCGGCCGTTGAAACGCTTCGTCTGGCTTTGTCGCCGGTACAGCCCTCATCCTCACCGTACGTCTAGTACGCCTCCGGTGGGGGCGGGACCGGCTTCGCGCCATACTCGCGTTTGAACGGCCCTGTCTGGGGTCGGCCGTTGAAACGCTTCGTCTGG
>JAJZPO010000084.1 GCA_021811155.1 Bacillota bacterium | reverse complement strand
AGAGGGCCGGGGCTAGCGCGGTCCTAGTCCTAGAGAGGCTGAGACTGAACATGCATGTCTCAGCCTCGGCAGGGAAATGCGCGCGCTGAGGAAAAACGAAGCGCGCATTTCTTGCTGCTGTTGCCTGAACTAGCTTGAGCAATTTGCCGATATTTGCGGGCGTTTAACTTTACAACGCTTTTGACCCTGTGCTAAAATATTTGCGGACATTCCCTAAGGAGGAGAATTTTATTGTCAGGTCATTCAAAATGGGCAAATATTAAGCATAAAAAAGCCAAAGCGGACGCTCAAAAAGGCAAAGTATTTACGAAACTGGGCCGGGAGATAATAGTTGCGGCCCGCCAGGGCGGGGGTGACCCCAATGGCAACTTCCGGTTAAAAATGGCGGTCCAGGCCGCAAAGACCGCGAATATGCCTAACGATAACATTCAGCGGGCGATTCAAAAAGGTGCAGGGGGCGCGGAGGGCGCAAACTTCGAGGAACTTACCTATGAGGGCTACGGTCCGGGTGGTGTGGCCGTGATGATTAATATTCTCACGGATAACCGCAACCGCACTGCGGGAGATATCCGCCACCTTTTCTCCAAGCATGGCGGCAACATGGGAGAAACCGGCTGCGTGAGCTGGATGTTTAGTTCCAAAGGACAAATCATGCTTGATCGCAGCAAAGTGTCCCTGAGTGAGGACGAATTGATGCTGGTGTGCCTGGATGCCGGCGCCGAGGATTTGAAAGTGGCGGAAGACGCGGTGGAAGTGTTGACAGCGCCCGGGGACCTGGAAGCTGTCAGGCAGGCTCTGATTGACCGGGGCATCGAAATTGAGAGCGCCGGGATCAGCCTGATACCGGAAAACACTGTTGAAGTGACGGACACGGAACAGGCCGGCAAAATCATTAAATTGATGGATGTATTGGAAGACCATGACGACGTACAGGACGTGTACGCAAATTTTGATGTTCCGGACGAGATAATGGAACAACTCTAAACGGTGATGATGTGGAGCGAAATCCGGCAGCGCTGCTGCCGGATTTTTGTTGCTATGGCCGTCTTCAGGTAATGAGGGGGGCGGCGAAATGAATCAGACGCGCATTTTTGTGGGCAGGATAACGTCCGGCGGGCGTCGAATTAGGGCTGGAAGGTGAAACGGGATGATTATACTTGGTGTTGACCCTGGCACAGCGATCATGGGGTACGGCCTGATTGCGGTGGAAGGAAACCGCTTCAGCACCCTCGGCTATGCCTGCCTTTATACTAAGGCTGGGGTGCCTCTGGCCCTGAGACTGAGGGAGCTCTACAGGAATTTGCAATCTGTGATAGAAGAGTACCGGCCCGACCACATGGTGGTGGAAGAGCTGTTCTTCAACAAGAACACCACCACAGCCCTGGCAGTGGGGCAGGCCAGGGGAATTGCGCTCCTGGCCGGAGCCGAGGCCGGGATTCCGGTATTTGAATATACTCCCCTGCAGGTCAAGCAAGCTGTGGTGGGTTACGGCCGGGCAGACAAGAATCAGGTACAGCAGATGGTCAAGACCATCCTGGGCTTGGCCCAGATCCCCAAACCTGATGACGCGGCAGACGCCCTGGCGCTCGCAATCTGCCACGCGCACTCTTATAGAGCTAGGGGGTATTACTCGTAGGTCGGAATTCAGGAGTCAGAAGTCAGGAGTCAGAATGGGAAGATGTGACGAGATTTGCTAGAACGGCAGAACCGTCCCCGATCCTGGAAATGGGGCCCGGGGTATTCTGACTACTGACTTCTGGCTCCTGACTACCTGCTTAAAAGAATGACGGGAGGAAAGTCATTGATTGCCATGCTGAGGGGCCGGGTGGTCCTGTTCAGGGAAGATTATATTGTGCTGGATGTCCAGGGTGTGGGTTATAAAGTATTTACCCCTGCCAGTGCCGGGCTGAGCCTGGGCCAGGAGGTCACCCTGCACACCTATCTGCAGGTCAGGGAAGACGCCTTGGCGCTGTACGGTTTTCCGCTGCTGGAGCAGCTGGAACTTTTTGAACTCTTGATTTCAATTTCGGGCTTGGGACCGAAGTCCGCACTGGGAGCGCTCAACTGTATGGATGCGGCCCAAATCCGCCGGGCTGTGCTGGCGGAGGACCTGGCTGCCCTGACCAGGATTCCGGGCATAGGGAAGAAAACCGCCCAGCGTCTGGTGCTGGAATTAAAGGACAAGCTCAAACCTGGTGCGGAGGAAATACCTGCAGTTCTTCCCAGTCGGGAGGGCCCCGCGGCAGAAGCCTTGGAAGCGCTGGTTGCCCTGGGTTACACCCCGGCGGAGGCAAAAAGCGCTTTGAGCAAAGGACTTGAAGAATCTGCCGGCGCCGAGGACCTGGAAACCTTGATTAAGCTGGCTTTGAAGCAAACCAGGTAGGAGGATTTACTGGTGGAAGAGCGGATAGTATCGGGGACTCAGCTGGACGGGGATTGGGAACAGGACAAAAGCCTGCGACCGCGCCTGCTGAAGGAATACATCGGGCAGGACAAGGTCTGCAGCAACCTGGGGATTTTTATTGAAGCTGCCCTGGGCAGGGGAGAAGCTCTTGATCATGTCCTGCTTTACGGTCCGCCGGGGCTGGGCAAGACCACACTGGCCCATATCATTGCCAACGAGCTGCAGGTTCATATCCGGGTGACCTCCGGGCCAGCCATTGAACGGCCGGGGGACCTGGCGGCAATCCTGACCTCGCTGGAGCCCAGGGATGTGCTCTTCATTGATGAAATCCACCGCTTAAACCGGACGGCTGAGGAAATCCTGTACTCAGCCATGGAAGACTTTTCACTGGATATTGTCATAGGCAAAGGTCCCAGCGCCCGGTCCATCAGGATCAGTCTGCCGCCGTTTACCCTGGTGGGAGCAACAACCCGGCCCGGCCAGCTGACCGCCCCTCTCAGGGACCGGTTCGGAGTGATCAGCCGCATGGAATTCTACTCCGCGCGGGACTTAGGTGAAATCATCGCCCGTTCGGGCAAGATTCTGGCAGTTGAAATTATAGACGACGGAGTTGAAGAAATAGCGCGGCGTTCCAGGGGAACCCCGCGCATTGCCAACCGCCTGTTGAAGCGGGTGAGGGATTTTGCCCAGGTAAAGGCGGGAGGGGTGGTCTCGTGGAAGGTGGCCCGGGAAGCGCTTGAACTGCTGGAAATCGATGCTTTGGGCCTGGACCGGGTAGACCGGAGACTGTTGGAGACCATTATTCACAAGTTTGGCGGCGGCCCGGTGGGTTTGGACACATTGGCAGCAACCATCAGCGAGGATTCTGCAACCATTGAAGATGTTTACGAGCCCTTTTTGCTGCAGCTGGGTTTTCTCAACCGCACACCGCGGGGCAGGGTTGCAACGCCTATGGTATACCGCCACCTGGGCATCACTATGCCTGAAAATCTGCAGCAGGGCTTGTTCGCTGAGGAATAGGACGGGATGCATATTTTTTTACAGCAGGGGTCAGATTGATACAGTAAGTGTTATCAGGGGTGAACCTGTTGAAAAAGATTTTACTTGCCTGCCTCTTGTCCCTGATTTTGGCCCTGACACTGCCGGGGTCCGCTGTGGCAGCGCTGCATGTCAGGGTCGGTTTGGTCTGGGATTTAGCGGGAAAGGGCTACCTGGGTTTTGAGGTGGTCCAGGGGAGCTACAGCCTGCTGGTGGACGGGAAAACAGCGCTTTCCGGGGTTGGAGCGGGTACCGCTTTTCGCGCGGGCTCTGGCCCATGGGGTTTGGCGCTGTTTGCAGACGGACAGCCTCATGGGTTTGTGCAGAAAATCCAGTTGATACCTGTCAGTGGCAAGCTGCCGGTATTTAAACTCTATAGCGACGGGAGCAGCAGAAAGTACCGGGGCAGTCTGGAAATCAGCCGCAAGCCTGATGGAAGCCTGCTGGTGGTAAACACTTTGGGCGAGCAAGAGTACTTGTACGGGGTTGTCCCTATGGAGATGAGCAATTCCTGGGCTGTCCAGGGTTTCGAAGCTTTAAAGGCCCAGGCTGTGGCCGCCAGGACATACCTGCACAGCCATTATGACGCGGGCATGTCCAAGGGGTACAACATTTCAGACAGCCCCAACCTGGACCAGGCCTATGCCGGTTTCAGCGTTGAAGGCGCAGCCAGCCGGGCGGTGGATGTAACGGCCGGGGAGATACTGGTGGACAGAACGTCCCACAAACCCATTAATGCTTCCTATCACTCCAACAGCGGGGGACATACGGAGGACTCGGAAAATGTCTGGGGTGGGACGGACCCTCATCTCAGGGGCAAGCCTGACCCCTACTCCCTGGGCCAGGGATTTTTCGCCGACAAATGGGCGTTTACAGCATCCGCTATTGCCCTGGGAAGACCCTTGGGTTTGGGACCGGTGACGAATGTGAAGCTGGAGAAGTTTCCCTCCGGCAGGGTGAAGAATGTCGTCTTGACGGATGCAACCGGGCGTACTGTGAAAAAGACCGGCCGGCAGTTTGTCACTTATTATTACCCCAAGGGAAGGGGCATAACTGACCGGGATTTTCTGAGCAATTTGTTTTCTGTCAAGGTGCTGGTCCAAGGCTCGGATACCCTGCTTGTCCCCAACCCGGTGGAGTCCTTGATCACCGCAGGCCAAAAGCAGCTGGGCCCGCGGCTGGATTTAATTGATACTTCGGTTAGTCCGCCCAATACCCTGCCCAGCCCGTATCCGGTTTACATGTTCAGCGGCAGCGGCTGGGGCCATGGCGTAGGCATGTCCCAGTGGGGAGCCTACGGCATGGCCAGAAAAGGTTATACCTACAGCCGAATATTGGAATACTATTATTCCAACGTCAGCATCATTGTGACAAAGTAGTCAGAACGCAAAGGAGAAAGCGCAGCAGAGAGATGCAACTAGCGGATTTTGATTTCTATTTACCCGAAAGCCTCATTGCCCAGCACCCGGTCGAACCGAGGGACGCGTCCCGCCTTATGGTAGTGGACCGCGCCAAAGAAACCTTTGCGCATAAAAGCTTTAAGGATATAGTTGGCTACCTCGAGGCCGGAGATGTCCTGGTACTGAACAACACCCGGGTTATGCCGGCCCGTTTGCTGGGTATTAGGGAAGAAACAGGAGCCAGGGTGGAAGCGCTGCTCCTCAAACGGCTGGACAAGGACACCTGGGAAGTCCTGGTCAGGCCCGGTAAAAAGGCCAGGGTGGGAACCAGGCTGGTTTTTGGTGAAGGAATGCTGCGGGCGGAAGTGATTGGAGATACCTCCGCCGGTGGCAGAGTTCTCGTTTTCCGCTGCGAGGGGATATTTGAACAAGTATTGGCTAAACTGGGTACGATGCCCCTGCCCCCTTACATTACGGCCAAATTGGGAAACCCTGAGCGCTACCAGACGGTTTATGCCCGGGAAAGCGGTTCGGCGGCTGCACCTACAGCCGGACTGCACTTCACACCTGAACTGCTGGAAACCATCAAGGGCCGCGGGGTGGAGCTGGCAGAGATTCTGCTCCACGTGGGCCTTGGCACTTTCAGGCCGGTCAAGACGGAGAATGTGTTGGAACACCGCATGCATTCTGAGTATTACCGCATCACAGCTGAGGCGGCAGAGAGGATAAATGATGCCAAAAAAGCGGGCAGGCGGGTTATAGCTGTAGGTACCACCACAGCCAGGACCCTGGAGTCGGCCGCCGGATCGGACCATAGGGTTACTGCTCAGGAAGGCTGGACTGATATATTTATTTATCCCGGCTACAGGTTTAAACTAGTGGATACCCTCTTAACCAATTTCCACTTTCCCAAGTCAACCCTGCTGATGCTGGTCAGTGCCCTGGCTGGGCGGGAAAAAATCCTTAAAGCTTACGCCGAAGCTGTGGCGCAGGAATACCGCTTTTACAGTTTCGGGGACGCCATGCTCATACTCTAAAAGGAGATTAAACAGTGGCAGTAAAATTGGAGATCATTAAAGAAAGCCAACGCACCAAGGCTCGCTTGGGCCGCTTACATACACCCCACGGCACAGTGGATACTCCCGCCTTCATGCCCGTGGGCACCCAGGCAACGGTAAAAGCCATGACCTCGGAAGAATTAAAGGAGATCGGCGCCCAGATTATCTTAAGCAACACCTATCATTTGTTTCTCCGGCCCGGCCATGAACTGGTGGCCGAGGCCGGCGGGCTGCACAGATTCATGCACTGGGACCGACCGATTCTAACTGACAGCGGCGGTTTCCAGGTCTTTAGCCTGGGGGACCTGCGCAAAATAACTGAGGAGGGGGTGCATTTCCGTTCTCATCTGGACGGTTCGAGCCTGTTTCTCGGCCCGGAACAGGCCATGGAGATCCAGATGGCGCTGGGTTCGGATATCGCCATGGCCTTTGATGAATGCACCCCTTATCCGAGCAGCTACGAGTATGCCAAAAGCTCCATGGAGCGCACTACCCGCTGGGCGGAAAGGTGCCTCAAGGCCCAAAACCGGCAAGACCAGGCGGTCTTCGGCATTGTCCAAGGGGGCATGTACCGGGATCTAAGGGAACAGAGCGCCAGGGATTTATCCTCCCTGGACTTTCCGGGGTATGCTGTGGGCGGGTTGAGCGTAGGGGAGCCCAAACACATAATGTATGAGGTCTTGGATTACACGGTTCCGCTGCTGCCGGCAGGAAAGCCCCGCTATCTCATGGGCGTAGGTTCTCCCGACTGCCTGATCGAAGGGGTGATGCGCGGCATAGACATGTTTGACTGTGTTTTGCCCACCCGCATCGCCCGCAATGGCACTGTGATGACCAGCCGGGGCAAGCTGGTGATTCGCAATGCGGAACACGCCAGGGATATGGGTCCCCTGGATCCCCAGTGTGATTGTTATGCCTGCCGCAACTACAGCCGGGCCTATATCAGGCACTTGTTCAAGGCCGATGAAATCCTCGGTCTCAGGCTGACCACAATCCATAACCTCTATTTCCTGCTGGACCTGATGGAGGAAATCCGTGCAGCAATCAAACAGGACAGCCTGCCGGAATTCCGGGAGGAATTTTTTGCCCGCTATGGGTACGAACCCTAGAAGGAATCGACGCTTCAGCGGGGAATAATACTTAGCAGGCACTACTTAAGAGCCAGAATTCTGAATTCCCAATAAGATAATTCCCAATAAAATTAAGGAGGAAACAATCATTGGGCAGTCAAACTTATACTCTGGTCTTATACATCGTGGTCTTTTTCGGGATTATGTATTTTCTGATGATCCGCCCGCAGCAAAAGCAGCAGAAGACCCGTCAGACCATGCTGTCCGGCCTTAAAGCCAAGGACAAGGTGATTACTGCCGGAGGGATCTACGGCAAGATTGTCAAGGTCAAAGAGGACAGTGTAATACTGCAAATCTCCGACAAAGTGGAAATCGAAGTAGCCAAGAGCGGCATCGGCAGTGTGGAAAACCGCAAAGTGGAAGCGGAAGAGCCCAAGGCCAAAAAAGGCAAAGCTGAAATCAAGGAAGAAAACCCCGCCGGTGATGCCGACAAGGCAGAGTAAGCGGCGGAGCACAAAGCCGGGCCAGGTTCAGGGACCCATTTTCGTCCCCAGACCCGGCCCGGTTTTAGTGTGTCAAGGGGACAGGTACACTGACACTCGCTTACCAGATCAACAAAAGCAAGGATCCGTTCAGACTGATAGTTGGACGGGTCCTTTTTTCTGTAAAATCATCAGGCAGCTTTTGAACATTTGGTTTGGGCTAAGAAAATTAAAAATAAAAGCTTTTTTGCAAAAATTTTGCAGAATCTCTCTACAATTAAGTTATTCGTGCCATCTGTAGCTGGAACCTATCACGGGTTCTATGCGATCAAGTTAAATGAATTCGTTCAACTAAAGTTGAACATCGAGACTTCGGTGGGGGAGTCTACCCCCACCGAAGCAGAGCACGGGGAACCACTCCCACTTGTAGAAGTGGGAGTCTCACGGTTGGATGAAGGGAGGAGTGGGGCGTGGCAAACTTAACGCCAAAAAATGTAAGCAAAGAGGTGAGCAAGATTAAATTCTTATTAAAGTCTAACCGAACAATCCGAAACTTACAAAAAATTATGGCGCTTGTCCTTATCCTGGCTCTTGTCAGCGTGGATTTAGCGCCAAGACCAGCCCAAGCAGCTTCGCAGCCTATCCTGGTAACCTTTTCCGGACAGGTAACGGACGACAACGGTAAGCCCGCTTCTACTAATATCAGGGCTTACCTTATCAAAAAAGACACCGGAGAGATGCTCGACGAACCCTTTGCCTTGGGCTCATCGAACTCTAATACCGGCATTTATGTCCTAATGGATGCACACGCCTACGGTTCTACTCCTGGACCCATTGACATCTCAGGTTACATCGACACCTATGACTATGTGCTTGTTGCCGGTAACGTTGGGGTCAGCGGCGGGGTGTCTAAGTATCGGGGATCTTTTACTTACAGTGATGTGGTTCGAGATTTTCGGATTACAACACATGGTACAGTAGCAGTCCATATAACGGATCTGGATGGCAACAGTGCGCCGGGCGGCGTACCCATGTGGTTTAGTTACACACCTCCTTCCAACAACGATGATACTGCCTGGCCGGAAAACGCCCCTCCCTCCGAGGGAGTTAGTCCGAAACAAATTACCGATGCCAGCGGAACAATTTCCATGAAGCTTGATGCCTCTTGGACTTATGACGGGGGCAGTCTGGGAGGATTTATCTATGCATTCCCAGCCGGTTACAGAACTTATGGCGGGGCCTACCAAACTGGTAGTTTACGATATGATTGGACGGATAGGGCTGATGTTTCAGCACATGCCGGCAAAACCGTTGAATATACCATAAAGGTTAAGCCCCTGGGCCAGATTTTGACCCGGCTTGAGGATGCTATCACAGGAGCAACTGTCTCAGGCAGAAGCATATATTATACATCTGCTGACCCTGGGGATGAATCCAATCAACACAATATAAGGAAGTACCAGGAGAATACCGAAAATGACGGAAGTGTATACGCTTTAGGTCCGGTCAACATTGAAGTAGAGGACCCTGATGACCCCGGCAATAATCATCTGGGCCATAATACAACGCAACAAACAGTTTCTCCAGTCCCCTGGGGTAAAGTTCCGGTTACAATGAAGCTTGAACCTCATGAACCCGGGGTAATTTCCGGCACAGTATATGATGATAATGAAAATCCCGCCGCCGGAGCGGTTGTCGAACTCCTTTGGGATGATTGGGGAGGCGAAGGCGGACTCGGAAATGGACATTACCGAACTATTCAGCAGATCACGTCTGGTTCTGATGGTTCCTATCAGTTTACAGGTGTTGTGCCAACTCCATGGCAAGGTTACACCCTCCGCGCCAGCAAGCCCCTGCATAGGGCCTCATGGCAGGGAGACGTTTATGTATCTTCAGGTGAGACCACCACTGCCGATGTTTTTGTTCTTTCCCCTGCATCGTCTACTGTCAGCATCACCCCTTCCACCTTCCCCATTGGCCAGACTGCTTCAGTAAAGGCCGAGGTTAAAGACGCAGCAGGCAATCCCGTTGCCGATGGAACAGAAGTCGTTCTTGCAACCAGCAGGGGGACACTTACCTCAGGTACGGAAACCGGAAACAGAATTAATCTCCTGGTATCCGGCGGGCAGGTCACAGCTCAACTGTCTTCAGACTCAGAAGGACCGGGAGTAGTTAGCTTGAACAATGGGGAAGCGGTGACATCTTTTGAAGCAACCACTCTTGCGGAAGAGACACATCATGGAGGTGGTACTCCTAGTGGTTCAGACGGTTCAGACGGTCTGCAACCGACAGGGGTTCTCCTTGCCAGCGCTGATGTCCACAGTGACGCTGCGGCTTTGGTCCAGGCTCCGGAAGGAACTGCGGTTATGATTCCTGAGGGAACTCTGCCGATGAATGCCGACGGAACATCGAGCACCCTCACTGTCACTATTTCTCAAGCTAATCAGACGGCCGATCCCGGTACATCTAATCCCAAGGCCAATCTGGTTGCTTATGATCCACAGGTCACCGAACGGAGTTTTGGGCCGGATGGCACGAAATTTACCGCACCGGTCACCCTCACCATTCCCTTCGGAAGAGCCAACATTGACCCGGCTGATATCCCGCACCTGGCTGTTTTTCTCTGGAAAGACGGGCGTTGGATCAAAGTAGGGGGGAAGGTGGATCCTGTCCAGCAGACCATCTCCGTGACGGTCAGCTATTTCTCCACCTATCGGGTGATGGCGGATCGAACGCAAGTGCCGGAACGTATGGGCGGTTTAGATCGCTACGAAACTGCCGTGGAAATTGCTAAGAATTATTTTTCGGCAGGAGCAGATACTGTGGTCTTAGTGCGAGGGGACATCTCTGCCGATGCCTTAACCGCCGTGCCGTTGGCCAGGAATCTCAATGCTCCCTTGCTCCTCACCCCTCCGGATCGAGTGCCCCAAGAAGTACTAACTGAAATCAAGGTTTTGGGAGCGAAAACGGTGATTATTGTGGGTGGAGAAGGAGCGGTGAGCTCTCAGGTGGCGACAGAGATTGCTGGCCAAGGCATTACAGTTGAAAGGGTTGCGGGAGCTGATCGCTATGCTACCTCCTATCAGGTGGCTAAACGCTTAGGGCAATTGGGTAGAGCTGTACTGGTGAACGGTAGGGATGAAGCCTACCCGGATGCTCTCTCGATTTCCGCGTGGGCGGCCTATAACGGTGTGCCGGTTCTTTACACAGACGGCACAGGAATCCTCCCCGCAGCCTTAGTCCAAGCACTGAGTGAACTTAAGGTAAAACGGACAATTCTGGTGGGAGGGACGGCGGTTCTGCCCCCATCCCTGGAGCATACGGTGGCCAATCCGGAACGTTACGGAGGCATTGACCGTTATGCCACCAACGCCCAGGTGCTGAGCCGGTTGCAGCCGAACCCGGCCGGCGTCTTTGTGACCGCCGGTACGGACTTTGCCGATGCCCTGGCCGGCGCCGCTGTGGCAGGACAGTCCGGTGCCTGGATGGTACTGGTAGGCAGTGATTTGAGCTGGGGCCAGCAGGAACTCTTGAAATCGGCCAAGGCAGGCGTGTTAAACTATCATGTCTTCGGTGGAACGGGCGTCCTGCCTGATACGACTTTGTCTGGGATTGGGGATTTGCTCGGACAATAGACTGCTCAACAAAAAGCCAGGATCCGTTCGGACTGATAGTCAGACGGGTCTTTTTTTTCTGTAAAATCATCAGGCGCCTTTTGAACATTTGGTTTGAACCCTGAGCAAGTTGGAAATAAAAGCTTATTTGCAAAAATTTTGCAGGATTCCAAAACTTGTCATAGGGCGACAATAATTGCCGCAGGATTTATCTAGATCATGGAAAATACTTACAGTAGAATTAACCCGGGGAGAGAAACTAAATGAACAAGAATCGCTTTATGGCATTCATCGGGCAATGGTGGCACCGGAAAAACCTCATGCTGCGGGTGAAAAATGATTACAGGAAAGCCGGCCGGCTGAACCTGGGGCTGGAAGGAGTCTTGCCTGAGGAAGAAAACGGGCTTTTCAAACGGGTAGACAGTAAAGGATGACAGGAGGTACTGATGGGCCAGCTTAAAATCAAACGGGGAGATATTTTTAGGATTAAGGTTGACGCAGGTGCTGAACAGACTTTCCTGGTAATTCAAAATGATATCGCCAACCGGTATTGTCAGTCCGTCATCGCGGTTCCACTGACCAGGAACGTCAGGGCCCGTTCCCTTTTCTTTGCCTTGACTGTTCAAGGCAATTCCATCACCGGATTGGAGCAGGATTATGCAGCCTTGTTCTTCCAAATCCGGACTTTGGCCAGGGAGCGATTTGATGCCGGCTCCCGGCTTGGTACCCTGGACAACAAAGCTATCTCAAAAATGGACGAGATGCTAAAATTAAGTTTAGGGTTGAGCACGCTGCAACAATTGGAAGACAGGTTTAACCGGCGCAAAAGCTCTTGACCGTTTGGCGGGCAGGGGTCTTTTTTTATCTACTCCTGGAGTGTATAGCAATATATAAAAGAGGAATTTTAGAAAATGAGCAGAATTTTTTAAGTCCAAGCAAATTATAAAGATGCCAAGAGGCCGGGTTAATCAAAGATGGAAGTGGGGTAAGAACTATTACACATGTAGTCACATTTGACGAAATCAAACAGGATCCACTGGTCGACGCCTATATTACCGGCGGCAATGACTGCCTTGCCGCCCTTGGCTATACGGAGCACGGTTACCGTCATGTGGGCGTGGTGGCCTATATCGCCCGCAACGTTTTGGAAAAGCTGGGCTATAACAGCCGGGAAACAGAGCTGGCCCACATCGCCGGTTACCTGCACGATATCGGCAATTCGGTGAACCGGAACCATCATGCCCATACAGGCGCATTGCTGGCCGCGCAGATTTTAACAGCCCACCAAATGGAGCCGAAGGAAATTGCCCTGATTGTCGGCGCCATCGGCAACCATGACGAAACTGACGGCCAGCCGGTCAACAATATTTCCGCTGCCCTGATTCTGGCCGATAAGTCCGATGTGCACAGGTCGAGAGTGCGCAACACAGATTTTGCCACCTTCGATATCCATGACCGGGTCAACTACGCGGTGGAGCGTTCGATGCTGAATGTGTACGAACAGCAAAGAAAAATTGTGCTGGAACTGACCATCGACACCAAAATCTGCCCCCTGATTGAGTACTTTGAAATCTTTACCACCCGCATGCTGCTGTGCCGCAGGGCGGCGGACTACCTGAAGTGCACTTTCGAGCTGTGGATAAATAATGTCAAGCTCCTTTAGCACAGGCGTCAATTGACACAGTCTACCAGCACAGCTATAATTGTTTTGTTGGATAAGTCCGGCAGTTCACAAAGGGAGGAAAATTTATGCGCAGGGGAAATCTTCTCAAACTTTTTGCGTTGATTGTCATCGTAGCGGTACTAGTTACTCTGTCCATTAATCCCCTGAGGAATCCCAAGACCGGGATACCTTTGGGTCTTGATATCAGGGGGGGTGTGCACCTGGTAGAGCAGGCATCTCCCGGGCCAGGCCAGGGAACTGTAACCAACCAGGACATGGACCAGGCCAAAACCGTAGTGGAAAAGCGGGTAAACGCCCTGGGCGTATCAGAACCTAACATTCAGGTGGACTATGTAAAGAAACGGATTTATGTTGACCTGGCTGGATTTGACAAGCCGGACGACGCTATCCGGGTGTTGTCTACCACCGCTATGCTCACCTTCCGGGATCCTAATGACGAATCGAAAGTGGTCCTGACCGGCAGTGATTTGAAAGACGCCAGGGCAGGTCAGGATCAGTATGGCCAGTATGTCGTTGATGTCACTTTTACACCCGAAGGGGCTAAGAAATTTGCCGATATAACCAGCAAGAACGTGGGTAAGCCGATGGCCATCTACTTAGACAACACCAGGCAAACTGCCCCGACTATCCAAACCGCTATTACCAACGGCCAGGCCGAGATCAGCGGCGGCTACCGGAGCCTGAAAGACGCCGCCGAGGTTGCCAACATGCTGCGCTCCGGCGCCCTGCCTGTATCCCTGAAGATTGAAGAATATCATACCGTTGGAGCAACCTTAGGAACCGATTCCCTGATGAAGAGCTTGGACGCTGCCGCCTGGGGCATACTGCTCGTGTTCCTGTTCATGGTGCTCTGGTACAGGGTGCCCGGCCTGGTGGCTGACTTTTCCCTGGTAGTGTACGCCCTGATAGTGCTCTGGGTGCTCTGGTCTTTCCGGGCAGTGCTGACTCTCCCTGGCATAGCAGGGTTTATCCTCTCCATAGGCATGGCTGTTGACTTCAATATCATCATCTATGAGCGGCTTAAGGAAGAACTAAGGGCGGGCAAAAGCTTGCGGGCAGGCATCGACCATGCCTTCAACCGGGCTTTTGTCACGGTTATCGATGCCCACGTGACCACAAGCATTGCGGCTGTTACCCTGATATTCTTCACTACCGGCCCGGTTCAGGGCTTCGCGGTGACCCTGCTGATAGGTATTTTGGCAAGTCTGTTTACCGCCATCACCTTTACCCGTTATGTGCTCCGCACAGTAGCAGGACTTAAAGGCCAACAAAATTTGAAACTTTACGGTGCATAGAAAGGGGGCGGAGAAATTGGCTATGGCTAAGAATAAAGTTGATGCGGATAAACAACCGGCTGCGCCGGAAAAAAGATTTGCCTGGCAATTTCCGATTGTCAAACTGCGCTATTGGTGGTTCGCTCTATCTTTACTGATAATCATCCCGGGCATAATCTCCCTGGCGCTGCACGGACTTAACCTGGGAATTGACTTCCTGGGCGGTTCCATGCTCGACGTTACTTTCAATCAACCGGTACATCAGGCTCAGATCACTTCAGCCCTTGACTCTGCCGGTTTTCCGGGCAGCCAGGTGCAAATATTTTTGGATAACCCCAACCGCGCTTTAATCAAGACCAAAGCGCTGAGCGAACAGGACCATGACAAGTTCCTGAACACCTTGGAGCAAAAGGTAGGGGCCTTTGACCGCAGCAACCTGAAGGAGGACAAGGTCTCGCCCTCCATCGGCAGGGAGCTTACCACCAGCGCTATCTACGCTCTGCTAATCGCCTTTGCCGGGATGATTTTGTATCTGACCATCAGGTTTGAATTCAAATTCGGTATCTCGGCCGTTGCAGCCATCTTTCATGACGTTCTGGTGGTATTGGGGCTGTTCTCCATCTTCCGCTGGGAGATAGACTCCTCCTTTGTCGCAGCTATTCTCACAGTTGTCGGTTACTCGATTAATGACACGGTGGTTATCTTTGACCGCATCAGGGAAAACCAGGAGAAAATGAGACGGGGCGACTCTTACGAAGAAATGGTGGACAAGAGCGTGTGGCAGACCATGGCCCGTTCCATCAATACGGTAGTCACGGTATTGATTACCCTGTTCGCCATCTACCTCTTGGGTGGAACCTCCACCAAGATATTTGCCCTGGCAATGCTGATCGGGGTGTTTAGCGGCGCCTATTCGTCGATCTTTAACGCCAGCCAAATCCTGGTGGAGCTGAAGAACTGGCAGGCGCGCCGGCTGAAGGCTGCGAAATTGAGCAAATCCCGCGCTTAAACTGAAGCACAAATACCGGGCAGGATGCCCGGTATTTTTTGACGTATCAGAAAGTATAAGTTTTGGGGGTTACCCCTTTACTTGACGTATCAGAAAGTATAAGTTTTGGGGGTTACCCCTTTACTTGACGTATCAGTAAGTATA
>JAJZPO010000083.1 GCA_021811155.1 Bacillota bacterium | reverse complement strand
GGAGGTTACAGGCGGAGGAGGCTCAATGTCTTTTATTGACAGGTGCAGTACTTCTACTACCTGGTCGACCATAATGCCTGTGATCCTTCCCTGAACCTGAATCACGATTATGCGGGAGTCTTGCGATTCGTCAGGGTTCACAATCTCAAACCGCCGTTTTAAATTAAGCACCGGTATCACATTACCCCTGAGATTGATGACACCCTCCACATATTTCGGCGCCCTGGGGACCAGCGTGATGGGAGGAATTTTGATTATCTCCTGCACTTGCATAATGTCAACCCCAAATTCCTCTGAACCCAGTTTAAACGTCACCAGATGTTCTTCCACCGTTTTCACCCCCTAAACCCGGTTGACCGTAAAGGTATCATGAACCAAGGATGCCACATCCAGAATGAGAATAACTTTACCGTCTCCCCCAATGGTCGCCCCGGAAAACCCCTGAACAGTACCCAGAAAATCTCCCAGTGACTTGATAACTATCTCTTGTTGGCCCTGCAGCCCATCCACCACCAAGCCCAGTCGCCTTTCACCGAATCCGACTACCACCACGTAGACAATGTCTTCTTCACTGTCGCCCGGCTCCAGGTCAAAATGCTCGTGCAGGGAAATCAACGGCAGGGTACTGCCGCGCAGCTGAATGACGGCACGGCCCCCTACAGATTTTAGATCCTCCTTCGGGATGCGCAGCGTTTCCAGCACCGAAGCCAAGGGCAGTGCGTAGACCTGTGATCCCACATCCACCAACAGAGCCTGAATAATGGCCAAAGTCAAAGGGAGCCGGATGATCATAGTCGTCCCTTTACCCGGGCTGGTCTCGATATCAATCATGCCCCCAAGGTTGACCAGGGACCGCTTCACTACATCCATGCCTACGCCGCGGCCTGAGACGTCCGTGACCTTGCTGGCGGTGGAGAGCCCGGGCAAGAATATTAGATTGGCAGCTTCCTTGTCGCTGAGGTCCTCAGTCTGACTGACGAACCCCTTCGCCACCGCCTTTGCCCGGACAGCATTGAGGTCGATACCCTTGCCGTCATCACTCACACTTACAATTATATGGCTCCCCTCATGAAAGGCCTCAATTGTAATTTTGCCTGCGGGAGATTTACCTGCGGCTACCCGTTCCGCCTGAGATTCAATGCCGTGATCAACACAATTGCGCAGGATATGCATTAGGGGATCGCCGATTTCCTGAATAATTGTTTTGTCCAGTTCGGTCTCTTCCCCAAACAACAACAATTCCACGTCTTTATGGGTTTTGCGGGCCAGATCCCGGATTAAACGGGGAAAGCGGCTATAGACGTGGCCAATAGGCACCATCCGCATGGACATAACGCTCTCCTGCAGCTCGTTCATCAGCCGGCCCAGATAAACGGTCGTTTCATTCAAAGAATTAACTAAGTGGTCCTGGGGCAGGGAGATTTTAAGTTCATCCCCGACCGAAACCAACCTGGTACGGGCGATAACCATCTCTCCCACCAGATTGAGCAAATCGTCCAGCTTTTCCGCCGGGACACGTATCGTCGGGTTTTTAAACCCGGTCGGCGTCACAGCAGTCCCTGACCCCACAGCCTGACTGAGCCCAAATTCGCGCGACTGGTCCTGAAGTCTGACCGCCTCCGCAACGTCAACCACCTGGACAGGCGTTTCAGTCGCTTCAAATTTCTTGCATTCCACGCCTTCGATTTCGGAAACTTGCAGGATGACCTTTTCCACGCTTTGACTATCCTTTTCCGTGGCTAGCAGCAGGTGAAATTCAGAATGGCTGTCCTGACGCAATTCTTCCGTTGCAGGGGATGTTCTCAGCACCGTCCCATACTTTTCCACCCTGCGCACGGCCATCACAGCCCGTACAGAGGGCATCAATATTTTGGCGCTGAATTTTACCGTAACGTCAAAAATGTTATGGCCGGCCTGGGAAAGTTCCCTGATCTGGGACATCTCTCTTTCATCAAGACCAAAGACCCCTTCTGCCGCTTGACCCTCCGATCCGGACTTGGGCAAGGTTTCGGCGGCCTGTGTCTTCCCCAGAAAGGCTGCCAGTTTACCAACCAAATCGCTTACATCGCTATTTCCTTCCCCTCCATTCTGGATATCAGCCAGAATGCTTTTCACACGGTCAGCCACGCCTAACAGCAAATCCACCAGCGCAGCGGATACCTGCAATTTTCCCTGCCTTAGTCCGTCCAACACATCCTCTGCCAAGTGTGTGATTTTAACAATGCCGCTATACCCCATGGTCCCGGAAGCGCCTTTAAGGGTATGGGCGGTCCGGAAAAGTTCATTCACCAGATCCAACCTGGCTCCGTCTCTCTCGAGTTCCACCAGGCCGTTGCTCAGTGTTTCCACTTGTTCGAACGATTCTTGCAGAAAAAAACCCAAAAGTTCCCTCATATTCAACCCGGCGCTTTCGGCTGCAGCTGTTTCCTTGCCGGTCTGTTCCACCACCGCCTCAGCATCTGCGCCAGCATTGTCCTCGGCCGCAAACACAGGCTCCAACGGATCCGTCTGCGCTGGGGCTGTATCTGCAGCCAGTGGCAGAGATCCGGCCTCCTGCATAGGAGCAGACACATTGGGATCGGACAGTGCTTCCTTCAGACCAGGGATTTTTCCCATGAGTTCATTCATATTAGAAGTCGGTTTGTCGTTTGATGCCGGGTTGATTACCAGCTTGCCGATTAGGCCGATGAGCACCTTTTGAACCATTGGATCCAAACTCTGCCTGGACCCTACAAAGGTGTTCAAATTAGTCAAGCGCGCCTGATCAATACCTGGAGCTGATTCCAATCCAGCCAGGATATTGCGTAGTTCTGACAGCAAAGCCTGCACCTTGGGGCCGACCAGTTCTTTCTCTGACAGATTGCCCAACTTTTCCTTCAGTTCAGTAAGCTCAACCAAACTACCTTGTTGTTGCAAGTGATTTCACCGCCGAATTCAAAATCCTGGGTAAAAAGGCAAAGTTTTAGCCACTGTCATATTTCGACGCATTAACAGCTAATTCCTTTGAAATATATAAAAAATTCCAATATGGTAAGTGTTTTTCTAATAGAGGAAAATTTTTGTGGATTTTCTGTCAAAAACTTTTTACAATTAGGAGCAGGAACTTCCGCGAGGTGCAACATGAGTCTGGATAACTATGAACAATTCACGCGCTTTTTTCACGAACGCAGCGGAATCGACTTAAGCTGCTACAAGCGGGCTCAAATGCAGCGCCGCATCGAGCAGTTTATCACCAACAAGGGATTTCAAGATTATCTGGCCTTCAAGGACAGTCTCAACTCCAACCCCGAACTCTTGGCAGCCTTTTTGCGTCACCTCACCATAAATGTCTCCCAGTTTTTCCGCGACATGGGCCAGTGGGAAATCCTGCGGGCCAGTATTTTGCCCATGCTGCTGGCAGGACGTTCTTCGCTCAAGCTGTGGAGCGCAGGAAGCTCAGGCGGGCAGGAGGCCTATACCCTTGCCATTATCTTGCAGGAAACATTTCCACTTGTCCCATACTCCATTTTAGGCACAGACATCGATGATGCAATGCTCGCCCAAGCCAGGCACGGGGTTTATAAGACCCAGGACCTGGTCGGGGCGCCGCCCCATATCCTTGACAACTATTTTAACCCTACCGGTGACGGTTTACAGGTAAAAGAGAGACTCAAGTCAAACGTTCACTTCCAAAAAAGGAACCTGCTTACAGGCATTTTCGACACCGGTTATGACTTGATCTGCTGCCGCAATGTAGTAATTTATTTTACTGAGGAGGCTAAAAACTCCCTCTACTGCCGTTTCAGCAAATCCCTCCGCCCGGGTGGCGTGTTGTTTACCGGCAGCACGGAGCAGATCTTTAACCTCACCGAACTCGGCCTTAAGCCTCTGGCCCCCTTCTTCTACCAAAAAATCCCCTGTTAACTCGTATAAAAAGCATCGGGGCGCCTGGTTTTCCCAGGCGCCCCGATAATCTGCGTCAGTCAATCTGCAGTTTTAGTTAAGGTTGTTACGCAAACACATTTACAGCTTGCTGTCAATAAAACTCTTCAGTTCACCGGCAGACTTGTACCCCACAGACTTCCCGGCGACCTGACCGTCTTTAAACAAAATCAGGGTCGGAATGCCCATGATGCCGAATTTCCCCGGAGTGGCTGGGTTTTCATCCACGTTGAGCTTGGCTATTCTCAGCTTTCCGTTGTATTCTGATGCCAGGCTCTCGACCACCGGGGACAACATTTTGCATGGGCCGCACCAGGCAGCCCAGAAATCAACCAACACAGGCGTACTGGATTTGACAACCTCACTTTCAAAACTCGCGTCTGTTACATGACTAATCAAATTGCTCATTGCTGTAACCTCCTCTGATTGAAACTAGTTTTTCCCAAAAGCGGACAAAACTTTCCAACGCTCCTGCCCCGCCCTGGCAATATACCCCTATGGGGTATGCCTCTTTTATTCTATGCAATTATTCCGGACCTGTCAAGAGCAGAGAATCAGAGCACCAATCTCAAAACAGAAGCCTAATCAAGCATTATTGCACTTGATCAGGGCCTTGATTGCCCGCTTCAGTTCTTCCTTCGGATCGGCTCCGTCCTCCAGGGCAGTATCGTAACAGTCCAAGGCATAGTGTTCCGCCACTATAGCGGAAACCTTGTTAATAGCTGCACGAATCGCACCCAATTGCATCAGAATTTCCCCACAATTCATGCCGTCGTCAATCATCTTCTCGATACCGGTCATGTGACCTTTAACGGTTTTGAGGCGATTCAGCACATCTTTTCTAATCGCCGGATTTCTCATCTCGTTCCCCCCAACCCCGGGTCCGTTTTTTTGTCTATTATATCCCATAAACTTCCTGAGGTCAATTTAAAATCATACATTACTAGAGGAGATATCGGAATTGGGTTTTGGGAAATACCGGCAATTATGCCCATTGCATTGACGGTTGCGTTTTACATAGGAGCAGCGGGGATTTGTGCCGGGGTCAAGGTCACAGTTCAGATACTGGCGGAAAAACTCGACCGCTGTTTGTACCGCAAGCCGGGAGCACGCTTTGCAGCAGCGGACACCCCCCTGCTCGGCTATTGCCGTCAAAGCCTTCGCAGACATCAGGTTGCTGAGAGCCCTCGCTTCAGCCCGCAGTGGGGTGGAACCTGTGATAACCGCTACCGCTACACCGGTTCCGACACCGGCTCCGCAGGCGCCATAGATGCCGCAGTATCCGCCGGGTACCTTACTGCCCCGCCGGATTGCTTCCAGCACCGCTTTATCACCTGCTTCTCCCGTGGCATTCCGGTAAGCAGCGACCAACACGGCGGGTACCATGGCATGGTGTTCCGGACCGTGCATAGCCACGCTGTCTTCGGCCATCAATTCTTCCAGCATTTCCAATGGGTTGGTTGATTTTGACTTAAGACAGTAATCCGTCATTTTGATTAATGCTTCGTTGGCATGGCAGCTGTTGCAGACATAATGTCCTTCAGGGCAGTGAAAATAGCTCTGTTCACGGGCTCCGCAATACACGCATACTCCCTCTGCCGGCATAGCAGAGTGCTCCAGTTCCGCGCCGCATACCATACAATTGTCTCTGAACTTTTTCTGCTCCACTTCCAGGTACTCTCCTTTTTCTGTCGTTGTCGTGTCGTTATTTAACCCCGCTTAATTATATCTACGTTAGCTGTTAGCACGAGTCCCCTGTTGACCATTTGACAAATCTCAGGGAGTACCGCTTCTATTTTGTCTGCCTCATCCACGCACTCAACAATCATAGGCAAATCCGCCGATAGCTCCAGCAAACGGGTAGTGTGCACAACTTTTTGCCGGCCATAACCCTCCACACCCCGCAATACCGTAGCCCCGGCCAATCCTGCCGCCTTGAGTTTCAGCACCAGCGCCCGGTACAAGGGCTGGCCCTGCCAGCGTACATTTTCACCCACGTAGATCTTGAGAAGCTTATGCATAGACACTCTCCTTTCCCTATGGTCCCCCGCCAACCCATACGGGGATTTAAAGTGGGGACACAGCTCACCTCTTAAAGCGCACGAGCCAGGTACATGCCCAGATAAGCGGCCAGAAGTCCAAGGGCAGCGCTCAGACCCACATATCCAAGCGCGGCCAGGTAGCTGCCCTCTTCCAGCAGGACTAGGGCTTCATAGGTAAAGGTCGAAAACGTGGTATATGCCCCCAGAAACCCCACTCCCAGACCCAAACGCCAGCCCGGGCTGAGCACCGTTCTTTCCAGCACAAACACGTTGAGCAGGCCCAAGAGAAAACTTCCCGTAATATTGATCACAAAAGTTCCCAAGGGGAAACTGTGGTTCCACCTGCTGCCGAACCACAGGCTGAGGCCATAGCGTGCCAAAGCCCCCACAGCGCCCCCTAAAGCCACATAGATTATGCCCACCTGCAAAGCCCCCTTTCAATTTTACATCCTCTTAAACAAAAACACAAAGAAACTCCTACTGCTTAGGATTACCTAACAGTAGGAGCCATTAACCTGTAACGGTGGTTCTAACCTCAAGTTAGGGCGAGCTCCATCGCCTGTACTAGACTTTATTGAACGAGTTCACTCACTAGACTCTTTCGACTACCAAAGCCACACCCATGCCCCCGCCAACGCATAGCGTAGCCAGGCCGTAGCGGCCCTGACGCTTCTGCAGTTCGTAGAGCAGGCTGACCAAGATCCGCGCTCCGCTGGCGCCGATGGGGTGGCCAAGGGCAATGGCGCCGCCATTGACATTTACTTTCTCCATCGGAAAAGCCAGCTCACGGCTTACCGCCAAGGCCTGGGCAGCAAAAGCCTCATTGGCCTCGATCACGTCCAGATCTGACACCTTGAGTCCGGCGCTGTTCAGAGCCTTTTTCACCGCCGGCACAGGGCCAATCCCCATGAGTGCCGGATCTACACCCGCATAGGCGCCGGCCTTGATCACAGCCAGGGGCTTTATGCCCAGCGCTTCGGCTTTTTCCCTAGCCATAACCACAAAGGCAGCAGCCCCGTCGTTAATGCCCGAAGCGTTCCCGGCCGTTACTGTGCCGCCCTTTTTAAAGGCGGGGGACAATTTAGCCAGGGCTTCCAGGGTAGTCCCCTTGCGGGGATGCTCATCAGTATCGAAGATTTTTGGCTCGCCTTTTTTTTGTGGAATAGACACTGGCACGATCTCGTCTTTGAACCGGCCGGACTCTATGGCCGCTACGGCCTTCTGTTGGCTGGCCAGAGCAAGTTCGTCCTGTTCTTCCCTGCTGATACCGTACTTTTCTGCCAGATTTTCCGCCGTTACCCCCATGTGGTACAGGTTGAAGGCATCGGTTAGGCCGTCAAACACCATGGCATCCACTATCTGGTCATTACCCATGCGGTAACCGGTACGAGCCTTGGGCAGCACATAGGGCGCCATGCTCATGCTCTCCATGCCGCCGGCGACAATAACCTCCGCGGCCCCTGCCATAATGGTCTGCATAGCGGTAATCACCGTCTTCAGACCGGAACCGCATACCATTCCCAGGGTATAGGCGGGAACCTCAATAGGAATTCCCGCTTTTATTGATGCTTGGCGGGCAGGGTTCTGGCCCTGGCCTGAAGTCAGTACATTGCCGAGAATCACTTCATCTATTTGTTCCGGGGCAATATTGGCCCGTTTTATGGCTTCCTTTACCACTATGGCGCCCAGTTCACTGGCCGGAACCTGACTGATAGTCCCGCCAAAAGTGCCGACAGCGGTACGCACCGCGCTGGCTATAACAACATCTCTCACATGAATTCCCTCCCTATATCATCCGTTTTACACGCCTTGCCAAGGGCCGGCTTAACCAGAAAGCTGCATCCGGCCCCTGGCCTTGATCATCCCTGGTTAGCCAAAACGGGAAAGGAGTATTTGCGGCGCAGGGCTTCTTCCACCGGTTTAGGCAGGAGTCCCTCCGGCATGCCCCCCAGGCTCGCCACCTGTTTGATCATACTGGAACTGGTAAAAGCGTACTCGTTGCTGGTCATAAAGAAAACAGTTTCCACGCGTTTGTCCAGCTTGCGGTTCATCAGGGCCATTTGGAATTCATACTCGAAATCAGTAACTGCGCGCAAGCCCCGCACAACCGCTTCCGCCCCCTTGCTCACCACATAATTGGCCAGAAGCCCTGAAAAGGCCTCCACCTTGACATTACCGATATGGGACGTTGCCTGTTTTAAAAATCCAACCCTCTCTGCAGTTGTAAACAAGGCATCTTTATAATTGTCCTGGGCCACTCCTACAATCAAGCGGTCAAACAACCTGGCCCCCCGCTCAATGATATCCAAGTGACCATTGGTCACAGGATCAAAGGTACCGGGATAAACCGCTATCCTCATCATGCAAACTCCTCTTTTGGTTCGAGGTTCGAAATCCTGGCCGTATGCCGAACTTCGCACCTCGAACTTCGCACCTCAATTTTCTAGATAGACTGTGCCAGAATTTCCGCCAGGTCAAGAGCTTTCAAATCTACCTCTTTAACCTTAATCCCGTCACTCAGCATAGTCAGGCAGAAAGGACAAGCAGTGCCCACGACGTCTGCTGCACAGGCTATGGCTTGCTCAGTCCGCATTTCATTAATCCGCTGTCCGGTCTTTTCCTCCAGCCACATACGGCCGCCGCCGGCGCCGCAGCAGAAACTTTTCTCGTGGTGCCGTTCCATCTCTACAAGTTTGGCGCCCGCTGTTTGCAGTACCTCCCTGGGCTGAGCGAAAATATCGTTGTAGCGGCCCAGGTAACAGGAATCATGGTAAGTAACTGTGGCCTGAAGGGGCCGGGTCGGACGCAACTTGCCTTCCTGCAAGAGGTTGGCCAGAAGCTCCGTGTGGTGAATAACTTCAAAATCTCCGCCCAGTTGAGGGTAGTCATTCTTCAAAGTGTTAAGGCAGTGCGGGCACTGGGTTATAATCTTCTTCACCCCGTAACCCTTCATGGTTTCGATGTTTTCCTGGGCCAGAGAGTAGTACAGGTACTCATTGCCCAAGCGGCGGGCCGAGTCACCGCAGCATTTCTCGTCGTTGCCCAAAATTGCAAACTTCAGCCCGGCTGCCTGCATCAGCTTCACCAGGGCAGCCGTAACCTTCTTGTTCCTGGCATCAAAAGCGCCCGAACAGCCCGGCCAGTAAAGGTACTCGGCATCAGGCTCTTCTTCGAAGGTTTTGACTCCCAACTCCTGGGCCCAGTCCCCCCGGGTCTGCCACCCGATACCCCAGGGATTCCCGTTGTTCTCCATGTTGCGGAAAGCAATCTGTGCCTCCGAAGGGAAATTGCTTTCCATCAGCACTTGATTGCGGCGCATGTCAACAAGCTTGGGAACATGCTCAATGAATACAGGACACTGCTCCATGCAAGAACGGCAGGTGGTGCAAGCCCAAAGGGTATCCTCCTGATACACCTGTCCCACCAGGCCGGCGTCCGCAGCCTCACTGCCCGCCGCAGCTTCGCCATGAGACCCGCCGTGCTGCAAACCTTTTTGGATCACAGTCTGACGTTCGGCCAGGATAATTTCTCCCTTTTCGGTCATATGCTTTTTCAAATCCTGAATCAACTGTTTGGGCGACAAGGGCTTGCCGCTCAAATAAGCAGGACAGTTGTTTTGGCAGCGTCCGCAGCGAATGCAGGCGTCGGCGTCCATTAGGTCCTTCCAGGTAAACTCCTCCAGCTTGGCGACTCCGAAGGTTTCCGCGTCCTCATCCTCCATGTTGATGTAGGAGAGTGAGCCCTTGGGGGCTAATGAGCGAAAATAGATATTTACCGGGGAAAGTGCAATATGAAACAGTTTTGAATAGGGAAGGTAAGCAATAAACCCGAAAGCCAGGGCCAGATGGAACCACCACAAAATCCTGTGGGTAATGCTGAGTCCAGCAGGACTCATACCCGCAAACAGCTGTCCTATCAGATTTCCCAGCGGTGACCACGCAGCCCACTGGTCATGGGTCGCCACTATCCTGATTCCTTGCAGTACAAAACCGGTGATAATAATTACGGTTAATAAAATAAGAATTACGCCATCATCAAATTGATTGTCCAGCCCGTCGGTTTTCCGCAGATAACGGCGGTAAAGCGCGATTCCCAGCCCTACCAGAGCTCCCAGGCCGAAGAGATTTAAGGCCAGAGACTCAAAATACAGGTAAAAGCCGCCATACATAATATCGATGCCCATGTCAGCTTTCAGCCCCACAACAACAGTGCCGAGAAACAGGAATACCATGCCCCAGAAAATCAGCAAGTGCATCACTCCAGGCTGGCGTTCCCGTAAAATCTTTCTGTGGGTAAGGATGTAATCAAAAACTGATTTCAGACGCGCCCACATCCGGTCGTTGCGGTTTGCCGGCTGTCCCAGCCGCCAAAGGCTGTAGCGTTTATACACACCATAGCCGAAAATGGCCAATGACAGGAGAAAAAGCGGGTATATGAGCCATTCCCCCTGAATATTCCAGTAAAGTTCCCTGGTTACGTTCATAAATGATCCCCTCCAATCTTTTTCGACATTACTAACATCCTGTACTGTCACATTTAACTCAAACGGCCCTGTACCAGCCTGCTGCAAAAAAGGCTGCCAGACCCCGGCCGGGTCTTCTGAGGAGGGGGAAGGCCCGGCCTTGGTGGGGTTCCGGCAGTAAGAATAGCGTATGAATTAAGCTTTAAGTTTCTTGCACTCTTCAGTCAGTGCAGGAACCACCTGGAACAGGTCGCCGACAATACCGTAGTCAGCGACTTGGAAAATATTAGCTTCCGGATCTTTGTTGATAGCGACAATTACCTTGGAAGAGCCCATTCCGGCCAGGTGCTGGATAGCGCCGGAAATGCCGCAGGCAATATAGAGGGTAGGCGATACAGTCTTGCCTGTTTGTCCCACCTGAAACTTATGCTCTCTCCAGCCGGAATCAACAGCTGCGCGGGAAGCGCCCACGGCTGCTCCCAGGCAGTCTGCCAATTCCTCCAGGATAACGTAATTTTCCGGGCCTTTCATGCCCCGGCCGCCGGAAACAATAATATTGGCTTCGGTCAATTCCGGCCGGCCGGTAGCTTGGCTAATAAGGTCTTTCAGAATAGTCCTTAGGTCTGCCGGGTCTACATCGACCTTTGCGTTGATGACTTCAGCATCCCTGCTCACCGGCTCAGAGACCGGGAAAGTGTTGGGCCGGATTGTAGCCATGACCGGCCGCGCGCCGGAACTAACCACTTTGGCAAAAGCTTTTCCGGCATAGATTGGACGGGTCAAGGTTACGTAGTTGGCATCATCCGGTTCAACCGCCACACAGTCGATAGCCACATCCACCCCAGCGCGGGTCGCTACGCGCGGGGCTAAATCCTTGCCGATAGCCGTGTTGCCAATCATGACAAAATTGGGTTCATTTTCCCTGATTAATTTAGCGAATACGGAGGTATAAGCGCCGGTCGAATAGCTGGCGAGTTTTGCGTCATCGGCAACGAAGACTTTATCTGCTCCGTATTTGGCGGCTTCCCCTGCCAGGGCGCCAACCCCCTGGCCCAGAACTACTGCCGCCAGTTCCTCGCCTTTTTCATCCGCCAGCTTTCTTCCCTGGCTCAAAAGCTCCAAAGACACTTTGCGTATGCTGCCTTTGGACTGCTCAATGAAAACCCAAATTCCTTTAGCCATTTCCAGTTCTCCTCCCTTTTACCGCGACTACTAGATAATTTTTGCTTCCGCCCGCAAGAGCCGGGCCAATTCAGCAGCAGCTTGCGCCGGCTCCCCCGGGATAACCCGTCCGCCCTTCCGGCCGGCAGGCAGGGAATAGCCAACTATTTGCATCTTGCCAGTCACAGTAGCATCAAGGCCCAGATCAGCCAAGGTGAGGGTCTTGAGTTCTTTCTTCTTAGCTTTCATTATTCCGGCTACAGTTGGGTAACGCGGGTTGTTAAGAGATTTTTGGGCGGAAAATACAGCCGGCAGGGGAACCTCAATCACTTCAGAACCACCGTCAATCTCCCTGGTGGCCACCGCATTATCGCCCTCTACTTCCAGTTTGGTAATGGTGTTTACATGGGGGATTCCCAGTATCTCCGCAACCCGGCCGGCAATCTTGCTGCCGTAATCGATAGCCACCCTGCCGGTGAGAATGATGTCCGGCTTAAGCTCGCTGACGGCTTTGGCCAGAGCCTGGGCCGCCGCAAAATCGTCGGATGCAGGCTGGATAGCAGAATCGCTCACCAGGACTGCCCGATCCGCTCCCATGGCGAGAGCGGTGCGCAGTGTCTCCTGGGCCTTAGCCGCACCGACGGATACAGCGATGACTTCACCGCCAAATTTCTCCTTTAAGAGCAGCGCCTCTTCCATGGCATTTTCGTCATAAGGGTTCATGATCAGGGTAACATTGCTGTCATCGATTTTCCCATCAGCGCCGATGACAATTTTGGCTTCTGTGTCAAACACTTGCTTGACTAAAACCACGATGTTCATTTGCTTTCCTCCTCATTGCATTAATGAACTAAACTTGTTTATATTAAACCCATGTTGCGGGCCGCACCCCTGAGGTTGTTGCGAAAATCTTGTACGGTTTTCATTGATTACTGCCTCCGACCTTGCACGACTAATGCTAGAACTCTTTCAGGATTTGGCTGCCGATTACCAAGCGTTGTACCTCGCTGGTACCCTCGTAAATCTCAGTGATTTTGGCATCGCGCATCATGCGTTCCACCGGGTACTCCCGGGAATAACCGTAACCGCCAAAAATTTGCACCGCTTTGGTTGTGACCCACATCGCGGTTTCCGAAGCGAATAATTTGGCCATGGCCGACTGCTTACCGTATGGTTTGCCGGCCGAATCCAGATAGGCGGACTGGTAAACAAGCAGACGGGCAGCCTCAATCTGAGTAGCCATATCCGCCAGGGTAAACTGGGTATTTTGCAAACTGGCGATACTCTGGCCGAATTGCTGGCGTTCTTTGGCATATTTCACAGCAGCCTCATAAGCGCCCTGGGCTATGCCCAAAGCCTGGGCGGCTATGCCAATCCTGCCGCCATCCAGGGTATTCATGGCGATCTTAAATCCTTCTCCTTCTTTGCCCAGGAGGTTTTCCTTGGGTATGCGGCAGTCCTCAAACACCAGCTCATAGGTTGCCGATGAGCGGATTCCCATCTTTTTCAGCTTTTGGCCAAAGCTGAAGCCGGGAGTGCCTTTCTCCACGATGAAAGCGCTGATCCCCCTATGCCCTTTGCTGCGGTCGCTCTGCGCAAAAATCACATAAGTATCGGCATAGTAGGCGTTGGTGATAAAAATCTTGGAACCATTGAGAATCCAGCAATCTCCCCCATCCACATACATGGTGCGGGTACCGGAAGCATCGCTGCCGGCCATAGGCTCTGTCAGGCCGAAAGCCCCCAAGGCTGTGCCCTCCGCCAGAGGCTTAAGGTATTTCATTTTTTGTTCGTGGGTGCCGAATTTGTAGATAGGGTAAGACCCCAGGGAAAGGTGAGCGGACAGTGTCACCCCCATGGAGGCGTCCACCCGGGACAGTTCCTCCACGATGATGGCATAGCTGATATAATCTGCCCCGGTACCGCCGTAATCCTCCGGAAAAACAACCCCGTTAAAGCCCAACTCGCCCATTTTTGCGAACAGTTCACGGGAAAACTCTTCTTTCTCATCCCGCTCCTCCAGGCCGGGCAGGCATTCCTTTTCCGCAAAATCCCTCGCCAGTTTGCGCATCATTTGGTGGTCTTCGCTCAGTTCAAAAATCATGCTTTCTCCTCCTTAGCAAAGTAAAAGTTTTTGCCGCAGGGATTTAGTAGCAAAACCAGTGCCAATCTTGTCACTTTTGGCTCAATTCAGTCTTTTTGCTCTATTCCAGCATTTCAGTCCGTTTACCCTGTGCACGAAGTGTCTCCATTGGTAAACATATATTCGTTAAACCTGGGGAAATCCCTTGTACCGGCCAACCTCAAACAGTATGTACACAAAGTTACAGAAGTATTGAAAAAACTGGCAAAGGCTTGGTTGGTCATGGTGATTATACCCTCTTTATCGACCAAAATCAACCCTTCGCAGGCGCTTTCCAGCACACCAGACATTATTTAAACTAGACAGTCTGATTGTTAAACTTTCCAGACATAAGCCCATAAAGCCTGGTAACACTAAATTTAGCTGGAGGTGATCTTCTTGCGTGCCAGAAGCTTAATATATCTTTTTATAATTAGTTTATGTGTGGCGGGCTCCTTGTCCTGCACCGCTCCTCGCAAGTCACCAGGGAACAACCCTGCCCCTCCCGCCGACAACAGGCTCTTTCCGGCTGGCTTTTCCCCAGCTCGTCCAGGCGCCGGTCCGGTTTGGCGCAAGCGTCAACCCGCCGGGCGCTCCCCCACTTCCCTGCCGGTACCCCGCGGGGCGTGGCACCGTCTTTCCAACGGAGAGTACCAACCTTTGGCTCTGGATCGCCAGCCATAAAAGATGGCAACAAACTAATGTTGTTGCCCAATGTAAGCATTCTGCCCTGTTCTTTAGGGGCAGCTTTTCTCTGCTTAATTAAATTCTGCGATGATACTTATGAACAAAAAAATAATGCCTAGAGCCAGAGCAACTATGGAGCTAGGCGCAGCAGCAAGATTGACCAGCTGAATTCTATCCACCCCAGCCACCCCGTTTTAGTCTATGCGCAGATTGGCGCCAATGGTCAATTTTACCGCTGCGGACAGTTAACTTCGTTGTGCGAAACCTCATAAATTGTAATAGGCTGAATCCGCCTTTCCCAGTGAGAGGAGATGGGGAAAATTAAAGTCGGAGACATTGTGACCAGAAAGTCTCACAACCATGACATCATGTTTAAGATTGTCAGGTTAGACCCTAAAGGCCAAGCAGAGTTAAAGGGGTTGCACCTCAGGCTCAAGGCAGACGCACCGCTGCATGACCTGATTGCAGCCGGAAAAACTGAAAGTTTGGCCACAGCCAGGGAAAGAATGCTGAGAGCCAGGAAACATGTCTCTATGCGTAAATCAATGCACATGTGGCGGCCGGCCGGCCAACCATGAAATAGCGGACCGCAACAATTACATATAGTGCGGCCTGCTTTTTTATGCCCCAAAACACAAGAAATGCGCGCTTCGTTTTTCCTCAGTGCGCGCATTTCAGTGCCCGTGTTCGATATACTCGGCAAAAGTTGCCGAGTATATACTTTCCTCTCTCAATAAATTAACCATATCTCATCTATGCTTCGTTTTTCGCCGTTTTTCAACTTCTGTAAATACAGGTCATAT
>JAJZPO010000082.1 GCA_021811155.1 Bacillota bacterium | reverse complement strand
GAGTCTAGCGCGGTCCTAGTCCTAGAGAGGCTGAGACTGAACATGCATGTCTCAGCCTCGGCAGGGAAATGCGCGCGCTGAGGAAAAACGAAGCGCGCATTTCTTGTAGAATTATTTAAAAATTACACGAAATATGTAATAATTGTTTAAAGAGGGGTTAACAGGAAAACCTGCGAAAATGCAGTGGAGAGAAAGCGGGGAAACTATGAAACTTAGAATCCCTGAAATCAAGAAATCAACCACAAAGGCTCCCCTGAGAATCAGTGCGTTGTATGTGTTGGTCAGCGGATTATGGACTCTTTTTTCCGATAAACTGCTGCATGATCTTGTTCATGACCGGGCCGCGCTCACGCGCATTTCTATCTTCAAAGACTGGTTTTTTATTATCCTCACTACTGTCATGGGCTATGCGCTGATGCGGCGCAGCTGGGAATCCCTGCGGCGCTCGGAGGAAAAACTGCAGGCGGGTTTTGAAGCTTTGGAAGCGGCACATGACGAACTCGCCGCCGGCGAAGCACATTTCCGGCGCATCTACGACGGGATTTCCGACGGCGTAGTCATCCAAAGCGTTGCGGGAACAGTTATTCATGCTAACCCGGCAGCCTGTGCCATGTTTGATCTGACTTTGCGCCAGCTCCGCGCGGAAAACCCCTTTGGCCCGGAAAACTCCGTCACCTATGAAGACGGCTCGCCCTTTACCTGGGTGGCTCTCCCGGCTAAAGTATCCGGAAATTCAGCCAAACCGGACTTCCATAGCACTTTGACCATCTCTTCTCCAGGACGGCCAAAACGCTGGATTCGCCTGCACAGTATGCTCCTCTCCGGCTCAGAAATATTTGAACATAGAGAAATGATTACGACTGTAGTGGACTTAACCGAGCAAAAACGCAGTGAAAGGCGAGAAACGCTTCTCTACGGGATTACCCAGCGCATTCTTGACGAGCAGCCCCTCGCCGTAATTTTTCAATTTTTGTGCGACCAACTGGTGGATTCCCTGGGGTATTCCGCCGCCTGGATTGGCTTAAAAGTCCCCGGGGGTGCCATCTCCGTCCGCGCTCATGCCGGCCGCGGAGGTGCCTATATGGATAACCTCAATGTGCGCTGGGACGCCACGCCGGAAGGTCACGGGGCTGTGGGAGAAGCAATCCGCAGCGGGCAGCCCCAAATTCATAACTTGGAGGGGAATCCCCAATTCCGGCCCTGGTGGGGAATTTATCAGGACCTTAATCTTCATTCGATCACCGTCCTCCCTCTGAACACCAACGGCGAAACCCTGGGAGTTCTGGCCTTGTATGCCCAGACTCCCGACTTCTTTGGTTCTGCGCTCGTCTCTGAGCTTCAGCACTTTGCCGAACAGATTGCCATGGCTTTGGACACCGCTCACAACCGCTCAGAACGCCGGCAGGCGGAGGAAGCCGTGTGGCTCGAAAAGGAACGCGCCCAGGTGACCCTGGAATCCATTGGGGATGCCGTGATCACGACGGACGTGAGGGGCAATATTGACTACCTTAATCCTGTGGCGGTGGAACTTACCGGGTGGGACAACGCTCAGGGCGTAGGATTGCCACTTCTCAAGGTCTTTAACATCATTGACGAAGAGACGGGTGAATCCGTGGAAAACCCTGTGGAAAGAGCGATACGCGATGGTCGCGTAGTCGGTCTGGCCAATCACGCCCTGCTTATCCACCGGGACGGCTATGCTTTTGCCATTGAGAATTCGGCTGCCCCCATCCGCAATCGTGAGGGACAGACGCTTGGCGCCGTGCTGGTTTTCCATGACGTAAGCGACAAGCGCAACATGATGCGCCAGCTTGCGCACCAAGCGCATCATGATGCCCTAACCGGACTTCCCAACCGCCTTTTGTTCAATGACCGCTCCAATCAGGCCATTGCCCAGGCCCACCGCAAACAGCTCAAAGCAGGCATTCTCTTTCTGGACTTGGATCGTTTCAAACTTGTTAATGATACGCTTGGACACAGTGTCGGAGACCACCTCTTACGGGCTGTGGCCGATAGGTTGAAAGGCTGTCTGCGGGAAGGGGATACGGTGGCGCGGCAGGGCGGGGATGAATTCCTTATCCTCTTGCCCGAACTCGCGGAAGAAAAGCAGGCTGTCAGTGTGGCGCAAAAAATTCTGGATATTTTTGCCCAATCCTTTTCACTCGCGGAAAACGAAGTGTTCATCAGCCCCAGCCTTGGGATTGCCATCTATCCTGCCGACGGCAAAGACCTTGACACTCTGGTTAAGCATGCGGATACTGCTATGTACCATGCCAAGGAACAAGGCCGCAACAATTATCAGTTCTACACTAACGCCTTGAATCAAGCCGCTTCGGAGCGGCTTGCGCTGGAAAGCGCTTTGCGCCGCGCCATCGAACGGGAAGAATTTGTTCTCTATTATCAACCTCAATACGATTTAAGCAGGGGCGAAATTTGCGGCTTCGAAGCCTTGGTGCGCTGGAAGCACCCGGAAAGAGGGCTTGTCTCTCCGGATCAGTTCATTCCAATCGCCGAAGAGAGCGGCCTTATCCTGCCGCTGGGAGAATGGGTGTTGCGCACAGCCTGCGCCCAGAACCGCGCCTGGCAGGATATGGGCTTCGAGTCGTTGCGCGTTGCTGTAAATATCTCTGCCCGACAGTTCCGCCAGGCAAAACTCGTCTCCACTATCGCCATGATTTTGGCTGAGACAAAGCTTGACCCAAGCTGCCTGGAACTTGAGATCACGGAAAGCATCGGCATGGAAAATGTGGAGTTTAGCATTGCCACCCTGCGGGAATTACAAAACATGGGATTGCGCATTTCAATTGATGATTTCGGTACCGGTTTCTCCTCGCTGAGTTATCTCAGCCGTTTCCCCATTGATACCCTGAAAATTGACCGCTCTCTGGTGGCACAGGTTCCTGCCAATCCTGACGATAATGAGATTGTCTCGGCAATTATCAATCTAGCCCAGGGTCTTGGTTTGAAGGTCATTGCGGAAGGTGTGGAGACCATTGAACAGCTAACCTTCCTCAGGGAGAAACTGTGTAACGAAGTACAGGGATATCTTTTCAACCCACCTCTGCCGGTGGAAAAGTTTGGAGCAATACTTGGCAAAAAGACGACGGGAACCCTTTAGAACGGAAATGGGCATGATTTTTCACTTGGACGGTGGGAGGCCGGATGCAATTGGGCGGCAAGGACCTAGGCAACCGGCCTTAAGCGGCAGAGGAAGTGGCGCAGAACCTTTGGTTCATAAGTGAACTCCAGGCCCTTGATCTGGTCGCGGCGCTGCCAAATGTTTACCAGGGCGTCGACGACGACATCCATGTGGCGGTCGGTGTACACCCGACGGGGAATGGTTAAGCGCATGAACTCAACCCCGGCTTTTTTCTGCTCGCCGGTTTGCGGATCGCGGCCAAGAAGAAGTGAGCCTATTTCAACAGCCCGGACGCCGGATTCAAGGTAGAGCTCATTGCAAAGCGCCTGGGCGGGAAATTGTTCAGACGGTATGTGCGGCAAGAACTTACCGGCGTCGACGAAAACGGCGTGGCCGCCGACCGGCCATTGAATCGGGATTCCGTGCTTGCGCAGTTCTTCGCCCAGGTATTCCACTTGTCCAATCCGGCTTTCCAGATATTCCGCATCCAGACCTTCATAGAGTCCGACAGCCAGAGCTTCCATATCGCGTCCGGAGAGGCCGCCATAGGTTATGAAACCTTCCATCGGGACGCAGCTGGCTGCGGCGGCGTTATAGAGGGCCTCGTCTTCCTTAATGCCTATCAGACCGCCCATATTGACTATGGCATCTTTTTTGGCGCTCATGGTCAAGTAGTCGCCCATGGCGTACATTTCCCGGATGATTTCCGGGATGCTTTTATTGGCATAGCCCGGCTCGCGTTTTTGAATAAAATAGGCGTTTTCGGCGAAGCGGGCTGAGTCAATATCGATTTTTAAGCCATATGTGTCAGCGATTCTTCTTACGCCCCGGATATTTTCCATGGACACAGGCTGACCACCCGCTGAGTTGCAGGTAATGGTGATGATGATAAAGGCAATGTTTTCGACGCCTTTTTCCTCAATGAAGCTTTCCAGTTTGTCGAGGTCGAAGTTGCCTTTGAACGGATGTTTTTTCTCTGTCTCGAAAGCGTCGTCAATAACCAGATTTACCGGAATCATGCCGTTTAATTCGATATGGGCCATAGTGGTGTCAAAGTGCATGTTGCCCAGAACATATTGCCCTTTGCGGCCAGCCAGGTGGGGGAACAGGACTTGTTCTGCCCCGCGGCCTTGGTGGGTGGGGATTACGAAGTTGTAAGCAAAGATGTCCTTAACGGCAGCCTGCACCTTATAGAAGGATTTGCTGCCGGCGTAAGCCTCGTCCCCAAGCATGAGAGCTGACCATTGACGGTCGCTCATTGCGCCTGTGCCGGAGTCGGTAAGAAGGTCAATATAGACGTCTTCAGATTTGAGCAGAAACGGGTTGAACCCGGCCTCTTTCAACTTCTGAATCCGCTCCTCGCGTGAAATCATGCGGATGGGTTCAACCATCTTAATGCGAAAAGGTTCCGCTTTTCTGACCATGATGTTTGCCTCCTCAATATTTAGCGATTGTCCCGGATTTCTCGATAATTTGCAGAACAATTGCATTATATCATAGACGTTTTTTCGTTCACCACTTTTTTATACCTCAGAAAAGTATATACTCGGCAACTCTTGCCTAGCTAGAGGCATTTAAGCCCGGGTCCGCCTTGACAAATTTCAATTTTTAGGATTATAATGAAATCCGTGCATTGAGGTGAATCTGGTGCAGATTAATGTTACTAGAGTCCGGAAGACCTTCGGCGCAGCAGAGAATTATGAGTTCAAGGAAGATGCGCAGCTTCTGGACACGGATGCGGTAAAATTCAGCCAACCGCTTGCTGTGGCGGTTAAGGCTACAAACGTAGGCCATGCCATCTTGCTGCAGGGGAAGGCGCATACGGAGGTTGAACTCGCCTGCAGCCGCTGCCTGGAAAACTTCAGTCTGCCGGTTGATGCCGGCTTCGAGGAGGAACTGTGCCACAGCTCAGATGTAACTGCTTATCTGGCAGACCATCCGGAGGCTGTGGAGGAGGAAGACTATACTCTCTTATCCTCCGATGTGCTGGACATTACGCCGCTGGTGGTCGAGCAAGTGCTGTTAGCCCTGCCGATGAAGCCTCTCTGCGGGGAAGAATGCAAGGGGCTATGCTCCAGGTGTGGACGCAACCTGAATCTCGGGGCGTGCGGCTGTGAGCAGGAAGAGGTTGACCCCCGGTTGGCCGGATTGGCTGACTTCTTTAAAAAGGAAGAGTAGTGTTTTTGATTTTCAGTCTGTGAAGGGGGTGTTAAAGAATGGGTGTACCTCAACATCGTCAATCGAAAACTCGCGTGCGCAAGCGCAGAGCAATGCAAAAGCTTTCTGCCCCGGGTTTTACCGAATGCCCCCAATGTCATAAGCCGAAAATGACCCATCGGGTCTGCCCCGAGTGCGGCTATTACAACGCCAAGGAAGTCATCAGTGTAGAATAAGAAGGATCTGTGTAAAATAACCAAGAGTTTTTTGAACTCCTGGTTATTTTTTTGTTAATTTTTTACTTGTGAAATGGGCGGAGGAAGCATATACTGTTATTAGTACCAGGTAATAATACCTGATAAAAAAAACAAGGTGAAAAAACATGGCCGGGACAGGACAAAAACTAAGGCGGCAGGAACAGCTGCAGGCACTTTTGCAGGAGAATCCCTTTGTTACGGATGAAGAATTGGCTGACAGCCTCGGTGTAAGCATCCAGACAATCCGGCTTGACCGTTTGAACTTGGGAATTCCCGAATTGCGGGAGCGCGTCAGGCAGGTGGCGGAAGGGGTAACGGCTCAGCTCAAATCCCTGAGCGGAGCTGAATTGGTTGGGGAGCTGCTGGATGTGGAATTGGGACACCAGGCAATTTCCCTCTTGGCAATAACTTCGGAAATGGTGTTTGCCAAAACCAAGCTTGCCCGGGGCCACCACTTGTTTGCCCAAGCCAATTCCCTGGCGGTGGCTGTCATTGATGCCAACGTAGCCCTGACCGGGACCGCCCAGGTAAAATTCAGGCGCCCGGTCAAACTGGGCGAAAGGGTTGTGGCCAAGGCGGTGGTTGTTGGCGGCAAGGGGACAAGGTTTAATGTCTCGGTCAGCTCCAGTGTGAACGGTGAAGAAGTAATGTGCGGTGAATTTGTTATTTTTGCCAAAGGGTTAGAGGAGGACATGTAAGATGCGCATAGCCCTTGATGCCATGGGCGGGGATTATGCACCCACTGAGATTGTGCTAGGCGCAGTGGAGGCTGCCGCTCTGCAGCCTGAGCTGGAAATCTTGCTGGTGGGATTGCCCCAGGCAATCGAGACGTGCGGAGTGAAGCTGCCGGGAAATGTTTCAGTCTACCCGGCCAGTGAGGTAATAGGGATGGATGAGCATCCCGCCACCGCAATAAGGCGGAAAAAAGATGCGTCGATTGTCGTTGCCACCCGGCTGATCAAAGAAGGGAAAGCGGAGGCCGTGGTTTCATCAGGGAGCACCGGGGCACAGATGGCGGCCGCGCTTCTGGGCCTGGGAAGAATAAGAGGGATAGAACGCCCTGCCATAGCCACAGTTTTACCCACTGCCCAGGGAGGGAAACTGGTCTTGGACGTGGGGGCAAACGCTGACGCCAAACCGCAGCACCTTTACCAGTACGGTGTGATGGGCAGCATTTATGCCGAAAAAATCCTCCACATCCCTAATCCCAAAGTGGCCTTGCTGAATATTGGCTCGGAGGAAACCAAGGGCAGCGAACTGGCCCTGGCGGCCTATGAGCTGCTGAAACAGGCTCCCATTAATTTCAGCGGCAACATCGAGGGCCGGGAAGTACCTAAGGGCGAGGCGGATGTGGTGGTATGCGACGGGTTTGTCGGCAATGTAGTGTTGAAATTTGCTGAGGGGATGGCAGTTACCCTGTTCGAGATGATTAAGGAACAGATTACGTCTACCCCCTGGCGCAAACTGGGCGCTGGCATCGTTAAGCCCGGGTTGAAACAGGTCGCAAAGCTCCTGGACTATGCTGAATATGGCGGCTCACCCCTCTTAGGTGTAGAGGGAGTGAGCATTGTCTGCCACGGCAGTTCCAAAGCCAAAGCGATCAGGAACGCTGTCAGGGTCGCTGCGGAATGTGTGCAGAGCGGGTACCTGGAGGAGATCAAAAATAATCTGCGGGAAGGGAAGGCGTGAAAAAAATGAAGATACGCAGCGTGGGCATTGCAGGAGTGGGTTCCTACCTGCCCGAAAATGTGATTACCAATGCCGATCTGGAAAAACTGGTGGACACCAATGACGAGTGGATTGTAACCCGGACGGGGATCAAGGAAAGACGCACTGCGGGAGAAGGAGTGCCTGTTTCCGACCTCTGTTTTGTGGCTGCCAAGCGGGCCTTGGAGGATGCGGGTGTCAAGGCGGAAGACCTGGATCTGATTCTGGTCGCTACTGTAACCCCGGACTTCCTCTTTCCTTCCACAGCCTGCATCATCCAGGCCAAACTGGGGGCGTCAAAAGCAGCTGCGCTGGATATTGAAGCGGGGTGTTCCGGCTTTCTCTACGGGTTGGCAGTGGGCAGCCAGTTTGTTGCCACCGGCATGTATGAAAATGTTCTGGTTATCGGGGCTGAAACCCTCACCAAGCTTGTGGACTTTACTGACAGAGCCACCTGTGTCCTGTTCGGGGACGGAGCCGGGGCTGCGGTGCTCCGGCCGGAAGAAGACGGCAAAGGAATCCTGTCTCTAGTCCTGGGCGCCCAGGGTGAAGGGGGAGAACTGCTGCAGGTGCCGGCAGGGGGCTCCCGCAACCCGGTAAGCGAGCAAACCCTCAGGGACGGTCAGCATTATATCAAGATGGCCGGCAACGACGTGTTTAAGTTTGCGGTCCGCACCATGGGGGAAGCCGCTGTCCAGTCCCTGGAAAAGGCGGGGCTTATCCCGGCAGACGTGGATGTTTTGGTGCCGCACCAGGCCAACATGAGAATTATTGATGCGGCTGTAAAACGCTTGGGAATCGACCCGGGCAAGGTTATAATAAACTTGGACCGTTTCGGCAACATGTCGGCAGCCTCAATACCGGTTGCTTTGGACGAGGCGGTCAAGTCAGGTAAAATTAAAAATGGCGATACCGTGGTCATGGTGGCCTTCGGGGCTGGTTTAACTTACGGGGCATGTACCATGAAGTGGTCTAAGCCTGAGGGGGAACGTTGATGTTTAGAACCGTACTTTGTGATTTGCTGGGTATCCAGTACCCGATAATCCAGGGGGGGATGGCCTGGGTGGCTACCGGTGAACTTGCTGCGGCAGTTTCCGAGGCCGGCGGCCTGGGAATCATAGGCGCAGGCAATGCTCCTGCTGACTGGGTTCGGGCCGAGATTCGCAAAGTAAAAGCGTTAACCAACAAGCCCTTTGGGGTTAATGTGATGCTGATGTCGCCTTTTGTTGACGAGGTCATGGCGGTGATTGTGGCGGAAAGAGTCCCGGTAATCAGCACCGGGGCCGGCAATCCGGGAAAATACGTACCTTCCCTGAAAGAAGTTGGCACCAAAATTATTCCTGTGGTAGCTTCAGTGGCCTTGGCTAAACGATTGGAAAAGGTTGGGGTGGATGCTGTAATTGCCGAAGGCGGAGAGTCAGGCGGCCACGTGGGCGAAATAGGCACTATGCCCCTGGTGCCCCAGGTGGTGGACAGCGTTAAGATCCCGGTTATTGCTGCCGGCGGTATCGCTGACGGCAGGGGCCTGATTGCGGCCCTGGCTCTGGGGGCTGTGGGAGTCCAAATGGGCACCAGGTTCATGGTGGCCAGCGAATGCACCATCTCCGGCAAAGTCAAGCAGGCAATCATCAAGGCCAAGGACCGGGATACTGTGGTAACAGGCCGGTCGACCGGGCACCCGGTGCGCTGCCTGGAAAACAAGTTTACGCGGGAACTGGACACTTTGGAAAGAAACGGAGCATCCATAGAGGAAATCGAAAAGCTCGGCACCGGCAAATTAAAGGCAGCCATGCAGGACGGGGATGTCCAGTGCGGCTCGGTCATGTCCGGCCAGATCGCCGGCTGGGTTTCCCGCGAAGAGCCGGCTGCTGCTATCATTAATGATATCATTGAGGGGGCCCGGGAAGTGCTGGGCAGTTTCCCCATGCGCATCCTGATGCAGGAGGAAATCGGTAAGTGAGCAAACTAGCTTTCGTATTTCCGGGCCAGGGGTCCCAGTATGTGGGTATGGGGCGCCAACTGATAGAGAATTTCCGCGAGGCTGAGGCCGTGTATGAACAGGCGGCGTCTGTCCTGGGGCAAGAATTTGTTGATATTATTCTCAACGGCCCGGAGGATGAGTTAAGGCAAACCTCGGTCACCCAACCCGCACTCCTCACGACCAGCGTAGCCGCCCTGCGGGTGCTGGAAGCCCACGGCATCAGGCCCGATATGGTGGCCGGGCACAGTCTGGGCGAGTACAGCGCCCATGTGGCCGCCGGCAGCTTCGAATTTGAGGCTGCTTTAAAGATTGTGCGGGAGCGGGGCAGGCTGATGCAGGAGGCAGTGCCCAGCGGAGGCGCCATGGCCGCTATTTTGGGTCTGGACCGGGAACTGATTGAGGAGGCTTGCCGCAAAGCTGCGGAGCGGGGTGTAGTGGAAGTGGCTAACTACAACTGTCCCGGCCAGGTCGCAATCTCCGGTCACGCGCCTGCTGTAGAAGCTGCTATGGCTTACTGTAAAGAGGCCGGGGCGAAACGAACCATGCCCCTGGCCGTGAGCGGCCCCTTTCATTCCAGTCTCATGCGGCCGGCCGGGGAAGCGCTGGAAAAGTTTCTGGAGGGGGTGGAATACCAGGCGCCGTCTATACCTCTGGCAGCGAATATTAACGGCGATTATGTTCAAACTAGGGAAGATGTTACAGCCAGCCTCATCCGGCAGGTTAGCTCCTCGGTGCGCTGGGAGGAGTGCGTGCAGCAATTGCATGCCGCGGGGGCGGAGGTATTTGTAGAAGTTGGCCCTGGCAAGGTCCTGAGCGGGCTGATTAAGAAGATCATACCCGGGGTGGGCCTGGCCAATGTGGAGGATACTTCTTCCCTTGAAAAGTCCCTTGCATATTTAAAGGAGAGTAGATAAAATGATGCTGGAGGAAAAAGTAGGCATTGTTACCGGGGCTTCCCGGGGCTTGGGACGGGCTGCAGCGTTGGCCCTGGCTGGCGCCGGAGCTAAAGTTGTGGTAAACTATGCCGGTAGCGCTGACAAGGCAGAAGAGGTTGTGGGCATAATTCGCTCCCAGGGCGGCAGCGCAGTACCAGTTCAAGCGGATGTGAGCAAGGCAGCTGATGTGGAAAAGCTTGTCAGCAGCTGTCTGGAAAGTTTCGGCCGGGTTGATATCCTGGTTAATAACGCCGGCATTACCCGTGACACCCTGCTGCTGCGGATGAAAGAGGAAGACTGGGACGCGGTCTTGGACACAAACCTCAAGGGAGTGTTCCTGACTACCAAGGCAGTTTCCAAACCGATGATGAAACAGCGCTACGGACGCATCATCAACCTGGCTTCGGTGGTGGGTCTGACCGGTAACGCCGGGCAGAGCAACTATGCGGCGGCTAAGGCCGGGATTATCGGCTTTACCAAATCCATGGCCAAAGAACTGGGTTCGCGCAACATCACTGTAAACGCAATTGCCCCAGGTTTCATTCAGACCGACATGACGGACAAACTGGGTGAAGACGTCCGTAACAAGATGCTGGGAGACATTCCTCTGGGAAGACTGGGCATACCTGAGGATGTAGCTAAAGTTGTGGTCTTTTTAGCCTCGGATGGGGCTAACTACATAACAGGCCAAACTATAAATGTCGATGGCGGCATGGTAATGTTTTAGCGGTCGACAGGTACTCTGTGGAAGGAGGTGAACGGCTTAAATGTCAATTTTCGAGAAGGTAAAAAGCATCATCGTCGACCAATTAGGTGTCGAAGAGGAAGACGTAACCATGGAAACCTCCTTCGAGGAGCTGAATGCCGATTCTTTGGATATAGTTGAGTTGATTATGGCCCTGGAAGAAGAATTTGACCTGGACATCCCGGATGAGGATGCAGAAAAAATCAGGACCGTGGGTCAGGCGGTTGACTACATTAAAGAGAATCAGTAACATCCAACCCGAAAGTCCCGTAGTGTTGACTGCGGGACCTTTCTCTAACCAGCACTTTTCATCCAATTTCGTCTTGCCAGGGTTTCAGCGCCTTGTTGAAATAGATTGTCTTTTTACACCTTTTTGATATGAGCGGAGGAGACGAATATTGAAACTGCCCGAATTGCGTATCGGCAACCTTGTAGCCAGGATTCCGGTAATCCAGGGGGGGATGGCCATACGTTTATCCATGGCTCCCTTGGCAGCTGCTGTAGCCAGCGAAGGCGGCATTGGAATCATCGCTGGCAGCGGCCTGTCAATCGAGGAATTGAAGGCGGAAATCAGGAAGGCTCGCGAACTGACCAAGGGTATAATCGGGGTAAACATCATGTTCGCCGTTCGGGAATTTGCTGAGCTGGTCAAAGCAGCCATCGAAGAAAAGATTGATCTGATAGTTTCAGGGGCCGGTTTCTCCCGGGATATGTTCGCCTGGGGCAAAGCAGCAGGCGTTCCTGTGGTACCGATTGTTTCGACGGCCAAACTGGCCTGCCTGGCTGAGAAATTGGGCGCCGCAGCCATAGTTGTTGAGGGCAAGGAGGCCGGGGGCCATTTGGGTACCCGGGAATCCATGCGCAAAATACTGCCTGAAGTGAAACAGGCTGTGGGTATCCCGGTGATTGGCGCCGGTGGAGTCATTGACGGCGGGGACATCGCCGAGGTGATGAAGCTCGGGGCGGACGGAGTGCAGATGGGCACGCGTTTTGCCGCCAGTGAGGAGTGCAGCGCGTCCCGGGTATTTAAGGAGCACCTGATCAGAGCCGGGGATGATGACGTTATCTTGGTTGAAAGTCCGGTGGGTCTCCCGGGCCGCGGTGTGAAGAACGAATTTACTGACCGGCTGACATCCGGTGAGGATCTGCGGCCGAAAAAATGCAATGCTTGCCTTAAACACTGTAAAGGCAATTTCTGCATCATGCAGGCACTGTGCAGCGCCCAACAGGGGGATTTGCGCAACGGGCTGGTGTTTTCGGGTGAGCGGGTAAAAAAAATTAACGAAATACTGCCTGTAAAGAAAATCTTTGAAAACCTGCTGGCAGAGGTCGAGAAAATCAACTAAGAGTGAGGTGTGGTATGACCAACCGCGTGGTAATTACCGGCCTGGGAGTGATTTCCCCGGTCGGGATTGGCAAGGATGTTTTTTGGCAAAACTTAATTGGGGGCAAATCGGGCATCGGGCCTGTTACGCGCTTCGATGTGCAGAATATGCCCACCAAGATTGCCGGCGAAATCAATGACTTCGAGCCCGGCATGTATATGGACAAAAAAGAAGCCAGAAGAATGGACCGTTTCTCCCAGTTCGCGCTGGCGGCGGCCAAAATGGCGGTAAGCGATGCGGAACTGGATCTGGAAAGCGAAAACCGCGAGCGTATCGGAGTGGTCCTGGGCTGCGGCATCGGCGGGGTTATCACCTTTGAAGAGCAAAAAGAGGTGTTGATCAATCGCGGGCCGGGACGGGTGAGCCCCTTTTTCGTCCCAATGCTGATCAGCAACATGGGCGCCGGTCAGATTTCAATTTCTTTAGGACTTCAGGGGCCAAGCAATACGGTTGTCACTGCTTGTGCTTCTTCAACCAACGCCGTGGGCGAAGCATTCCGCCTGCTGCAGCGGGGTGACGTGGATGTGGTTCTTGCCGGGGGAACGGAAGCGCCCCTTACTCCCTTGGCTTTCGCTGGATTTTGCTCCATGAAAGCTATGTCCACCCGCAACGATGAGCCTACCCGTGCCAGCCGGCCCTTTGACCGGGACCGTGACGGGTTTATCATGGGGGAAGGCTCGGGGGTTTTGGTCCTGGAGACCCTGGATCATGCCAGGGCCCGCAACGCTCACATTTACGCAGAGGTTGCCGGTTACGGTTCCACCTGCGACGCCCACCATATCACAGCGCCGGCTCCGGGCGGGGCAGGAGCAGCCCGGGCCATGGAAATTGCGATTAAGGACGCCGGCATGGTCCCGGCTGACATCAGCTACATCAATGCCCACGGCACCTCAACTGACGCCAACGACGCCAACGAAACTGCTGCCATCAAGACCGTCTTCGGCCCGGCTGCCCGGAGCGTGGCGATCAGTTCCACCAAATCGATGACCGGACACCTGATGGGGGCGGCGGGCGCCATCGAGTTAATTGCCTGTGCTAAGGCCATCGAAGAAAGCATGGCGCCGCCCACCATCAACCTGGAAAATCCGGACCCGGAGTGTGACCTGGACTATGTGCCAAATGAAGTCCGCCATATGACAGTCAATGCGGCTATGTCCAACTCCCTGGGCTTCGGCGGACACAATGCTACGGTAGTGCTGAAAAAGTACGTTTGAGAAAGGAGTGAGTTAAGGTGGATGAACAGCGCAGCAGCAAATTGAACGAGCTTACCAGCCGGCTTAAGATCAAGTATTGTGCTGGAAATAATTTGGACGTAGCCTTAACTCACCCTTCCTATTCCTTTGAAAATCCGGCTAAGGCGCCGGAACACAACCAGCGCCTGGAATTTCTCGGTGACGCTATCCTGGACTTTATCGTGGGTGAATACCTCTATCACGCCTTTCCCGGGAAACCTGAAGGCGAGCTGACAAAAATGCGCGCTGCGGTAGTCAATGAACATACCCTGGCCAAAAGGGCCAGGAGCTTTGGCTTGGGGGAATACCTCCTGCTGGGTAAAGGCGAGGAATTTTCCGGCGGCCGGGAAAGGCCGTCCATTCTCGCCGACGCTTTTGAATCCGTGATCGGCGCAATTTACCTGGACCAGGGACTTGCTCCCACTCAGGAGTTTGTCATCACCCAGTTAAAACCGGATATAGATGAAGTTGAACACGGCAATTACGGTGATTATAAGACTATTCTGCAGGAAAAGGTGCAGAAAAAGGAGGGCCAGGTAAGCTATCATATCCTGGCCGAATCGGGTCCGGATCACAACAAGCGCTTTGTGGCCGGGGTCTTTTTGAGCGGCAGGATGCTGGCCCAGGGAGAAGGGCGCACCAAGAAAGAGGCCGAACAAGCCGCTGCCCAGCTGGCCCTGGCCCACTGGAAGGGTGAGAAGTAAGCGATGGGCGCCCGGAAGCATATCATCCCGGTATTCATTCCCAACTGGGGCTGCCCCTACCGCTGCGTCTACTGCGACCAAAAGGTGATTGCAGCCGGAACGGACGGCAGGGAAGCAAGCGGGCAGATAGGTGAGGCTTTAACCAGAATTCCCCCCGGTGTCCACCCTGTGGAGGTGGCTTTCTACGGGGGGACTTTTACTGCCCTCCCCCAGGGGCTGCAGCGTGAGCTGCTGGAAGCAGCAGAGCAGTTCGTAGCCGCCGGCCGGGTAGATGCGGTGAGGCTTTCCACTCATCCTGCCTTTGTCAGCCAGGAATCCCTGGCCCTCCTGGCTGATTACAGCGTCAAGACTGTGGAGCTGGGTGTGCAATCCATGGACCCGGTGGTCTTAGAGCTTTCGGGCCGTGACTATGGCCCCGGCACGGTGAAGACGGCTGTGAGGCTATTGAAGACATGGTGCTTTGCAACCGGTATCCAGGTCATGCCTGGGCTTCCGGGCGATACGAAGGAAAAGACCCTGGCAACAGTGCGTCAGGTAATTAACCTGAAACCTGACTTTGTCAGGGTGTATCCAACCGTGGTCATTGCCAATACTCCTTTGGCCCAGATGTGGCGGGAGGGCAAATACCGGGCCTTGAGCCTGGAAGAGGGAGTGGACTGGTGCAAGGAGATCAGCAGGCTCCTGGCTGAGGCGAATATCCCCGTCATTCGCATGGGGCTTCACCCTTCAAGTGAACTTGAAGCGCAGGTCTTGGCAGGACCCTATCACCCGGCTTTTAAGGCTCTGGTGGATTCAGCGCTGGCACTGGATCAGATTTTGGGGCTAATAGCCCCAGGCGGCAAAGAACTGGTGATCTTCTGCCATCCCAGGGATATTCCTGTCGTCCGCGGACACAAGAACGCCAATATCGCTAAACTCAGGACGCTTTGCTCGCTGGAGAAGGTCGGCGTCAAGCCCGACCCAACCTTGCCCCCAG
>JAJZPO010000081.1 GCA_021811155.1 Bacillota bacterium | reverse complement strand
GTAAGCTCAAGGGTGAATTTTCTTTCTGCACAGGGAAGCATTACGGAGGAGCCGTTAGCATACTCCGCGAGCGACCTTCCGATTACCCCACAAAATATTGGTGAATGTCTCTTGGGACTATATTTTGTGGGGACCCCCGAGCAGACCCAAAAGGCTTATTTCAGGACAGAAGAGTATTTAATGGAAAAGCGTGTATATGCTACCCTGAGGTCAAAATAGGACAAGGAGGAAACCATGCGCATCTTGCATACGTCCGATTGGCACCTGGGCAAGACCCTGGAGCAGATCAGCCGCATCGAAGAGCAGCGGGAGTTTATTGACCACCTGTGCACGACGGTGGAAGAAGAGAATATTGACCTCGTCCTGATCGCCGGGGATATCTACGATACATCCAACCCCTCTGCCGCGGCGGAGGAGCTTTTTTATCACGCCATCGAAAGGCTTAACGGCAAAGGCAAAAGAGCGGTGGTGGTGATTGCCGGCAACCATGACAACCCGGAGCGCCTCTGCGCGGCCAGCCCCCTGGCCTATAAGAACGGGATTATCCTCCTGGGCTATCCCGCCAGCGATGCCGGCTCATACAAAGTGAGCGGCGGGAATATCAAGCTTGTCGACTCGGGACCGGGCTGGCTGGAACTCAGCCTGCCCAACTGTGACCACACTGCCGTTATCATCACCCTTCCCTATCCCTCGGAATCCCGCCTGGCGGTAGTGCTGGCCCAGCAGGCCGATGAAGAGATCCTCCAAGAGGCCTACTCGGCAAAAGTAGGCAGCATTTTTGCATCCCTGGCCGAGAAATTCAGGGATGACAGCGTTAACCTGGCTGTCAGCCACCTGTTCCTCCGGGGCGGGAAGGAATCCGAATCTGAGCGGACCCTCCAGGTCGGCGGTGCTATGACGGTTGACCCGGAGGCACTCCCGGCAAAGGCCCATTTTGTCGCCCTCGGCCACCTGCACCGCCCGCAGCAGATCAAGAGCGCCCCCTGCCCTGTATATTACTCCGGCTCTCCCTTGGCCTACAGTTTTTCCGAGGCGGACTACAGCAAAGCTGTTTACATAATCGATGCCGAGCCCGGCAAAGAGGCGGAAGTAAGGCCCGTCTACCTTAATTGCGGCAAACCGCTCCGGCGCTGGGTGGCAGACCAGGGAATCAGCCAGGCGATTGAGTGGTGTCAAGAGGGCAGGGACCCCAATGCCTGGATTGATTTGGAGATTGTCACCGAGAGGGTGTTGAAGGTGGAGGAACAAAAACAGCTCAGGAGCTTGCACCCCGGCATCATCAACATCCGGCCCAGGCTGAAAACGGAAGCTGTTGAAGTCCTAAGCCCCGAGAGCAGGGAAGGCAGGAAAATTGACGAGCTGTTCAAGGACTATTTCCAATACCGCATGGGCGCTGAAATGTCCGAGGAATTGATGGGAGCATTTATCGAGGTTATCAATGACAGCGACGAGGAAACGGACATTCTGAGCGAGGGGGGTGCCGCCGGTGAGGCCGAAGCTTCTTGAGATCGAAGGGCTGCAGAGCTTTCGCGACGCCCAGAAGATCGATTTCGACCGCTTGGGGGAGACTGGCCTGTTCGGCATCTTCGGGCCGACCGGGAGCGGCAAATCCACCGTCCTGGACGCCATCACCTTTACCCTGTTCGGTAAGGTAAAGCGGGCCGAGCGGGGCACCCAGGGAATTATCAATACCAACCACAAAACCGCCAAAGTGTCCTTTGCCTTCGAGCTTGTCAAGGACGGCCAGAGAAAGACCTATAGGGTGGAACGGACCTACCAGAGGAAGAAGGATTCGGAAAACGCCTGCGAGCCGAAAGTCGTCCGCTTGATCGAGGTTACGGACGTGGGGGAGATCCCCCTGTCTGACAAAGCTTCCGAGGTCACCGGCAAAGTCGAGGAATTGCTTGGCTTAAGCCACGACGACTTTACCAGGGCCGTGGTCCTGCCGCAGAACAGTTTTCAGGAGTTCCTGCTCCTGGATAACCGGCAAAAGCGGGAAATGCTGGAGAGGATCTTTTACCTTGAGGAATATGGCAGAGAGCTTAGCGAGAAATTGACCCGGCGGATGGCGAAATTAAAGAGCCGGATTGAAAACCTCTCGGGAGAATTCAAGGCCTATGCTGACGCCACCGATGAAGCCGTGCAGAAAGCTGAAGAAACCATGCAGGCAGCCATGGCGGAACGGACCAGGGTGGAAGCGGAACTGAAACTCCTGGAGGCTAAATACAACGAAGCGAAGGAAGTATGGCAGCTCGTCCAGGAGCTGGCAGGCATTGAGCACAAAGAACAAGACCAGTCGGCTTTGCAGGAAACCATCGACCGGAAAAGAGTGAAGCTGGATAAAGCTGTGAAAGCAGACGGACTCCTGGAGATAATCGACAAGAAAAAGGAGCTCTTCCGGAGGCTCCGGGAGACTGAACACCAGCTTGGGGAGATCATGGGCAAGCTTCCGGGAATAAGCTCCAGTCTCGCGGAAGTTAAGCAGAAATACGAAGGCCTGAAGCTGGAAAAGGCAGCGGAAGAGCCGAAACTGGTCAGCCTCAGGACCAGGCTTATGGACGCCCTGGGCGTTAAGGCGGAAATAAAGAGCATTCAGGCTAAAATCGCGGGGTTCCAGCGGGAAACTGAAAAAATACAGCAGGAGATTTCTGACAAGAGCGGGGAGATTAGCAGGGCAACAAGTGAAATTGCAGCCCGGGAAGAGCGCCTGGGCCGGCTGCGCCTGGAAATCGAACCTTTGAAAACTGAGCCGGAATACCGGCAAGAGATCCAGGCCGGAGTTAAGCTTGAAACCGAGGTCAACACCCTTGCCGCCAACGTCAGTCAAGCGGAGAAAGAGCTGGAAAAGCTGAATCAGCTCATTGCAGGCGTGGAGCAGAAGCTTAACGGGACAAAAGTCAAACTCTCAGCCTCTCAGTCGGCTTTGGCTAAGCAAAACGCCGAACAACAAGTCCACGCCGATTTGAAGCCGGAAGACAGGGTTTTGGTCCTGAAATACATGGAAGATGTCCAGCAGCTTAAGGCGGCTGTTGATGGTTTGAAATTTAGGCGCGGTGAGCTGGACTCGCTAAATTCCAGGCTGGTTGAATTAGAGTTGAACTTTAAAGGCTTGACGGAAAACGCGCAAAAACTGGAACAGGAAAAGACAGCGACTGAAGCGGTGCGCGACCAGGCGAAACTTGAAGTCGAGCACGCCATCACGGCCATGAACCAAAATGCGGCCTATACCCTGTCCAAAACCTTGAAAGAGGGCGAAGCGTGTCCTGTCTGCGGCTCACTGCATCATCCCAATCCGCATGTCGCGGCGGAAGGCACAGATCTTGCAGCGCTGGAAAAACGGATCCAGGCTGCGCAAAAAGGCCTCGCAGAGACTGAAAAGGCTTTAAGGAAGGCGGAAAATGCCTATCTCGTTGCAGGGGAAAAGCTAAAGGCCTTAAATGAGCAAATCCAGCAGAGGGCCCAGGAGCTCGAGTCGAAAACCAGGGATTACGCGGCAGAGAAACTCAGGCTGCCGGAAGAATTAAGGGCGCTGGAGCTGGAAGAGCTGCAGCAGGAGCTGGAAACCAGGAGCAACTTGAGTAAGGACAAGCTCCAAGCCATTGAGGCCTGGGAGAAAAAGCAGGAAGGATACCAGAAGGAGATCCAAAGGCTGAGCGAAGTTTTGGCTCAGGACAGGCTGGCCGAAACCGGCCTTGCCGCGGAGCTGAAAGTAAACCGGGAAAACAGGCAGAAGTCAGCCCGAGCCTTGGCGGAAGCGGTTGCCGGCTTGCAGGAAAGGCAGCGGCAATACGCGGAGTTTTTGCAGCTGCATAAGATTGAGAGCGCAGCCGCCGAGTTGAAGAGGCTTAATGACAATGACCGCAAGCTAAATTCTCTGCAGCAGCAGCAAGAACAGATCCAGGAGCTGCTGAAAAGGAAGCAGGCTGCACTGTCACAGTTAAACCAAGAACTGGGAGCAATAAACAGCAAAAACATAAAGCTTCAAGCCGACAGCAGCAACCTCGCAGCTCAAAGCAGCGAAAAGCAAATCAGGCTGAAAGAATTGGCCGGAGACGCCGATATAGAAGACGAGATTAAGCGGACTGATGCCAAGCTTGAGGAATATGCCAAGCTGGAGAAGACCTGCCAAGACAGTATCAGGACCTTGGAAGAAGAGCAAAATAAACTGTCTTCCCGGAGAGCTAGCCTGGAAAATCAAAAGAGTATTTACAGTGAGAACCACAACAGTGAGGAGAAGAGGCTGGCAGAGGCCCTGCTGGAAAAAGGATTTGCAAATAGCCAAGAAGTAGAACAGTCTGTACTTCCCAAGGAAGAGCAAAAGGCTTTGAACAGGCAGATAGAAGTCTACGATCAAGAGGATAGGAAAATAAAATTGCAAAAGGACCTGGTGGTCAAGAAGCTCGATTCCCGCACCATAACCGAAGCGGCATGGGCTGAACTAAGCAACAGCTACCAAGAGACGGCAGCCGGTAAGGAAGACTTTGTCTCCCAAAGCGAGGTCGCCAGGAACAACTACAAACTGCTTAAGGATAGGCACGAAAAACATCTGGAGCTAAAGAATAATTTGAGCAGGCTGACAAACAAGTACGAATTGCTGGATCAGATCTACAAACTGCTCAGAGGGGACCGGGGCAAGGATAACAGCTTTATCGACTTTATTGCGGAGGAAAGACTGCGCTATGTTGCCGCCAAAGCCTCGGAAACCCTGGCGCTAATGACCAAGTACAGGTATGCCCTTGAACTTGACGCCAATTCCGGCTTTATCATCCGGGATAACGCCAACGGCGGGGTCCACCGTATGGTTACCTCGCTTTCAGGCGGGGAGACCTTCCTGACCTCCCTGGCCCTGGCATTGGCGTTATCCGAGCAGATTCAGCTCAAAGGGCAGAGCCCGCTGGAGTTTTTCTTCCTGGACGAGGGTTTTGGCACCTTGGACAACAATCTGCTGGACACGGTTATCGATGCCCTTGAACGCCTGAGCAAGAAGGAGCGGGTGATTGGGCTCATCAGCCATGTTCCCGAGCTGAAAAGCCGGATCGCCAGAAGGCTGATCGTTAACCCGCCCTCTGCACAGGGAGACGGCAGCCGGGTCAAAATTGAGCTGGCCTAAAATTCGTAATCTTTGGACGAGGCAATTCCTTTTTCTAGGGGGGAGCAATGGCCCGCATGATGGAAGAACCAGTAAAAAAAATTGACGGAAGCAGCCTGACTGTCGAGGATGTCGCAGCCGTAGCCAGGTCCGGCGCCGAAGTGCGACTGAGCAAGTCCAGTCTGGAGAAAATGGAACGCTCCCGGCAGCAGGTTTTGGCCCTGGTGGAACAAAAAAAGGTTGTTTACGGCGTGACCACAGGCTTTGGCAAATTCAGCAATGTGGTAATCAGCCAGGATCAGACTGAACAACTGCAAAAGAACCTGGTGATGAGCCACGCCACAGGGGTAGGGGACCCTTTGCCGGAAGAAGTTGTACGCGCCATAATGCTTTTACGGGCGAATGCCCTGGCCAAAGGGCACTCGGGGATTAGGCCTGAGGTGGTCGAGATCCTGCTTTCGATGCTCAACCATGGGGTGCACCCGGTGATTCCGGAAAAAGGTTCGGTTGGTTCGAGCGGGGATTTGGCGCCGCTGTCCCATTTGGCGCTGGTAATGCTGGGAATGGGCGAAGCTTTTTACCGGGGCACCCGTATGGAAGGCCAAAAGGCGATGGACAAGGCGGGGATACCCACCGTACAGCTGCAGGCCAAGGAGGGCCTGGCCCTGATTAACGGCACCCAGGTGATGACGGCCATCGGAGCGCTGGCAGTTTTTGATGCCTGGCGCCTGGCCAAGACGGCGGACATAGTTGCTTCCTTGTCGATTGAGGCCTTGGAGGGCATCGCCGATGCCTTTGACCCGAAAATCCAGCAGGTGCGTCCGCACCCGGGCCAGATGGCATCCGCAGCGGCCCTGCGCGAGCTGCTTGCCGGCAGCGAGATCCTGGGCACAGCCAAGCACGGCAGGGTTCAAGACGGCTATTCCCTGCGCTGCATACCCCAGGTGCATGGGGCTTCCCGTGACGCTATCGAGCATGTGCTAAAGGTTGTGTCTACAGAAATAAACTCTGCTACCGACAATCCACTGCTGTTTCCTGAGCAGGAAGAGGTGATTTCAGCGGGCAATTTTCACGGCCAGCCTGTGGCCCTGGTCATGGATTACCTGGGTATCGCCCTGGCGGAACTGGCCAACATTTCTGAACGCCGGATTGAGCGCATGGTAAACCCGCAGCTTAGCAATCTGCCCGCGTTTTTGACGGAGAAGGGCGGTCTGAACTCCGGCTATATGATTGCCCAGTACACGGCGGCTTCCCTGGTATCGGAGAACAAGGTTCTTGCCCACCCGGCCAGCGTGGATTCCATACCCACCTCCGCCAACCAGGAGGACCATGTGAGCATGGGTACTGTGGCGGCCCGCAAGGCCAGAACGATTCTGGAAAACACCAGGTATGTCCTGGCAATCGAACTTCTCTGCGCGGTGCAGGGGATTGACCTGCGCGGCAAGACCCCGGGCAAGGGCACCAAAAAAGCCTGCCGGGCGTTCCGGAAAAAGGTGGCCAGACTCAATGAGGACCGGGTTACCTATCTGGATATTGAAAAGTCAGTAAAGGTGATTAAGGATAATATCCTGCTGGAGGCTGTCGGGGATCTTGAATCACACCGCTAAGGAGGCAAAAAGCTTGAGCAAGCCAATCAGAGCCCCGCGGGGGTCCGAACTGACGTGCAAGAACTGGCAGATTGAAGGGGCGTACCGGATGATCCAGAACAACCTGGATCCTGAGGTGGCCGAAGCGCCGGACAACCTGGTGGTTTACGGCGGGATAGGCAAAGCCGCCCGCAATTGGGACTGTTTTTACGCTATTCTGGCAGCATTGAGAAACCTGGAGCCGGATGAGACCCTGCTGGTCCAGTCGGGCAAGCCGGTGGGGATTTTCAGGACCCATGAGATGGCGCCCAGGGTTTTGATCGCCAATTCCAATCTGGTTCCCGCCTGGGCCACCTGGGAGCATTTCAATGAGCTGGATGCCAGGGGATTGATGATGTTCGGCCAGATGACTGCGGGCAGTTGGATCTATATCGGTGCGCAGGGGATCCTGCAGGGCACCTATTTGAGCTTTGTGGAAGCGGGCAAGAAGGTGTTTGGCACGCCCGACCTCAAGGGACGGTTTATCCTGACCGGCGGCATGGGCGGGATGAGCGGAGCCCAGCCCCTGGCGGGAAAGATGGCCGGGGCTGTGATCCTGGTGGTTGAGGTGGACAAGGCCAAGATCGAGCGAAAAATCAGGGAGAAGTACTGCGACTTGCTGGTGGAAAGCCTTGATGAGGCCTTGAAACTGGTGGATGAATATAAGGCCCGGCGGGAAGCGGTATCCATCGGTCTGGTGGGCAATTGCGCCGACGTGCTGCCTGAGCTGGTCAAAAGGGGAGTGACCCCGGATATTGTGACCGACCAGACTTCGGCCCACGATCCGATCAACGGTTATGTACCCAACGGGATGAGCCTGGAAGAGGCGCTGGATCTGAGGAGGCGCAACCCTAAAGCTTATGAGCAAAAGGCCATGCAGGCCATGGCGGTCCACGTGCAAGCCATGCTGGACCTGCAGCGGGCAGGGGCGGAAACTTTTGACTACGGCAACAATATCCGGGCCCAGGCCAAGCAGATGGGAGTAAAGGATGCTTTCAACTTCCCGGGGTTTGTGCCCGCTTACATCAGGCCCCTGTTTTGTGAGGGGAAGGGACCTTTCCGCTGGGCTGCTTTGTCCGGCGACCCGGAAGATATCTATAACACCGACAAGGCGGTCATGGAGATGTTTGCCGCTGACAGGGCCTTGGTTAACTGGGTGGAGATGGCCCAGAAGATGGTGGCCTGGCAGGGGCTGCCGGCCAGGATTTGCTGGCTGGGCTATGGCGACAGGCACCGTTTTGCCCTTAAGGTCAATGACATGGTTGCCGGCGGTGAACTGAGCGCGCCGGTTGTCTTTGGCCGGGACCATCTGGATTGCGGCTCCGTAGCTTCGCCCAACCGGGAGACAGAAGCCATGCTCGACGGCAGTGATGCGGTGTCCGACTGGCCAATCCTAAATGCCCTGGTCAATACGGCCAACGGGGCCAGTTGGGTGTCTTTCCACCACGGCGGCGGGGTCGGCATGGGGTATTCCCAGCATGCCGGCCAGGTGATTGTAGCTGACGGCACTCCTGAAGCAGCCAGGCGGATCGAGCGGGTGATGATTTCTGATCCGGGTATGGGCATTATCCGCCATGCCGACGCCGGTTACGAAAAGGCTGTGAGCATCGCCAGGGAAAAAGGGGTCAAAATCCCCATGCTTAAATAATGAGGAGCCTCCCATGAAAGCTGATTTGATCATCTGCAACGCTAATCAAGTGGTGACGCCCGTTGACGCGGCGGAGCGGCCGAAGATCAGGCAGGAAATGGCTGATCTTCGGGTAATTCCGGATGGGGCTGTCGCCGTGGCCGGAGAGCGCATCCTCTGGGTTGGCCCCAGCGGGGAGCTGGAGAAAAACGTCAAGGCAGGGCCGTCTACCCGCAGGATCAGCGCGCGGGGCAAAACAGTCCTGCCCGGCCTGGTTGACCCGCATACACATCTGGTTTTTGCCGGTTCGCGGGAGCATGAATTGGAACTAAAGCTAAAGGGCGTGCCTTACCTGGAGATTTTGGCCCAGGGGGGCGGCATCCTGAGTACGGTCAGGGCCACCCGGGCTGCCTCGCAGCAGGAGCTGGTAGAAAGCGGAATCAGATATGCCCGCCAGATGCTCTCCCAGGGCACCACGACCGCTGAAGCGAAAAGCGGCTATGGGTTGAGCACGACGGATGAGCTGAAGCTGCTGGCGGCGATCAAAGAGATTGATGCTTCCCAGCCGCTGGATTTGGTGCCTACATTTCTGGGGGCCCACGCCGTTCCGCCTGAATACAAAGGAAACCCTGAGGGCTATGTGGACCTGGTGCTCAACGAGATGCTCCCACAGGCTGCCCCGCTGGCACGGTACTGTGATGTGTTCTGCGAGCAGGGGGTATTCTCGTCTGAGCAAGCGAGGCGGATTCTGCAGGCCGCGCAAGCCTTGGGGATGAATTGCAAGCTGCACGCCGATGAGATTACCCCATTGGGCGGAGCCGAGCTGGCAGCGGAACTGGGGGCAGTATCTGCCGACCACCTGCTGGCCGTGTCCGACGAGGGAATCCGCCTGATGGCTGAACGGCAGGTGACGGCTGTACTGCTTCCAGGCACGACTTTTTACCTGAAGGAGCCACAGTACGCCCCAGCCCGCAAGCTGATCGAAGCAGGGGTTCCGGTGGCGCTGGCTACGGATTTTAACCCGGGCAGCTGCCCCAATAATTCCCTGCAGTTGGTGATGAGCATAGCCTGCCTGTACCTGAACATGACCCCGGCGGAAGTTGTCACTGCGGTTACGATCAACGCCGCGTACGCTATCGGGAGGGCCCGGGAGGCCGGCAGTTTGGAAGTCGGCAAGCCGGCTGACATCGTCATCTTCGACGCCCCTTCGTACCAATACATCCCTTACCGTATTGGCAGTAACCTGGTTGAGACGGTACTTAAGAACGGCCGGACGGTGACAGGAGGTTGATTTATGGCAGGTATTATCGAGTGCATCCCAAATTTCAGTGAGGGCAGGCGCCAAGAGGTAATCGAGCAAATCCTCGAGGAAATCCGCAGCGTAAAGGGCGTCAAGCTCTTGGACCGTTCCTCGGACCCCAGCCACAACCGCAGTGTGGTCACCTTCATCGGCGGCCCGGAACAGGTGAAAGAAGCCGCCTTTAGGGCAGCCCGCAAGGCCGCACTGCTGATTGACATGGATTTGCACCGGGGAGAGCACCCGCGGATGGGGGCCACCGATGTAATCCCCTTTATTCCGGTATCCGGGGTATCGATGCAGGAATGTATTGAACTGGCCAGACAGTTGGGCCAAAGGATGGGAGAGGAACTGGGGATACCCGTCTACCTTTATGAAGAGGCTGCGACCCAAGCTGAGCGGAAAAACCTGGCCAACGTGAGGAAGGGGCAGTATGAGGGCTTAAAGGAAGCTATCCGGGACAGCGCAAGGCGCCCGGATTTCGGACCGCAGGAGCTGCCCAAAGCCGGCGCCACTGCCGTAGGAGCGAGGCATCCCCTGATTGCCTATAACATCAACCTGGCAACCGCTGATGTCGGTATCGCCAAGCAGATTGCCAAGGCCATCCGGGGAAGCAGCGGCGGTTTTGCCAGTGTGAAGGCCCTGGGTGTGATGATTGAGGAGCGCAACGTGGCCCAGGTTACTATCAATATGTGCAATTACCGGGAAGTTCCCCTGCATAGGGTATTTGAGGTTGTAAAGTCTGAAGCGGCCCGCTGCGGGGTCAACGTCACGGGCAGCGAAATCGTGGGCCTTACCCCGCAGGAGGCCTTGCTCGAAGCAGCTAAGTTTTACCTGAGGCTGGAAGGTTTTGAGACACGCCAGGTTCTGGAAAACAGGATCGCTGAGTAAGGGGGGAGAGTATGCTGACCGACTTAACCTGCAAGGAATTTGTACAAGAACTTGCTTCGGATTCCCCGGCTCCGGGTGGAGGAAGCGTGGCCGCCTTAGCCGGTACCCTGGGTGCGGCGCTGGTGGATATGGTGGGCAAGCTCAGCGTGGGCAAAGAACAGCTTAGAGCCCATGAGGACGAACTTAAGGCCGCCATGGATACGGCGTCCAGGCTTAGAGTGCAGCTCCTTAGTTATGTTGACCGTGATACGCAGGCTTTCAACCAGGTAATGGCCGCCTTCAAACTGCCGAAGGACAGCGCAGAGCAAAAAAAAGCGCGCCTTGACGCTATCCAGCAGGCAACCAAGGGGGCGGCTTTGCTTCCGCTGGAGGTGGCCTCTGCTTGTTGCGAAGTGTTGAAGCTTTGTCAGAGTGTGGCAGCAAAAGGAAACCCCAATGCCCTAAGCGATGCCGGCGTAGGGGCCTTGATGGCTTTTGCCGGCCTGCAGGGAGCGTTGTTTAATGTCAAAATCAATCTGGCTTCCCTTAAGGACAAGCGGTTTGTGTCCGAAACGAAGGAGAAAGTGCGGATTTTAGACCAGGAGGCCGGGACCATCCGGGACGAGGTAGTCGCTTTTGTCAGTGAACGGCTTGCTTAGGTGCTGTGGTCATTCTACCGCAAAGCCCGCCGCAGTGCGGAAGCAAACCTGCGCGACTTTTCCGAGGTTAGCTATGAGGCGGAGGAGTTTCTGAACAACGCGCAGCAGGGCTATTACTTTATCATTACTCAGCAGAAGACCCCCACTTGATCATCCCAAGATGTGGTAACTGACGGTTAAATCATGTATAATAGCTTTAGGCAGGGAAGTCCTAAAACAAACCGAAAGGGAAGCCATGATTATGAGCCAACCTGTGGGAAAAGGGTTAAAAAAATTTACATATCGAGATTATTTAACCTGGCCGGAGGATCAGCCGATTGAGTTGTTTGACGGTATACCCTATGCCATGACGCCGGCCCCTTCCAGACTGCATCAGAAGATTATTGTAGAATTGATCAGGCAGCTATCCACTTACCTGCATGGAAAAACGTGTGAGGTTTATACCGTACCCTTTGACGTAAGATTGACCACCGACATCACTACCGATGATGAGGAAATCGAAAATGTGGTTCAACCGGATGTTGCTATTATTTGCGACAAGGCGAAACTGGACGACAAAGGTTGTAAAGGCGCTCCGGATCTGGTCATGGAAATTGTCTCACCGGCGAGTGTTTCGGTTGACTATATTAAGAAGCTGTCTTTATACGAGAAGTACTCAGTGCGTGAATACTGGATTATTCATCCCGTGGATAAAATTATTATGGTGTATAAGCTTGTAGAACAAGGTAAGTACGCCAGGCCTGAAGTCTATCAGATCGGAGATAATTTGCAGGTAGGAATACTTGAAGACTTGTCAATTACCTTGGCGGGCGTATTTGAAGAAAATAGGATGTAGCCGGAGCGGTCAGTGGGTTAATCTTTTATAGCTTGTTTTACTTTCTCTCGTTGAAGAGGCGTAAAAATTCTACGGGAATCTCGCTTTCAAAACGCAGTTCTTCATTGGTAACCGGGTGGCGGAAGGCCAGCACCCGGGCATGCAGCCCCAACCGGTTGATGGGATCCTTGGTGGAACCATATTTCTTATCCCCAATTATGCTGTGTCCCAGATCCTGCATGTGGACGCGAATTTGGTTTTTCCGTCCCGTCTCCAGATTTACCTCCAGTAAAGAGAACTTTTCATTTCTCTTGAGTACCCGATAATGGGTTACCGCCTTTTGGCCGTCGTTGGGAGTGCGACTGGAGTACATGATCAGGGATTTAGCTTCCTTCAGCCAGGAGGTTACGCTGCCTTGGTCTTTGCTTACCTTGCCTTCCGCCACCACCACATAACTTCGCTCCAGCACAACATCCTTCCAGCTGTTTTGCAGCATCAGTTTAATCTTCTCACTCTTGGCAAACATCATCACGCCGGAGGTTTCCCGATCAAGGCGATGTACCACAAAGATTCGATGCTTGGGGTTTCTTTTTTTCACATGCTCACTTAAGATGCTATAGGCTGTTAGTTCCCTTTCTTTAGCGGTAGCAATAGAAAGCATCCCGGCTTGTTTGTCAATTATGATCAGGTCTTGGTCCTCGAATAATATCTTCAGTCCCTGGGGCTGCTCCTCGGGTCTAGTCCAACTGATAACTACTTCTTGACCAATCTGCAGCGGCTGGTCAAAGCGAGACACTACTTGATTGGCCAGCGAAACTTGGTGATGTGCCAGCAGGGACTTAATGTTGTTGCGGCTCTTATTGGGCAGGTGAGCAAGCAAAAACGGCATTAGCTCGCCCTGCTCGGTTACTTTTAGACTGGTTCGTTTATCTGCCTTGGTCCTTGCGCCTTTAGGTGGTATGTTCAAAGCGATTACCCCTTATTCATATTTCAGCCTGCCAATATTGTTTGTCATTCCGGTCAGCTTTATTTCTGCCACCCCTTTGGGTGTATGCGGCAGCGATGTAACCCAACCTCGCTTATAAGCGCCCCAGTCCGGCCTGCACCAGCAGGCGCATACATACCCAGTAATTCTTTTCCGTCCGGGATGATGAGTTTTGGATCCTCGTGCGGCACTTTTGCTCGGAGAGCCACCAATCGCAGCCCAGCTTGCCCAGCTCGAGATTTCTGCTTATCTCGGCAATTGTTGCCGCACTCCAGCATTTTCGCTGAGCATAAGCCAGAACCCGGTCAGCCAGGACCTGGTAGCCAGGATGCTGCAAGGTTTGGCTGTGGGACATTCGCATCAATGAACTGGGAGAACCGCACTACGAAGAAGATGAACTGCCCTCCCTGGATGAATGTGTTGTTGATGAGGCTGCCGTAAAGCTAAATCTATTGCGTTTGGGTCTTATAATCCTGTTATTTGAGTAGAATTCAGTTAGTTATAATAAGCGATGAATTTGAGGTCGCGCAAACTGGTTGCTTCCCTAGCGCTAAGTAGAGGAGTGGCGGATTTTGAAGCTGAAGAAACTCGTTAGCTTATGTACGGTGCTTGCTGTTTTGGTTGTGGTATATCCATGCTCAGCAGTTGGTGAGACGGTTCCCATGGGGGTTTCCCCAAAAAAAATTACAGCTGAATGGATACAGCCTGGCGTTGCTTATAAGGATATTCTGGGCGACGATAAGGTACTGAACGCCGGGGACATTTCAAACGTCAAGGTACAATATGGCATGGTATTGGAGTTTTACAATGTTGGAACCATGGGCGGCAACAAATATGCGGAGGCCGTTCTTAAGCAAAAATACACTGCCCTGGATGGGGGAGAAATATATAAGAGCAAGGGACCGGACGGCTGGCCGATAAAACCGTCAACCATTCCGCAGTTTCCGGAAGAGGTGCATAAACTCACCTTTTCCGGAGGTCCCAATGGCAAGTTTCTTGCCGCTGACGGTTCAAGCTTGGAGGGTTATATAGACGCTAAAAACAACATAGTTCATTTGGAGTTAAAGGGAACCAATGCCTGGCAGCTGCAGATAACAACGGAAAATGCCTTTAAAGACTGGCAGGATATGACTTCCAACTTTGACTCCAGTAAATCTACTTCAAATTTTGATCAGAAACCAGGGGATGATCAATGGGCTGCCCAATTCAGCAGTATTAACGGTGAAGTTGAGTTTAGGCCCGACGACAAGCCCGGTGGCTGGCACTTTGCGAAACTGAATAACCTGCTTTATCATGCATATCATGTCAAAACAGGTGAAGAAAGTGAAGCTATTATTAGTTTTCGGGATCTTTCCACCTTCAGGCTGGGGCCCGAAAGCGAAATTGTTGTATATGACGACCGGCTGCGAGAAGACTCCAAAATTAGCCTGGTAGCAGGCACTATCTGGAGCAACATTAAAAAAATGGCTAAAGACGGCACCATGGATGTGGAGATGTCACAAGGCGTATTGGGAATAAAGGGAACTACTTTCGTATGTGAAGACAATGGTCAGACCTCTACGCTCAAGGTCATTGAAGGCACAGTCGAATACAAGTCCAAGGCTTCCCCCGCACAGGTGGTCACCGTTAGGGGCGGCGAAATGGCCATGGCCAACAGTTCCGGGATGGGCGCAGTGGAAAAATTTGATGTAGCTGCTGAAAAAGCCAAATGGGATAAAATGGGGGCAAATGGCTCGGGGAGAAGCGGAACGCTGTTCGCTTTAATCGGTACGGCAGTCGTAATTGCCCTGATCGCAGGAGGTTATTTCTTTAAAAAGAGATCTCCCAACCATTAATGATCCTCGGCTTTGATCCGGCGGGTCAAAGCTACTATACCTTCGAACACTTGACCTGGACGGAAGATCAGCCGATTGAGTTGATTGAGGGTATACCCAATGAAATAGACGTTAGACGTGAATTAATCTGACTTTCTTAGCAGCAGTTGCCCAAAATTAACTAAATCCTGCAAGTTGTTCTCGATCACACCTTGAACAATCCCTAGGTCAAGGTTCTGGTAATTGTGAACCGCAACATTGCGAAAACCTACCATCCCTTTTAAGCGTTTAGCCAATTCCTCATCGATGATTTGATCAGCAGCCAACAAATCAAATGCGTCTCTGCTGTTTTGCGGAATGCCAAGTGCCCTTACCGCCACAATATGCATGGCCAGGTCTATGCTTGCCTCGCATGCTCTTTGAATATTTAGGATAATGGAGTCCTGTTTGGTAAAGTTTTTGAGGTTTTCCGGGTTGTTTTCGTACTCCTGGTTAATTCTGTGTAAACACCGCTCGATTATGGCAACTTTGTTATAGACAATGTCATCGATCATAAATATACCCCCTTGCAGCGATGGCACCCATAATTTCTGCCCGTTCTTCGTTAAGCAAGGCATATTCCTTGTAAGCTCGCAACCGCAAGTCTTGAAACCGAGTTGGATTATTGGAGTAAATCACTTCACCCTTGCCTAGTATTTGGGCTTTAAATACGGTAGATGCCCGCTTCAGGTCCACGAGATCTATCTCCCGGCCACACAGTGCTGCCA
>JAJZPO010000080.1 GCA_021811155.1 Bacillota bacterium | reverse complement strand
GACGGACCGCGCAAGCCCAATAGAGGGTCGAGTCTAGCGCGGTCCTAGTCCTAGAGAGGCTGAGACTGAACATGCATGTCTCAGCCTCGGCAGGGAAATGCGCGCGCTGAGGAAAAACGAAGCGCGCGCATTTCTTGTGCCTGCGGGAGGAAGACTAGTCAAAACTCCTGCTTCAGAGGTATGCGGTATGCAATTTGTGGTACAGACCGTGTTATGCCTGTTTTTGCTCTTTGGCACACTGGCAACACTCACTAAAGGAAGAACTGGAACAGTCATTACAGCGGGGGGCATTGCCGGGGTCATGCTGGCAAAACACCTTTGGCTGCCCGCCCTGTTCACCCTGATTATCCTCAGCGTCAGCATGTTTTTAAGCCTGGCAACAGCCGGAAACGGTGTGGTTTCGGGCGCGAGCCCATTCGTTTCCCGCCTGGCTGCTTCCCTGATTCTATTCCTGGTCTTTGGCATCTTTTTCGGACCGGCAACCAGTCTCATTTTCTGGCTGCTGGTTTCCGGCCTGCAGCTGCTGCCGCAGCTTAGACCGAACGCCAGGACTTACCTTTTTCACACCGTTTTGCGCGGCGGTTTGACGGCGGTTTGGTTGGGATTGGGACTCTACGCTGTCTATGCGGACTGATTGAACACCTCCGCTCTTTCTGTCGCATATCATAAGTTGAAAATGCCACTGGCCTATGTTAAACTATGGGTGCTGAGTCAGGTCGCTCCTTCGATCGGGCCCTTCAGGGCAGCGGTAAGAGCCGTGGGACTAACATTAAGTTCACGGCTTTTTTGTTTGGCCGGCCGGTATGATATGAGCGGCTTGCGGTAAGGAAACGGGGGACAACGGATGCAGAGTGATGCCGATAAAAAGATGCATGCCGCCACCTTGTCAGTGGTATCTAATACTTTTCTGGTTGCAGGCAAAGTCAGCGTCGGACTGTTCACAGGCTCTGTTTCTATCCTGTCTGAGGGCATTCACTCCGGCATAGACTTGGTGGCTGCCCTAATCGCCTATTTTTCGGTGCGGGAATCAGGCAAGCCTGCCGACGAGCGCCACCGTTACGGCCACGGCAAAATCGAGAACATCTCGGGCACAGTGGAAGCGCTCTTGATTATCATGGCGGCGCTCTGGATCATTTTTGAAGCGGCTGACAAGCTCAGACGGGGCTCGGAAGTGGGGCAGCTGGGTCTGGGCGTTGGGGTCATGGCTCTTTCTGCGGTGGTCAACATGATAGTCAGCGCCAAGCTGATGCGCACGGCCAAGGCAACGGATTCGGTGGCGCTGGAAGCCGACGCCCTGCACCTGCGCACCGATGTGTTTACTTCTGTTGGGGTATTGCTGGGGCTGGCGGCAATTAAACTGACCGGCATAACTTGGCTGGACCCCGTAGCAGCGATAGGAGTGGCCCTGCTGATCATCAAGGCCGGAGTGGATTTAACCCGGCAGGCCTTTTTCCCTTTGGTGGATGTAAGCCTGCCCGCCGAGGAAGAACAGGCTATCATCGATATTATCGAGTCCTTTTCCGCCAACTACCTGGAGTTTCATAAACTGCGCACCCGGAAGGCCGGCCCTGAGCGCCACATCGACCTGCACCTGGTGGTCCCGCAGGAGCTTCCCGTGCGCCAGGTGCATTCCCTGTGTGATCTGATTGAGGCCGAGATAAAGTGCAAATTTCCCGGTTCCCATGTGCTGATTCACAGTGAACCGTGTGAACCCGGTCAGTGTAAGAACTGTTCCCCGGCGCATGAGCAGTGCCCCAACAAAGGCCGTTAACAGCCGGGCAAAAATCTGGAAAATCTGGCGCATCCCTTGACAAAGCAGGGGGATATTTGATAATATTATTCTCCAAAGCAAGGTAAATATTGGGTACTGGGAAGGGAAATAGTAACCGGAGAACCCGGTTTCAGCGAGCCGGCGATGGTGGAAGGCCGGTACAGGGGTTGCGGTGAAGGCGTCCTGGAGTACAAGGCTGGAGAGGGCTGTAAAAGCCAATGAGGGTGGAACCGCGGAAGTAAACCTTTCGTCCCTTGCGGGGGATGAAGGGCTTATCTATTTATTAGGAGGGATTTACAGTATGGCTGAGGAAAAAACCATGGAGAAAATCGTCTCCCTTTGCAAACGGAGGGGCTTCATCTTTCCGGGGTCAGAGATTTACGGCGGACTGGCCAATACCTGGGACTATGGGCCCCTGGGGGTGGAATTCAAAAACAACATCAAGAAGGCCTGGTGGAAAAAGTTTATCCAGGAATCTCCCTACAATGTGGGTATTGACTGCGCCATCCTGATGAACCCCCAGGCTTGGGTCGCCTCGGGCCATGTGGGCGGGTTCAGCGATCCGCTGATGGACTGCAAGGAGTGCAAGTCCCGCTTCCGGGCTGACAAGCTGATTGAAGATTTTATGCGTGAGCAGGGTGTCGAGAATCCCCTGGTTGACGGCTGGGACAATGCGAAAATGCTCAGTTATATCAGGGAGCACGAAATCAAATGTCCTGAGTGCGGCAAGCACAACTTTACGGAGATCAGACAGTTTAACCTCATGTTCAAAACCTTCCAGGGGGTTACGGAAGACTCCAGGGCACAGGTCTACCTGAGGCCGGAAACCGCCCAGGGTATCTTTGTCAACTTCAAAAACGTGCTGGGAACCTCGAGAAAGAAACTGCCCTTTGGCATCGGGCAAATCGGCAAGTCTTTCCGGAATGAAATAACACCGGGGAACTTCACTTTCCGGACCAGGGAATTTGAGCAAATGGAGCTTGAGTTTTTCTGCAAGCCGGGGGAAGACATGGAGTGGTTCTTGTACTGGAAGGAATTCTGCCACAACTGGCTCTTAAGCTTAGGCCTGAGGGATACGAAGGTGAGGCTCAGGGACCACAGCCCGGAAGAATTGTCCCACTACAGTAACGCTACAACAGATATCGAGTACGAGTTCCCGTTCGGTTGGGGTGAACTGTGGGGCATTGCTGACAGGACGGACTTCGATTTGAAGCAGCACATCGCCCACTCGGGCGAAGACTTGGCCTACTTTGACCCGCAGACCAATGAAAAGATGATCCCCTACTGTATTGAGCCATCGGTGGGCGCTGACAGGGTAGCCCTGGCTTTTCTGGTGGATTCTTACCGGGAAGAAGAACTGGGTGAGGGAGATTCCAGGGTGGTCTTGCGCCTGCATCCGGCTTTGGCCCCTTTTAAGGCTGCGGTGCTGCCTTTGTCCAAGAAACTTGCTGACGGGGCAAACAAGGTGTACGCGGACCTGGCGAAGAGGTTTATGGTTGACTATGATGAAACCGGCAGCATTGGCAAGCGGTACAGGCGGCAGGACGAGGTGGGGACGCCCTTCTGCGTTACCTACGACTTCGATTCCGAGAACGATAACAGCGTGACTGTGCGGGAGCGGGATTCCATGGAGCAGGTCAGAATCCCCATCGAGCAGGTTACTGCGTACATCGCGGAGCGCGTGGAGTTCTAAGTCTCAGGATCATTCTTGAGTAGGAAAAACGCTGATTTGGGGTCAGCTGTGGCAGTCGGATGAACATTTCTTCCGCAAATTTTCAATTCTCGGACGAGGACTGATTTTGGATTTTGGTCCTATGTTTTTCCCGTGCTTTGACAAATCCGCCGCCTACAGGGGGATTCCTTGGCTGACGGTCAGCACGGCGGCTCTGACCGCGAGTATTTGTGGCCGTACACGTTAGTGTGTACGGCCCTTTTTCGTACCTCAGGAAAGTATATACTCGGCAACTTTTGCCGAGTATATCGAACACGGGGTGCTGCGACGGACCGCGCAAGCCCAATAGAGGGTCGAGTCTAGCGCGGTCCTAGTCCTAGAGAGGCTGAGACTGAACATGCATGTCTCAGCCTCGGCAGGGAAATGCGCGCGCTGAGGAAAAACGAAGCGCGCATTTCTTGTTGGGGAACCTTTTGAGCTTTCGGGGTACGAGGAGGATTTTTGGGCTGGGGGGGGAATTCTTAATAGGATTTGGCAGCGGAAGGGGAGGGTGACTTGATGAGCAGGCCCCAGGCAGTATGGCAGGTGGAGGAACCGGATGAGTTATTGAGTGGTGAGCTGGCCTCGGCTCTTGGTGTTTCCCCTATTGTGGCGCGGATTATGTGCAACCGGGGCATCACCGGCGTGGAGGAAGCCCGGAATTTTCTGGCTTGCGACCCGGAGGAACTGCATGACCCCTATTTGTTAAAAGATATGGCTTTGGCTGTGAGGGAAATAGACAGAGCCCTTGTAACGGGTGAGAAGATCCTCGTTTACGGTGATTACGATGTGGACGGGGTTACCAGCACGGCTCTATTGTTGGATGCTTTGGCGGTTTTGGGCTGTGAGGCTGGATTTTACATACCGGACAGACTGGAAGAAGGTTACGGCTTGAACCGGGAGGCATTGGCCAAGGCGGCCGGCCAGGGGTACAAACTGGTCATCAGCGTGGACTGCGGCATCAGCGCCTGGGAGGAAGCTGCTTACGCTGCGGAGCTGGGACTAAAGTTGATTATCACGGACCACCATGAGCCGCCTGCGGTTTTGCCTGCGGCTCTTGCTGTGATTGACCCGAAACGTCCGGGCTGCGCTTATCCTTTTAAAGATTTGGCCGGGGTGGGGTTAGCCTTTAAGCTGGTCCAAGCCTTGTTCAATTTACGGGGCATTAGCGGCAGGGAAATGGGCCTATTGGACCTGGTTACTCTGGGAACAATTGCCGATATGGTCCCTTTGCGGGGGGAAAACCGTATACTGGTAAAGCACGGACTCGTGCAATTGAACAGCAGCCCGCGCCTGGGGCTTGCAAGCCTGGCTGAGGTTGCCGGACTGACTGGACGGGTTATCAGCACAGGCCAGGTGGCGTTTGCCCTGGCCCCCAGGATAAATGCCACGGGCAGGGTCGGCGATGCAGCAATAGCTGTCCGGCTGCTCCGGAGCGAAGATACGCTCCGGGCCAGGGAAATGGCCGCCTATCTCGATGCGGAAAACCGCACCCGGCAGGAAATTGAGGCAGAGGTCCTGGCTGAAGCACTGGAAATGCTGACAGAATTTGATCCTGCCAAGGACAAGGTCATTGTGCTGGCCAAAGAGGGGTGGCATTCAGGTGTGCTTGGCATTGTCGCTTCCCGCCTGGTAGAAAAATATTACCGCCCGGCGATTATGATTTCCCTGGAGGACGGGGAGGGCAAAGGGTCGGGGCGAAGCATCGCGGGGTTTGACCTGTATCATGCCCTTTCGGCCTGCAGTGAATCCCTGCTGCGTTTCGGGGGGCATAAACAGGCTGCGGGCCTGGCCGTAAGCGCCGCTAAGGTGGAAAGCCTGAGGCAGGAGTTAAACCGCCTGGCAGCCCAAGCGGATCAAGAGATTTACCTTCCCAAGCTGCGAATTGACGGGAAGGTTGAACTGAATGAGGTCAGTATGGATTTGATAACAGAGATCCACAGGCTGGAGCCTTTCGGGATTGGCAACCCCAGCCCGGTGCTCGTGGGGAATGGGCTCAGCCTGCAGGAGGCCAGGGAGGTTGGCAAGGGGCACCTGAAGGTTCGGGTCCAGGCAGGCGGCACAAGTACGGGCGGCATAGGTTTCAACCTGGCAGGGCTTTTAGCCGTCCTTCGAAACGGTCAAACAGTGGACGTGGCCTTCTCCCCGGAAATTAACGAGTACAACGGCAGGACGAGCGTCCAGCTTCAGCTCAAAGATATTCGCCCCCAGGAAAACATGATTGGCAAACTGCGTATTGAGCAGCGGCATTTATCCCAGGCGGAGCTGGAGGCTTTGCAAGCCCTGGCCCGGGGAGAGAGCGCCAGGCTAAGTTCCGGGGGAAACCTGGGTTTCCCGGTTCTGGCTGCCCTAAGCCAGGCTGTTCAAACCGGCCGGACCAGTATTATTGTTTATCCCCACCCGGTTTTAGCGGCAAGGATGGCCAGGACAAACAGGGACCTGATTACTGGATACGGTTTTCAGGCTGCGCTCCAGAGCGGGGAGGAATACAGTCAAGGCCAGGCCGAGCCAGATATTGTGTTTGCTTCGCGTGAATTCTTACTGCAGGATAGGGCAAAACTAGAGGGAATTACCGGGCGGGCGGGGCTGGTGGTAGCAGACAGCCTGATGGATTGCGCCCAAGCCTTGGAGGAATTGGGCATACCTGTCCTTTATACATTTACCAGCCTGGAGGCGGTTAGGGCCCTCGGGCCAGGCCGCGACAGGCTGGCCAGGCTGTACGGAGAACTGCGGAACCTGGACCAAAACGGCACGCACCTGGACACGGCACACTGTGCTAGTTTAGCGGACAGGTTGGGTGAAAGCCAGGAATTTGTCTGGGTCGGGATGGAGATTTTTGAAGAATTGGATATTATCAAAAGGAAAAACAATGAAACAAAGCGAATATTTACTTTTCAGGCCCCAAACAAGAAGCTCAACCTGCAGGATTCACATTGGTTTACCGAGGGCCAGCTGCTGGCAGAGGAATTCGCCAATATGGGTCTGGCCCGCGGCGGTTGAGCTAAGGAGTGGAAAATATGGACTTGAAACAATACATCAGGGAGTTGCCTGATTTTCCTCAACCAGGAGTACAGTTTAAAGATGTGACGACCCTGCTGCAGGACGGGAAGGCCTTAAAAGAGGCTGTAGCCGGACTGGCCCGCTGGGCCCAAGAGAAACAAGCTGAGGCCATAGTGGGCCCTGAAGCCAGGGGATTTTTGTTCGGTACCCCGGTCGCCTATGATTTGGGCGTTGGCTTTGTGCCTGTCCGCAAGCCGGGCAAACTGCCGGCAGAAACCGTGGAAAGCAGATACGAGCTGGAATATGGCTTTGACTCCCTGCAAATACACAAAGACGGGCTCTCTCCCGGCCAGCGGGTGGTCATCATTGATGACCTGCTGGCAACAGGCGGTACGATTCTCGCCACGGTCAGACTGGTGGAAGAACTTGGCGCCCGGGTTGTCGGGATAGGGTTTTTAGTAGAGTTGACTTACCTCCAGGGACGGGAAAGATTGGCTGATTATGAGGTGTTTTCGCTGGTCCAATACTAAGGCTGCATGCACTTGCGGCAGGTTTGGGCAGTATCTTAAGGCTTGACCATGCCGGGACCCCTTGCCGGTGGGCAAGGGGTTTTCAATAACTGCGGAGGGGGTAAGGGGAGTGACAATAGAAGAACTGGTAGAAAAGATCAAAGCGGTCACGCCCCAGGCTGATCCGGGCCTAATCATCGAGGTCTACCGCTATGCGGAACAGGCCCACCGGGGCCAACTGCGCAACTCGGGCGAGGAATACATCCAGCACCCGCTGGAAGTAGCATCTATTTTGGTGGGGCTTGAGTTGGACCAGATTACGGTTGCGGCGGGGCTGCTGCACGATGTGGTTGAGGATACGGGCATACCGCTGCAGGAATTGGAAAAAACCTTCGGCACCGAGATAGCCCAACTGGTTGACGGTGTTACCAAGTTGAGCCGGATTGAGTACAAATCCAAAGAGGAGCAGCAGGCTGAAAACCTGCGCAAAATGTTCCTGGCCATGGCTAAGGACATCCGGGTTATTTTAATCAAGCTGGCCGACAGGCTGCACAACATGCGCACCCTCAAATATCAACCTCCTGACAAACAGCGGGAGTGCGCCGAGGAAACCCTGGAGATTTTCGCGCCCCTGGCAAACCGCCTCGGGATTCACAAAATCAAATGGGAACTGGAGGATTTGTCCTTCCGCTTTCTGGAGGCTGAGCAATATCATGCTCTGGCTGAGGGTATCTCGAAGAAAAGGCAGGAGCGGGAAGAACAGATCAACCTGGTGATCGAGCAGATTAAGCAAAAACTTACCTCTGTGGGAATTACCTGCGATATTTCCGGCCGGCCCAAGAATTTTTACAGCATCTATCGCAAGATGTTGACCCAGCACAAAGAGCTGGCGGAAATCTATGACTTGACAGCAGTCAGGGTCATCGTTGATTCGGTTAAGGACTGTTATGGCGCCCTGGGCATAATTCACACCATGTGGAAGCCCATTCCCGGACGCTTTAAAGACTATATAGCCATGCCCAAACCCAACATGTACCAGTCCCTGCATACCACCCTGATGGGCCCCCGGGGGGAACCCTTTGAGGTCCAGATCCGCACCTGGGAAATGCACCGCACGTCTGAATACGGTATTGCCGCCCACTGGAAATATAAAGAGAACCCCAAGTCGCCTACGGGCGTGTTTGAGCAAAAACTCTCCTGGCTGCGCCAATTGCTGGAGTGGCAGAATGACCTGAGGGATGCCCGTGAGTTCATGGAATCCCTTAAAATCGACCTTTTTGCGGACACAGTGTTTGTGTTCACCCCAAAAGGTGACGTGGTGGAACTGCCAGCCGGCTCCTGCCCGCTGGACTTCGCCTACCGGGTCCATACCGACGTGGGGCACCGCTGTGTGGGGGCTAAGATTAACAGCCGGATTGTGCCGTTGGATACCCGCCTCACCAACGGCGACATTGTTGAGATTCTCACCTCCAAACAGAGCAATGGACCCAGCCGGGACTGGCTCTCCTTTACTAAGACCTCTGCCGCCAAAAACCGCATCCGCGCCTGGTTCAAAAAGGAAAAGCGCGAGGAAAACATCATCCGCGGCAAGGATTTGCTGGACAAGGAGGTTCGCAAACTGGCCCTGGATCCGGCGGATGTGTTGAAGGGCGAGAAAGTTTTGGAAATCGCCAAGGCCTTTAATTTTGTCACAACCGATGATTTGTTTGCTGCCCTGGGGGACGGGGCTTTGACTGTGAACAAGGTATTGAACAGGCTAAGAGAGGATATCGCCCGGGAGTTGAAACGGGCCGGGATTGAGCCGGTGGAAGCGCAGCCCGAAGTCAAGCCCTATTCCCAGTACGGCAAGCCGTCCCAAGGTGTAAGGGTAAAGGGCGCAGACAATATCCTGGTGCGCTTTTCCCGCTGCTGCAACCCTCTGCCCGGGGATGAAATTGTCGGTTATATCACCAAGGGCAGGGGAGTCTCGGTACACCGCTCTGATTGCGTGAATATTCAGCACCAGGAAGTGGGCAGGCTGGTAGAGGTGGTTTGGGACGAACAGGCACAGGCCACGTATCAGGTGGAGCTGGAAATCCACGCCCTGGACCGCCCCCGCCTGACCCTGGATGTTATGAACTCGGTAGCTGATACCAAGACCATAATAAATGCCGTCAATGCCCGGGCTGTAAAAAATAAAATGGCTTTGATCAACATGAAGATTGAGATACGCAACCTGGAGCATCTGGAAGCTGTAGTGCAAAAAATCAGACGGGTCAAAGATATTTTTGAGATTCACCGGGTAACACCTGGCGGAGCAAATTAGGAGCGGGATCAAGTGCGGGCTGTTTTGCAAGTAGTGAAGTCGGGCAGGGTTTTGGTTGACCGGAAGACCGTTGGAGAAATCGGGCCGGGTATGGTTGCCCTCCTGGGGGTAGGCAAAGAGGACGGTCTGGAGGACGCGCGCTACCTGGCGGAAAAAATCGCCGGCTTGCGGATTTTTGCAGATCCTGCGGGGAAAATTAACCTGAGTTTGGGGGATATCGGCGGGAAAATTTTGGTTGTGTCCCAATTTACTTTGTACTGGGACTGCCGCAAAGGGCGAAGGCCGAGCTTTGACAAGGCAGCCCCGCCTGAGCAGGCCCTCGGCCTGTACGAGAACTTTGTGTCTCAGCTCAGGTCACTGGGCTTAGGCGTTGAGACGGGAGAATTTCAGGCCAGGATGCTGGTTGAAATATATAACCAGGGGCCGATTACGGTCCTGTTAGACAGCAAGAGGGAGTTTTGAGGAGGGTTTCAGTTTGATTTTCAAGAGTCTGGCCGTAGGCGACATCGGGGCAAACTGCTACATTTTGGGCTGTCCCGAAACAAAAGAGGGTATGGTTGTCGATCCGGGCGCTGAGTCCCGCAGGATTTTGGCCGCTGCCAAGGAATTGGGAGTCACGGTCAAGTATATCGTGCTAACGCATGGCCACCTTGACCATATCGGAGCTGTAGAAGAAGTGAGAAAGGAAACCAGGGCCAAGGTCCTGATCCACGAACTGGATGCGGACTGCCTGACTGACGCCAAGAAAAACCTTTCGGCGTTTTTTGCCTTGCCTGTGCAGGGCGAACCGGCCGACACCCTGCTGCATGACGGTGAGGAAATCAAGGTTGGCAGTTTGAGCTTTAAGGTGTTGCATACCCCTGGCCACACAGAAGGAGGGATCTGCCTCAGCTTCCCCGGCGGCGTGATTTCCGGTGATACTCTCTTTGCCGGTTCCGTAGGCCGGACAGATTTCCCAGGCGGCTCCATGGAGGTGCTGCTGGACTCCATCCGGGAAAAGCTGCTGGGGTTGGACCCAGGCACCGTGGTCCACCCCGGGCACGGCCCCTCCAGCACAATAGGCGAGGAGAAAGAAAACAACCCCTTTCTATAGGGATGCCGTTGAAAAATTTATGGGTCACCCGTTGCATGAAAAACGCTGATTTCGCGTCAACTGGGGCAGTCGGATGAAACGGCTCCTCCGTAATGCTTCTCTGCGCAGAAAGAAAATTCACCCTTAAGCTTACCGGCCGGTTTCATTCATCGGTGGTGCCGTGAAGCGGCATGGGAGTCCGAGTCACTCATTTCGTCCAACTGCTTTTAAAGTGTTTAGTTCTTTCCCGGGAATTAGGTGAATGGTGATGGGAATTTCACTGGTGGGTCCGCCGGAACTTACCCAGGCGTTGGCAGAGATGCTCAAGGCCTTTTTTCCTGCCGGCGCGGAGCAAGAAATCAGCGTGGAATTAAGGACATACAGCAGGGGAGACCGGCACGGTGTATCCTGCCGCGTCAACGGCGCCATTGAACATGTAGCCGAGCTTGACCAGGGCCAGGATCTGAAACGCCTGAGCAGGGTCGCCGTGCTCAAGTGCCTGCAGGAATTGCAGCCTGAGCAGAAACTTCCCTGGGGAATCCTCACTGGGATCAGGCCGACCAAAATCGTCCGCCGCCTTTTGGACCGGGGGATGGGGGAACGAGAGGTCGCCGGGATTCTGGCCCGTGACTACCTGATTCAACCGGACAAGGCAGCCCTGGCTTTGGAGGTTGCAGGCCTGCAGCGGCAGTACCTCCTCAAGCCTGAGGAAGCCTCAAAGCTGGTCAGCGTTTATGTGGGGATTCCATTTTGCCCCAGCCGCTGCGCATATTGCTCTTTTCCCAGCGCTGTAGGCCAGGGAATGGAGCTTAACGTCTATCTAAATGTCCTGGAGCAGGAGATTAAGGCTCTGGGCAGAGCTTTGGCAGACAGGGGACTGGCTGTCCAGACTGTTTATATCGGGGGAGGTACCCCTACCATTCTCAGCACGCAGGAACTTGCAAGGTTGCTGCAGCGGTGCCATGATTACCTCGTTTCAGATAAGACTGTGGAACTCACGCTGGAAGCGGGGCGGCCTGAAACCCTGGACAGGGAGAAGCTGAAAGTGATGTCAGAGGCCGGGGCCGCAAGGGTAAGCATAAATCCGCAGACCATGGTGCAGCGGACCCTGGAGCGAATCAGCCGCAACCATACGGCTGACCAGGTCAGGGAGGCTTTTTGGCTGGCCCGGGAATGCGGCTTTGAAAACATCAATATGGACATCATCCTTGGGCTGCCCGGGGAAACTATCTCTGAGGTGATGTTTACCCTGGAGGAAGTCTCCAAACTCCGCCCTGACAGCCTGACAGTACATGCTTTGGCCTTAAAGCGTGCTTCCAAGCTGCGGGACCGCACAGATGCCCTGAGTGAGGCAGGCGCCCAGGGACCGCAAATGCAGAATGCCGCGGAACAGACTGCGAGAGGACTGGGGATGCGTCCCTATTACCTCTACCGTCAGAAACAGATCTTAAACAATATGGAAAACATTGGTTATGCTATGGCCGGCAAAGAATCTGTCTACAACATACAAATCATGGAGGAACGTCAGAGCGTGTTTGGTGCCGGCGCCAGCGCTGCTTCGAAAATCGTCAACCCCGCCGATTGGAGCCTGACCAATTTCCAGCACCCGAAAAGCCCGGAAGCTTACTACAAGCGCTGGCAGGAAAGCCTGGCAGAAAGGCTGCACCTGCTGGACCGGCTGCTGAGAGACTGAATTGACAACTAAGGCGGCAATAGGTAAAATAACTTAAGAGTAGGAGTCAGGGGTCGGAAGTCAGAATTCCACTTAAAAGATTAAGCTAAAACGGCGATGATGAGACAAGTACGGGGGATAGGACCTTCAGGGAGAAACTGCCGTGACTGGAAGCGGTTTCAGGTTACTGATCCGGAAAAACAACTCTGAGCAGCCTGTTCGAACGGCTTCCGGTCAGAACAGGACGGGTGACTCCGTTAAGTGTCAGCGAGTTGGAGCGATTATGGCTCTTAGACTAGGGTGGTACCACGGGAGTGACCTCTCGTCCCTTGCGGACGAGGGGTTTTTATATTTGTTTAAGGAGGTCAGGCTTATGCTCACCCAGAGGCCCAAAGGCACCAATGATCTCTTGCCTGGTCAAACGGAAAAATGGCGCTACATTGAGAACACCATCCGCCAAGTATGCAGCGAATACGGCTATCAGGAAATAAGAACCCCGATTTTTGAGCATACAGAGCTGTTCCAGCGCGGAGTGGGTGAGACCACCGATATTGTTGAAAAGGAAATGTATACCTTTTTGGACAAAGGGTACAGAAGCGTCACCCTGCGGCCCGAAGGCACAGCATCGGTTTGCAGGGCATATGTGGAGAATAAGCTCTACGCCGGACCCCAGCCTGTTAAACTCTATTATGTCGGGCCCATGTTCCGGTATGAAAGGCCCCAGGCCGGCAGGTTCCGCCAATTTAACCAATTTGGCATTGAGGTGTTTGGGTCGACCAATCCTGCCGTGGACGCCGAGGTAATTACCCTGGCCATGGATTTTTATGAGCGTTTGGGGCTTAAGAATCTTGAGGTGCACCTGAACAGCGTGGGCTGCCGCCGCTGCCGCCCGGTCCATAAAGCAAAACTGCAGGAGTTCCTCAGGCCCAACCTGGACAAATTCTGTCCTAATTGCCAGGGGCGTTTTGAGCGCAACCCCTTGCGCATGCTGGACTGCAAGAATCCGGGCTGCCGGGAATTGAGCGCGGGAGCGCCGACTACAACCCAGTGCCTTTGTGAGGAGTGCGCTGAGCATTTTGAGCAGGTCAAGGGATACCTGGAGAAGGTCGGTGTGCGCTACCGGGTTGATGAACGCCTGGTCAGAGGGCTTGATTACTACACCAAGACTGCGTTTGAAATCATGGTGGAGGAAATCGGGGCCCAGAGCGCCATTTGCGGCGGCGGGCGATATGATGGCCTGATTGAGGAGATTGGCGGGCCGGCAACCCCAGGCATAGGCTTCGCCCTGGGCATGGAGCGGATTTTCTCGGCCCTGGCTGTCCAAGGCATTGAAATTCCGCTTGAAACCAAAGCCGATGTTTACCTGGCTGCCCTGGGTGAGCCGGCCGTACAGGAAGCCTTCAAGCTTCAGGCCCAACTGCGCAAACTGCATCTGAAGGTGGAAATGGATTACCTGGCCCGGGGACTCAAAGCTCAGCTCAAGGCCGCTGACCGCTTGAAAGCGAAATACGCAGTTATCCTGGGTGAGGATGAGCTGGCCCGCGGCGCAGCCACCGTCCGCCGCATGGACAGCGGGGACCAGCAGGAAGTAAAGCTCATCGACCTCATCGATTTTCTGGCAGTAAACAAGTAAAAGCAAGGAGGTTATCGAAGATGCAAGAAAAGTTAAAACGCAGTCATGTATGCGGCGAACTGCGCCTGGCGGATAAAGGCAAAGAAGTGGTGCTGATGGGCTGGGTGCAGCGCCGGCGGGACCACGGCGGATTGATTTTCGTGGATTTACGCGACCGCTCCGGTTTGGTCCAGGTGGTATTTGATCCCAGTATCGGGCAGGAGTTTTTCAGACTGGCTGAGACCGTGCGCAACGAATATGTCCTGGCCGTGCGCGGCAATGTTGGGGCAAGGCCTGAAGGCACTGCCAATCCCAACCTGGCGACCGGTGAGGTTGAAGTCCGCGCCCTGGAGCTGCAAGTGCTAAACGCCGCCAAAAACCCTCCGTTTTACATCAGCGATGACGTGGATGTGGAAGAAAACGTGCGGCTGAAATATCGCTATTTGGACCTGCGCCGGCCGGAGATGCAGCAGACATTAATACTCAGGCACAAGGCAGCCAAGGCTATGCGGGATTTTCTGGACGCGGAAGGATTTGTGGAAATAGAGACCCCCATGCTGAGCAAAAGCAGCCCCGAAGGAGCCAGGGATTACCTGGTGCCGAGCCGTGTCCATCCCGGAGAATTTTATGCTCTGCCCCAGTCCCCCCAGATTTTTAAACAACTGTTGATGGTTGCCGGAATGGAAAAGTATTTTCAGATTGTCCGCTGTTTCCGCGATGAGGACTTGCGGGCAGACCGACAACCCGAATTCACCCAGTTGGACCTGGAAATGTCTTTCGGCGAAGTGGAGGACATCCTGTCCCTGATGGAGAGAATGATTGCCCACGTCTTCAAGCAGACCAAAGGCATCGAGGTGGAACTGCCGCTTAAGCGTTTGACATACAGGGAGGCGATGGAGCGGTATGGCTCAGACAAGCCGGATGTGCGCTTCGGGCTGGAACTGGTGGAAGTGTCCGACCTGGTGGCTGTGAGCGATTTTAAGGTGTTTGCCGATGTTGTCAGTAAAGGCGGACGGGTAAAAGGCATAAACGCCAAGGGGTGTGCGCATTTTACCCGCCGCGAAATAGATGAATTGACCAAATACGCAGGCATTTACGGGGCCAAGGGCCTGGCCTACATTGTGATAACCGCTGAAGGCGTCAAATCTCCCATCGCGAAATTTTTCAGCGAAGGCCAATTGGCAGCCCTGGTTGACCGCATGCAGGGCCAGGTAGGGGACATCCTGTTTTTTGTGGCCGACAAACCCGGAGTAGTTGCAGACGCGCTGGGCCACCTGAGGCTGGAGCTGGCAAACCGACTGGGCCTGATCAACCAGGAAGAATACAGCTTTGTCTGGGTCACCCAGTTTCCCCTGCTGGAGTACGATGAAACTGAAAAAAGATGGGTGGCTATGCACCATCCCTTTACCTCCCCCATGGAGGAGGACCTGCCTTTAATGGACACAAACCCCGGCAAAGTCAGGGCCAAAGCCTATGACCTGGCTTTGAACGGATATGAGATTGGTGGAGGCAGCATCAGAATTCACCGCCGGGACGTGCAGGAAAAGATGTTTTCCCTGCTGGGACTTTCCAACGAAGAGGTCATGGACAAATTCGGCTATATGCTGGAGGCCTTTGAGTACGGCACCCCTCCCCATGGCGGCATAGCCTTTGGCTTGGACCGGATTATGATGCTCTTGACCAAGCGGGACAACATCCGCGATGTTATCGCTTTTCCCAAGACCCAGAGCGCCTCGGATTTAATGATGGCGGCGCCATCTTCTGTTGCAGACAAGCAGCTTAGGGAACTGCATATCAGGCTGAATGTGATTAAAAAATAGAGGAATTCAGGAGTCAGAAGTCAGGAGTCAGAATGTGGGAGCCGGATTCCTGGAGTATTTTGAATTCTGACTCCTGCCCTGAAACAAGCCTTTTTGGGTCTGCCCGGGTCGAATTTTCTTTCTGCTCCGTTCAGCAGACTACGTCGCCTAGCATGCTTTTCGGCTCGCTTCCTCATTGACC
>JAJZPO010000079.1 GCA_021811155.1 Bacillota bacterium | reverse complement strand
ACAACTCTTTTGGCCACTTTATGGAACGCGTAGGACTCGACCCTGATACTGCCTGGCTTCAGGTCGAATCCCCTTTCCGCTACGAAGAGCAGGCGCTGCTCTGCATACCCCGGGACTTGCCAGACCCGGCTAAAACCCTGGAGGAGGACTACACCCATGCCGTGGGGATGCTGCTGGTAGATTTAATCCGCACAGTCCAGGGGCGGACTTTGGTGCTTTTTACATCCCACCGCATGCTGAGGGACACCTATTCCCTTGCCAAACCATATTTGGAGGCGGAAGATATCCAGCTTCTGGGACATAGTTTGGATGGCAGCCGTGGAAAACTGGTAGAAGAGTTTAAAACCAATCCGCGTACCGCCTTGTTTGGAGCCAGCAGTTTCTGGGAAGGAGTGGATATCCAGGGTGAAACACTTTCTTGTGTGGTGATTGTGAAACTTCCTTTTTGGCCGCCTACCATCCCAACCATCGAAGCCAGGATGGAAGAACTGATCAGGCAAAAAAAGGATGCCTTCAGCAACTTGACCATGCCCCAGGCGGTCATCAGGTTGAAACAGGGCTTTGGCCGCTTGATCCGCACCCAGGAGGACAGGGGTGTAGTGGTCATTCTGGACAATCGGGTTTTGGATAAAAGCTACGGACGCAAGTTTCTTAATTCCCTCCCCTTGAAAACCCATGTGCGTGGAGATTCGGAACTGATCCTGCGCAAGATCCGGGACTGGCTGGCCGACAGAGGCCCTGGCATTACACTGCGCCTGGTCCAGGGCCGCGAGGGTGTGCGTGAAGCCCTGGAGCAGTCGTAACAGGCAGTTCACCCTTTCCTAAAACGACCAATGGTGATACAATATACGAAAGCATGGCTTATAAACCCTGGAGGTATTTGTAAATTGATGGATGGCAAGCAGCTGCATAAACCATTGAGCGCCAAAGTAATCCCTAACCTGTTTACCCTTGCCAATCTGTTTTTTGGCATCATGTCCCTGGTGTTCACCATGGAGGACAAGTATAATTTTGCCGCCTATACGATTCTGTGTTCCGTCGTTTTAGACGGCATGGATGGGCGTGTCGCACGACGCCTGGAAGCAAGTTCTTCCTTCGGCAAGGAACTTGATTCTCTGGCTGATTTGGTTTCTTTCGGGGTCGCCCCCGCTATACTTGTTTACGCCCAGTACATGAGCAGGTCTTTCGGCAATTTCGGCTTAGCCGCCGCCATTGCTTTTGCTCTCTGCGGCGCAGTCCGCCTGGCGCGGTTCAATGTGATGAATATTACAACCCATTTCGTCGGGGTTCCTATCACGGTAGCCGGTGGTCTGATGGCCCTGTTTGCTTTGATCGGCCAGTACTTGCATCCCGGGTTTTTTCCCGGCGCGACCTTGATCCTCGCCTTCCTGATGGTCAGCCGGATAAAGGTCCCCAAGTACTGAGAGATTTTTCTTTGCCTGGAGGGCTGCAAATGCCTTATGTTTCTGTTGATGGAAACCAGATTCACTATTATCATGCCGGCGTGGGCGAACCCGCTGTAGTTTTTGTGCACGGGGCTGGGGGTTCCGGACGGGTATGGCATTCCCAACTTTCTGCTTTGGAAAACCGCTGCCGGGCTATTGCTATCGATATGCCGGGTCATGGCCGCTCGGAGGGTGATCCTCTCAGCAGTGTGAGAGAGCAAGCCGGGTTTATCGCCCGGTTTTTGGATGCCCTTGGGCTGGAAAAACCGGTTTTGGCCGGTCACTCTATGGGTGGGGCCATTTGCCAGGAATTCGCCCTGGGTTTTCCCTCCAGGCTGCAGGGCCTGGTCCTGATCTCGACCGGGGCTCGACTGCGGGTGAATCCGCAAATTATTCAGGCGCTGGAGCAGGGTGAATTTCCCTTCGCCGACGCTTCACACCTTATCTCACCATCAGCTCAGCCTGCCCTGGCGGATGTGGCCTGGCAGGAAATGCGCACCACAGCCCTGCCGGCTCTTTTGGCCGATTTTCAGGCTTGCGACCAGTTTGACCGGGTGAACGACATTGCTCAAATCCGGGTGCCTGTCCAAATCATCGCAGCGGATGAGGATGCGATGACACCCCTCAAATACTCCCGCTACCTGCAGCAAGGGATCCCCGGTTCGCACCTGGCGGTAATCACGGGCGCCGGACACATGGGCATGGTGGAGAAACCCGCCGAAGTAAACCAGGTAATCCTGGATTTTCTGCATGACTTAAGTTAGTTTACTGAAACGGAACCGTTGTGGTCGGGGTTTAAGCCCCTGGCTGCGGCGGTTTTTTTTGTGGGGAATTTTGGTACTGCGTTCCGCCTCACCCCGCGGGTAAACCCCCGCATATATTATCACACGGAAACTTTGGTTATTGCCTCAGGCTCTTACGAAGGGGGTGTGGTCCTATGGAGAAGGAGCAGATTAATTGGGGGAATGTTGGTATCCGCATGGTTCAGGGCTTAACCACCGTGATTGAAACTGTCCGCCAATTAGATGTACAGGAAGCATCCTTGGTGATGCGTTTGCTGGGGAAATCCTGCTGTAAGATGATGAAAAGCGGTGTGGGACATCATTTTGGCTTGGCCCTGATTGACGCCAGCGCTCAGATTGCTGTGAAAGACAAACTGGTCCTGGAGGACGTTATTGCGGTTTTGACTTCTATCATTGGCAAACTATATCTCGTGGCTTCCACAGATGAAGAACGTACCCTGGTGGCCCAACTGGATGAAGTTGTGAAGGGTTATCAAATCACATAAAACACCACATTCGGAAAAAGAGGTGACAATAGTGAAGGTTTATTACATTAGACTGCCTGAATTCCTGCGTGGTTTCCTGAAAAGATTTTTTAAATAAGTCATTAAATCCAACTTGTCCTCCTAAAATGTAACAGAGAAACATTTAGGAGGAGGATTTGCGTGGGGAAGCGCTACTTAAGGGTGATTGCGTTGGCCTGCCTGGGGATTTTTGCGATTATTTCACTGCAGGGCTCACCGCGCATGGCTCAGGTCCTATCTCCCATGGACCCCGTCCACAACCCGGTTTATACCGTGCAGGCCTTTTACAAGGCGGTTGAAAGGGGGGATTGGTTGCAAGTCCGGGCGCTGACCACCCGGAAATACTGGGGCAAACTAGAGTCAGCCGGGCAGATCAAAGCCTGGCAGGATTGGGTGCAACAGGATGGAAGTCTGCAGTTTACCGGCTTCTCACTGCAACAGTCCAGTCTGAAGCAGGATGCCGGGGTAATCAGCGGCCGGCCTGTGTGGGTTTCAGCCCTGGGCGCTGTTCCGTCTCAAACCGTAACCATCACCTTGGTAAAGGGACTTGGGGGGTGGTATATTAACTCGATTGAAACCAAGCAGTCCTCTCTAAAACAATTGCTTAGTCCGACAGATTGAGACCCAGGTCACCGGTGGATTGGGGAGGCGGCTCAGCATGGAAAATCCAGCTGAACTTGGGGTTGCCGCCCGGATTAAAGCCCGGGATGAACCTTGCAGATATTCTTTCAGGCTGTACTTTGGCCTGGCATATTTGGCTGTAGGGATTTCAATATTGCTGTACATGGGAAAATAATGGCCCGGGAACACCCCGCGCCATTATTTTTGTATACCCGTTGGAAACATTCATTCACTTCAGCGCGACTCCGACCACCCCGCCGATTGCGCCTGCAACCAAGGCATATAAAGTCTTTTCGGCTATACCCAGCCAACTGAACGGCTCTGGCAGCATGATGGCGGAAATCAACAGGATGAGGAGGATAACGCCTACAGCCACACTGATGCCGTAATAGAGGCCCTTTGTCCCTGCCAGGCGGGCGGCAGTCACGCTGCCGATGAAAATACTGGCCACGAAGATTCCAGTATTGATCATATCTGATTCCGGCATGCCGGTCAGGTTGGTCAAAATCCCGATCACACCGCTAAGAATCAACGCTGCGATTATGGCGTAAACTATCCCCCTGAGAATTGGTTGAAAGGACAAAGGCATAAGGCGCCACCCCCTTGGATTTGCTATAGGTTTATGCCTTCTATAGCCAAATATGACTGTTATAGGGCAATTTTCGTTCCGGCGATTGCTTAACAGACTGCAGAATGCTAAGATTTAGCTGTCAATGCCTTAACTCTATAACCGAGGTGTCAAAGTGACCGTGGTGTGGGATGAAGAAAAGTGGCTACTGGAACAGAATGCTGCAGAATATCTGGTGGAGGCCTTAAACCGGCAGTTGGGAACAGACTTCCGGGTCGTCCTGCATGCCGACCGACCCGATATCGTAATTGAAGATCTTGATACCGGGCAACAGATCGGCGTTGAAGTGGCCCATCTTTTCTATGATGCGGAAGAGGCCCGTATTTTCCTGGGGCGTTCCACTGCCGACCATCACCCTGAGGAGGACCTGGAGACATATATCGAACGGTTAAACAGACTGCTGGCGCAAAAAGCTGAGAAGGCCCGGGGTTATTCTCATAAAGATGAACTGGCCCTGCTCATCCGGGTGGTATCCGCGGTGTTCGGAATCAGCGATTTTGACCGCTACGAGCAACTGATCAAGGTACCGCAGAGCAGGTACAAATTTGTCTGGCTGCTGTTTTACAACTGGGGAAGCGGAAAATGGGACCGGATCAAGGCACTGAAACCAAAAACTCCATAGCGGACAATCGAGGCGGCTGACTTGTCAGCGGCCTCTCTTTTTTTAGCAGGAGTCACGGTTGAAACTTGGCGCGTTTTTGATAAAATAAAAGTGAGTACTCACTCATTATTTTGGTCAGAAGGGAAGGTGCCGTCCGGGAAAAGCCCGGGCAGAAAGAATGGGGCGCGATGGAGCTGAAAATTTGCGCGACATGCCGCGCAAACAGGCGATTATGGCGGCGGCAGCCAAAGTGTTTGCCCGCAAAGGGTTTAGAGGTGCCACTACGGCCGAAATCGCCCGGGAGGCAGGGGTGGCAGAGGGAACTATCTTTCGCTATTTCAAGACCAAAAAGGAATTGTTCGTGGGCCTTGGCAGTTCCCTGGTGGTTGAAAGTCTAAAGGACACTATGAGCGAGATGGCGGCCAAGTCCGATGAGGAAAGTCTGAAAAGCCTGATCTACAATAGGCTGGAGATGATCCGGCCCAACCTGGATTTAGTCAAGGTCATGTTCTATGAAGCCCAGTTCCATCCTGAAGTCCGCCAAATGATCTTTGGCAAGGTGATTTTTGAGGCTGCCCAGATGGTGACGAAGTACTTCCAGGCTCAGGTACGAATGGGCATTTTTAAAGACGTGGACCCTTTTGCGGCGGTTCGCAGTCTGGTGGGAGCAGTGTTTGCCTATGTCATGTTCGACTCTGTGCTACAGACCACCAATCCGGCCTGGCAGGACTCGGATCCCCAGGAACTGAGGGACAAGCGCAATGTGCACTTGATTGTGGACATCTTTTTGAACGGGGTACGGGTTAACAAGGAGGCGCCGCGGCTGCCTGCCGGGTCTGATGCGGGGAGGGTGTAGAGTGAAAAAAGTTGTTATGGCCCTGATGCTGGGCGGATTGATACTTGCGGCTGGGTGCGGCAGGGAGAATACCCTGCAGGTTTCCGGCACGATTGAGGCGAAGGAGGTCGTGGTAAGCGCCGAAACAGGTGGTACGGTCAAGGAACTGCAGGCGGTGGAAGGAGCTGCGGTAAAGGTGGGTGATGTTCTGGCCCGGCTTGACGACACGGCGCTGCGCTACCAGTTGGAGCAGGCAAAGGCTGCCTGGACAGCCGCAGACGCCCAGCGGCGGGGAGTAGGAGCCGGTTCCAGGGTGGAACAAGTGCGCTCTGCTAAAGCCAACCTGGACCAGGTCCAGGCTCTGGCAAACGGGGCTCAAGTTCAGATTAACGATTTGACAGGGGCCTTAAGCGACATTGGCGGGAAAATAAGGGACACGCAAACTTCACTGGACGCCATACAGGACCCAACCCTCAAGCTTCAGGCTCAAACCCAGCTTGCCAATTTGCAGTCTGCCCAGACCGACCTGCAAATCCGTCTGGACAACGCCAAATCTCAGCTAGCCGTTTATCAGGCTCAACTCCGCACAGCCCAGGCCCAGTATGACCTCGTTCTTGCCGGTGCCACATCTCAGGCCAAAGAAGCTGCAGCGGCACAGGCGGATCAGGCTGCGGCCCTGGTAAAAGTGTCCGAGACCCAGCTGGCAAAGGCAGAAGTCAAATCCCCTCTGGACGGGGTGATTGAGACGGTGGGAGTTGAACGGGGAGAACTGGCCGGTCCGGGGATGCCTTTGGTGACAATTATTGATCCCCTGGACTTGAGCCTTACGGTTTATGTGCCGGAAAATGAGCTCTCACGGGTGCAGGTTGGTCACGAGGTAAAGATCAGTGTGGATTCTTACCCCGGGGAGAGTTTTAGCGGCAAGGTCTTAAGGATTAATACGCAAGCAGAATTTACCCCGAAAAATGTGCAGACTCCCTCGGAACGGGTCAATATGGTGTTCGGCGTAAAAATCCAGGTTACCGGCGGGCAGGACCGCTTAAGGCCTGGCATGCCCGCCGACGTGAGCCTGTGAAGGAGTGAACGGGATGGATTGGGCTATAGAGGTCCGGGACCTGACTAAGAAGTTTGACCGCTATACAGCGGTGGACCGGTTGAGCTTCAAAGTTCCAGCCGGCAAGATCTTCGGATTTCTCGGACCAAACGGCAGCGGCAAATCAACTACCATCCGCATGCTCTGCGGCATCATGCGGCCTACCTCGGGCGCCGGTACCGTCACGGGACACGATATCACCGCAGACCCAGAGAAGATTAAACAGAATATCGGCTACATGTCCCAAAAGTTCAGCCTGTATGAAGACCTGACGGTGGAGGAAAACCTGAGTTTTTTTGGGGGAATTTACGGCCTGAAGAAGCAGGAGTTGGCGCAGAGGCTGGAGGAAGTGCTGGAAACCGCCCTCCTGGGGACAAAGCGCAAAGCCTTAGCCGGGATTCTCTCCGGAGGATGGAAACAGCGTTTGGCTCTGGGCTGCGCCATCATCCACCGGCCGCAGCTGTTAATCCTGGATGAGCCTACAGCCGGGGTTGATCCGGTTTCCCGCCGCGTGTTCTGGGATATCCTGCGGGAGCTGGCATCCCTGGGGTTTACGATTTTGGTCACTACGCACTATATGGACGAAGCGGAGCAGTGTGATCTCGTGGCGATAATGTACCAAGGGGTACTGGAGGGCTTCGGGAGTCCGGCCGAGTTGAAGCAGGAGTGGCAGGTTAATAGCCTGGAAAATGTCTTTATCGCCATGGTGGAGAGGCACCGCAGCCTGTCAGAGGAGGTAAAGGTATGAACCTTAACAGGGTTAAGCACATTATCTTAAAAGAGTTTATCCATATCCTGCGGGACAAGCCAAGCCTGGCGATTGCTTTTGTCATGCCCGTCATGATGCTGCTCCTGTTTGGGTACGCTGTTACCACGGATATCAACAACATCAACCTGGTAGTCCTGGACCAGGACATGACCTCCGCGAGCAGGGCCCTGATCCAGGCGTTTCAGAACTCGAACTACTATGTGGTTACCGGGTATGAGATGAGTTACACCGGGGTGAAAAACGAGATCGATGCAGGCAGGGCCAAGGCCGGTCTGATAATCCCCCACGGATATGCCGACAAGTTGTCGAGGGGGGAACAGAGCCCTGTCCAGATTGTGATAGACGGGTCTGACCCAACCGTAGCCAGGACTGTGTTTAACTCAGCACAGCTTCTTGGCCAGGAAAAGTCAGCCGAACTTCGCCTCGCCAGCCTTGACAGAGCGGGTTTGGCGCAGAAAATCCCCGCAGGCATAGATTTGCGGCCGAGGGTATGGTACAACCCTGAAATGACCAGTTTGCGCTTTAACATTCCCGGACTAATTGGTTTGGTTCTGCAGAATATTACCATCATACTCACCGCCTTTGCTCTTGTGCGCGAACGGGAAAGGGGTACTCTGGAGCAGCTGATTGTCACGCCCGTGAAGCCGCGCGAGTTGATTGTCGGCAAATTGGTTCCTTATATAGTTATTGCCATTATTGATGTTGCCTTGGTACTGGGCATTGGAGTGTTTTGGTTCGACGTGCCTGTTGCCGGCAGCACGGCCTTGCTGCTCGCCTTGTCCGCTATCTTTCTGATGAGCGCTCTGGGTCTTGGGATGTTTATCTCCACTGTGGCCAAGACTCAGCTGCAGGCTATGCAGATGGCGATTGCTATTCTGCTTCCCAGCGTTTTACTCTCCGGTTTTATGTTTCCGCGCGAAGCGATGCCCAAACTGGTTTGCTTCTTGGGTTATGTCATGCCCTTGACCTATTTTATCGAAATTCTGCGGGGCATAATTCTGAAGGGGCTTCACCTCTACCAACTGTGGGCAGATGTGGTGCCACTGACTGTGTTTGGGGTGGCAATCATTGCCCTGTCATCTTTACGGTTCCGCAAACGCCTGGATTAACTCTTTCCACCATCTCCCAGCATATGCTGTAGGGGGTGGTTAGATGGAAAATGAAAAAAAGGCAATGCCTGATCCGGTACAGGTCAGTGAAGGCCTTAGGTTCTCCCTGGGGACTTTGCTCGGCATAGCCGATAAAATTAAAGAAGTAGAGCCTATGCGCCAGGCCAAACCGACTGCAGCGGTCCCGGATAACATTCTCGCACCGGAGTACCGCCGCCCCTGGTGGTCCGTTCTGGCGGGAGTGGGCGGACTGTATCTTGGCTATAGGCTGCTGCACAAAAAGGCCAAACCGGGCGCAGGCTGAGCCCTAAAACAAAAGCGCCCGTAGGGCGCCGTTGCGAAGTCCGAGATCCGAAGTCCGAGGTCCGAGCTGGGATAGTGAAAGTGTGTTGGTCCCAGAGTACGGCCTTCGCTTCGGACCTCGGCATTGCTGAATGAAATGTATTCCTAGCTGGGTCCAAAAAGGGAGATGTTAATGTTTTTGTGCTCTGTATTCGGACGTCGGACCTCGGATCTCGGATTTCGATTAATATCCTGGCTTACAGCAGGATATTTTATTATTAAGTAGAATTACAATTCCAAGTGATTAAGGGGGTGACATGATGGAACCTTTTGAGGTGCTGATCAAAAGCCAGAGCTACGGTGTACGCTTTGACCTTTATTATAGACCGGTATTGATAGACAACATAAGACTGTCACCAGGGGACTTTGAGGAGTTTGTTGACAGGCTGCGCCACAGTCCCAGGGGAGTGGTAGTGGATTACGCCGGTTATCTGGAACCAGACCCCTCCCGCAAGCCCAAACCCAACAGGGGCTTGAAAATTACTTATTCCCGGCTGGTGGAAACGGCTCGCGGAGTGCAACTGGACCTCAACCTGGGGGAAGAAGAGGTAAAAGGCCTGTTTGTGGCAAAAACCGATTTCGGCAGGTTAATTGAAGTGTTAAAAGCAGAAAAAGCCTGAGCTTGCAAAGAGCAGTATCCGGCAGTATACCGCTCTTTTTTCTTGCCCAGGCCAGGCGACAGAGCCACTGGCATGCCGGCCTTGTGCGTCAGCTTCGTTTGTTGACAATTTCCAGAATCCGGTCCAAAACGTCCAGGGCGTCTTCAACACTTAACTGCAGGGTTGTGGTCAATTCCATGAACAGTTCGTGGACTTGAACACTGGTTTCAATACTCTTCTTGGTATCAGACATTTCTGGTCCTCCTTTTCTTCAGCCCGGTCAGCCAGGCAGCCCCTGGCAAATGCCTATTGATGTACAGCAGTCATTTTTGCGACAAGTCGTAACGCCTTGCGGCCTCCTAATTTATAAGATATGCGTTGCTGTCGGGTTTGCACTATCGTTAGGATGTTTGGCGGCTGGGACAAGTTGGGAGCGAGAGGAATATACTGGTCTAAGGGGGAGTACAGGATGAAAAAGGATACCCGCACCCTGGGCCAGAAAATTGCCGACAAGGTGAGTGAGATTGGAGCAAGCTGGGGTTTTGTGCTTGGGTTCTGCGCAACACTCGGGGCATGGATACTGGTCAACACTTTACATCTTGGCATCGAGCATTTCGATGAATACCCTTTTATCTTCCTTAACCTTATTCTTTCGTGTCTGGCAGCCATCCAGGCGCCCATCATTATGATGTCGCAAAAGCGGCAGAACGCCATTGACCGTGAAATCTTGCAGCGCAGCGTGCGTCTGGATGAGTACATTCGCAGGGAATTGAACCGGTTGAGTCAGTTCATCCGCAGTGAGGCTGAGGCAGGAGAAGAGAGCGGGGAAACTACTGCGGTCCGGACAAGCCCGCCGCAGTCCAGGGGGGTCAAACGCACCCATCCGCGACGCATGAGAAAAGTATCGAAAAAAAGAGATAAATAGTAATCAAACTGGAATATCTTCACCTACAAGTCTGGAGGGGGTCTTATCTTTTGGGAGAACTGATTTTGGTTACCGGCGCAGCCCGCAGCGGCAAGAGCAGTTTTGCGGAAAAGCTGGCAGCCGGCTTGGGGAGCCAGGTAGCTTACATTGCCACTGCCCAGGCCTTTGACCTGGAAATGGAAGAAAGGATCAAACTGCACCGTTCCCGGCGTCCGGCGAACTGGCTGACAATCGAAGAACCTGTAGCCCTGCCGGAAACCCTGGTCAGGTACGGAGATTCGTCACGGGTAATTCTGCTGGACTGCGTCACTTTGTGGCTCTCAAACCTGCTGCTGCGGGAAATTGGAACAGAGGGTGAGCCGGCAGAAGGTTGGCAGGGGCGTATCCTGGCCCGGGTACAGGAACTGGCAGAGGCTGCGTCCTCAGGCCTGGCAACGGTAATCTGTGTCAGCAATGAAGTGGGCTGGGGCATCGTGCCCGAAGATAAACTTGGCCGCTTGTACAGGGACCTTGCCGGCAAGGCCAACCAGGTTCTGGCTGGGCATGCTGGACGGGTGTACCTGGTGGTGGCAGGATATCCCCTGGAAATTAAGAGTGCAGGCAGTCGAATTCTAGCTGAATTGGAGGAAAAATGTTAAAGGATTTTATCGCCGCCCTGCAGTTTCTGACCACTATCCGCCTGGTGGAAGAAAAGGTGAGCAGTCCGACGGAGTTTGCCCGCAGCATGCTCTATTTTCCGCTGGTTGGAGTGCTGCTGGGCTTTCTGCTGGCGGGTACGGGCTACCTGGCGGCCTTAAGATTGCCCAGCGGCGTAGTAGGGGCGGTGCTTCTGGTGGAGGAAATCCTGCTTAGCGGCGGCCTGCACCTGGATGGGTACATGGACACCATGGACGGGATTTTTTCCGGCCGGTCAAGGGAACGAATGCTCGAAATCATGAAGGACAGCCGGGTGGGGGCGCATGCAGTTATTGCCGCCGCCGGACTGTTTATCTTAAAATACGCACTCCTGGTTGAAATGGCGCAACTGAAACTCTGGCCGGTAATTGTACTAATGCCTGCCCTGGGGCGCTTCAGCATGGGAATGGGAACCGCTTTATTTCCCTATGCCAGGCCAGAGGGCTTGGGCAAAGGCTTTGCCAATTTCTTTTCTCCGCGTCATCTCGCCCTGACCGGCCTGTATACCCTGCTGATCGCATATCTGCTCTTAAACTGGCAGGGTCTGGTCTTGGCTGTCCTGACAGGAATCTGGGCCTGGCTCTTCGCCAGGTTTGTAGCGTGCAGGATTGGCGGCCTTACCGGTGACGTCTACGGAGCGCTGTGCGAGCTGAGCGAACTCATGACCCTGCTGCTTGTTGCCCTCTTGCATTGAGATTGAGAAAAAATTGAGAAAAAGGGAGCTTGAACAGCGGCCCCATCATCTGTTATTATGGAGTAAATGAATTGTTAACAGGTGCCTCGAGGGAGGAGAATAGGGAAGCCGGTTCAATTCCGGCGCGGTCCCGCCACTGTAACCGGGGATGACCCCTCAAGCTGCCACCGGAAAACCGGGAAGGCGAGGGTGAAGATGATCCGGAAGCCAGGAGACCTGCCTGTTAACCAGTAGACTTCTTTCCGGCCAGGAAGGAAGGCCGCGGTGGATGATGGTAAAGTCCCCCGGCACAGGACGAGGGTTCTGTGCCGCGGGGACTTTTGTTTTTGCCGGCAGCGTCATCACCGCGAAAAAAACGAAGGGGGTTTAAAAATGCAGCAGGAACAACGCCTACAGGAGGTAATCAATTCGGTTAGGCCGTTAAACCGGGAAGTGATGGAGCAGGTCCAGGCGCGGCTTGACAACCTGACTAAGCCGCCTGGAAGTCTGGGCAAACTTGAGGATATTGTCAAGCAGTTGGGCGGGATAACAGGCAATCCTCTGCCGCTGGTCGAACAAAAGGCTGTCTTGGTCATGGCCGGAGACCACGGGGTGGTGGCTGAAGGGGTGAGCGCTTTTCCAGCGGAGGTTACGCCCCAGATGGTATACAACTTTCTGAGTGGCGGCGCAGGTATCAATGTGCTGGCGCGCCAGGCAGGAGCAAAAGTGGTTTGTACGGATGTGGGAGTAGCAGCGGACTTGTCCCATCCAGGCTTAATCAGTAAAAAAGTAGCCAGGGGTACAGCCAACATGGCCTTAGGTCCTGCCATGACCCGGGAGCAAGCTATCTCAGCAATCCTGGTTGGGGTAGAGGTTGCGGAGGAGCAGATTAACGCCGGCGCAAACCTTCTGGCCACTGGTGATATGGGGATTGGCAATACCACTCCCAGCTCAGCGATTGTAGCCGTCCTCACCGGCAAGCCGGTGGAAGAAGTGGTGGGCAGGGGTACCGGCATCGACGATCGGGGTCTCGGCAAAAAAACAAAAGTAATTAATCAAGCTTTGGAGATCAACCGTCCTGACCCGGAGGATGCCCTGGATGTTCTGGCTAAAGTCGGAGGGTTGGAAATTGCTGCCCTTTGCGGCGCAGTGCTGGGCGCCGCAGCCAATGGCGTGCCCATTGTGGTAGACGGGTTTATTTCCACTGCGGCCGCAGCAGTTGCTGCAGCGCTGCAGCCTTTGGCCAAAAGTTACATGATTCCCTCTCATTCCTCCCAGGAACCCGGCCATATTCATGCCCTGTCATACCTGGGGCTGGAGCCCATGCTCAACCTGAACCTGCGCTTAGGTGAAGGAACCGGGGCCGCTCTGGCCTTCCATCTTGTAGAGGCCGCTACCCGCATTTTGCGCGAGATGGCTACTTTCGCCGAAGCGGGAGTGTCTACCGCAAACTAATATTTTAATTTCTATAATACGGAATATATTTATCGGCCCTGGGTCCCACTAAAGGTTCCAGGGCCGTTTTTACATTTATTTTGCCTCAGAAAAGTATATACTCGGCAACTTTAGCCGAGTATATCGAACACGGGCACTGAAATGCGCGCGCTGAGGAAAAACGAAGCGCGCATTTCTTGTTAGTCTTCTGTGCATTCTACACGACTTAAACTACCATTGGCTGAAATAATCTTGACATTAAATTGATTTATGTGATATATAAATGTCAGTTAAAATTAGAATATTTTGAATTGACGCACAGGTCACAATCCGGTTTATGAACTGCAACTGATGAACCGGGAAGAGCATAAATTCATAACTATGGAGGTGTTGTTGTTTGAGTCGGTGGAAAGAGGAGTATCAACGCAAGCTGGTTACTCCGGAAGAAGCGGTAAAAGTAATTAACTCCGGACAACATATTGTTTTGCCCCTGGGTGGAGGGGAACCGCCGGATCTGTTGGAAGCAATGGCAAAAAGGAAGGATGAGTTAGAGGGGGTAGTACTGCACCAGCTCTTGGCCCTGCGCAAATTGGCATATCTGCAGCCGGGCATGGAAAGCCATTTCCGTCACAATTCCTGGTTCACCAGCGGAGCCAGCAGGGCCATGGTGCAGGCGGGCTTGGCTGATGTGACTCCCAACTACTTTCATGATGTGCCGCGCCTGATTACGGATTACGTAGATGTGGACATCCTGATGGCCAGTGTGTCTCCTATGGATGAACACGGTTACTTCAGTTTTGGCCTTTCAGTGGATTACACTACCACAGCCGCCCAAAAGGCCAAAGTTATTATCCTTGAAGTAAACCCTCATATGCCCAGGACTATGGGCAACTGCTTCGTTCACATTAAGGATGCCACTATGGTTGTGGAGAGCAGCAGCCCCATTCCGGAATTGGCGGCCGCGCCCATTACTGAGCGTGACATGGTAATCGGGCAATATATCGCTGACTTGGTGGAAAACGGTTCCACCATCCAGTTGGGCATTGGCGGTATACCCAATGCCGTGGCCCAGTGTTTGCTCAACAAGGAGGACCTGGGAATTCATACCGAAATGATTGTGGACGGCATGGTCGACCTGGTGGAAAAAGGCGTTGTGACCGGGAAAAAGAAAAGTATGCACAAGGGAAAACTGGTCGGTACTTTTGCCCTGGGGAGCAATAAGCTGTACAAGTTCCTCGATAACAATCCATTGATTGAAATGCACCCGGTCTCATATACCAATGAACCTTATGTCATCGGCCAACAGTATAAAATGGTTTCGGTGAATGCCGCTGTAGAGGTGGATTTGCTTGGACAGTGCTGTTCCGAGAGCATTGGCTATGTACAGTTCAGCGGCACCGGAGGACAAGCTGATTACGCCAGGGGCGCTGTCCGCTCCCAGGGAGGCAAAGGATTTATTACTGTCCCTGCCACGGCCAAAGCCGGCAAAATCTCCCGCATCGTACCCAGGCTGAGCGAAGGCGCTGTGGTAACCACCAGCAAAAACGATGTTGACCATGTGGTAACCGAGTTTGGGGTTGCCAAGCTGCGCGGCAGGACCTTCAAGGAACGGGCTGAAGCCCTGATTGCAATAGCCCACCCGGATTTCCGGCCATGGCTGCGGGAAGAAGCGAAAAAAATGAACGTGCTGTAAGCGCTTTAAAAAGGGTGTACCGTGGGGTACACCCTTTTTAATTGGACTTTTCCAGCACAAACAGTTTCTCACTCCACAGATTTTTGCGGCAGAAACGGTTCTGTTTCAGCCTCTGTTCACTTTCCGGGCAGCGGCGATAACCCAAACGTGTGAAAAGTTCCTCCCACCAGGAGCGGGGCTTGATACAGATATGGGTCAGGTCCAGATCGCCGGCAGAATACTCAGCCAAGGCAATCACCAGCAGAAGATGCTTGCCGGTGATGCGGTACAACCCAGCCAGAGTCTCTTCAACCATGTCTTCCGGAATGTGTTCCAAGACATCTGTACAGGTAACAAGGTCATAAGTCCTGCCTTGTTTCAGGTTGGTGATGTCTCCCAACTCCATAAATGGGGAATGTCTGACGGCGAAAGGGCTGACATCCATGCCCCAAGCCTCCACTCCCCGGCGCCGCAAACCGTGCACCAGGAAGCCAAAAGCGCCTCCGGCGTCGAAGGCTGAAGCGGGGTGGAACTCCCTGTAAAGAATTTTGGCGAAGTTAAAGAACATGCTTTTGGTCTTGGCGTAGTTGTCATAGTTGCTTTTACGCCTGCCGTAGAAATAACTGCGGTCATACTCAGTACTGTTCATAGCGCTCTCCTAAAACGTTCTGCCGGTCAGTTTCTCCGTCAAATCCCTTTCTCCTTTGAACGCCCTCCTAAAGCTCCTGGATCGTATCCTCCGTGACCGGAATCGATAGTCACTTTTACTGCCGTCTCCGTCACCCTGTAAAAATTTGTCGGGCTGGTACAGTCTATTTTGCTCAAGGTTAGCGGGTGCCTGCTTCCAAAAAAGAATCACCTGCCGAATTAAAAATTTTTTTAGAAATAGCAGCAGATATATTTACATATATGGTATAATATTACTGCAAACTGGATTTTTGTACTTATTTATAAACTTAGTCCCACCTTGC
>JAJZPO010000078.1 GCA_021811155.1 Bacillota bacterium | reverse complement strand
TTGTAGAAGTGGGAGTCTCACGGTTGGATGAAAAAATCTCACAATATGCCCAGGAGGCAGGATAAAAGAGCCCGAAGGAAGTATTTATATAAGGAAGATATTTGCGGTACGTAAGGAGGCAAGGGATATGGATTCCCGAACTGAACAGCAAAACAATGATGGCAGGATTCAGTTAAAAGACTTTTCCAGTATTGCAGTTGTGACCATCCGGAGGCCGCAAGCCCACAACGCTATGACCAGCAAAATGTGGCTGGAGATGGAGAAGATAAGCCGCCGGATTGCTGAGAATCCCGTCACCAAAGTGGTCCTGCTGCGAGGCGCCTTTGAGTACTTTACAGCCGGATCTGATCTGAAAGAGTTTTCCCACATGCCGGTGGAGGAAGTGGACGAAACCTTCGCCCTGATGGAGAAGGCCATTTCCGCGGTTGAACGCCTGCCCATCCCGACCATAGCCTGCCTTAAAGGCGCGGCCATGGGCGCAGGGCTGGAACTGGCCCTGGCCTGTGACTTAAGGGTGGCAGCGGAAAACGCCCGGCTGGGAATGCCCATTGCCCGTTTGGGCATTACAATCGGCATACCTTTTGCCAGGCGGTTGGTGGACTTAATCGGGCCGAGCAGGGCCAAAGACCTCCTCCTGACAGGCAGGCACCTGTCGGCCCAGGAGGCCCATGACCTGGGCATGGTGAACTATGTTACCTCTTTGGGAAAAGTAGAAAATTTCGCTCTCCGGCTGGCCAAGACCATCTCCTATAATTCCCAGGCTTCGGTGAAGACGGCCAAAGAGGCGGTGGCCCTCTGCCTGCCGCCCCGCGACGCAGCTTGGCGCGACGGCGCTAAACCCTACTGGGTCGACAGCGGCGATTTTGGCGAAGGGGTCAGCGCCTTTATCGAAAAACGTGTGCCCAGATTTAAGCGGCTGAGAAGGCGCAGCAAACAGGATGAGCCCGTTGAGTAAGGACAAAAACCTGATGTAAAAAAAGACAAACCCCGTGGCTTCATCAAGTCACAGGGTTTGTTACTGCGCAAAGCAAAAGGTTACCACTCGCGGCCGGGATCATTGGCCATACTGTTGACAGTGCCTTGGGGATAGAGCACGCCATAGTGGTCAATTACCGGGTCGGGATTTCCGGTTGTGGGCTCGGGAAAAACAAATTCAAGTTTGAACTCAGATCCGGCCGTGTACCCGATCAGTTCCTGGCCATAGAATTTTGAGTCGTAGGCGGGGGTCCCTAACACCTCTTTCATCTTGGACAGGGATATGCTGCCCAACCGCCTGTCAAAAACGTTTTGACCTGCGACAACTGGCGATTACCATTGATCTAGTTCAGGCCAGGCGGTGTATGGAGCCTGGCCCTTGCATATACTTTACCTGATAAGGCTGCGTGTAGTAGGGTGGCGGGTGAGTAGGGAAGGTAGAAGGGGGCTTAAAAATGGCTAATGACGAGCGAGGAGGCAATAGGGTGAAAAACAACGGCGTTTCAAGCGGTGTCTATGGTCTGGCTTTCATCGGCGCACTTGTTTATTTCCTTCAGCATGCAACCACGTTTTGGGCCGGAGTGCTGGGTTTCTTCAAAGCGCTCCTCTGGCCGGCGTTTTTAATCTATTGGGTGTTGGAGTTCCTGAAGATTTAGGACAGAGCCGAAGGCGGTACTTGGGCAGGGTTAAGGAATGCGTTAGGGACACAGTGAATAGGATACCTGGCCGAAGAGAAATGTGCGAAGCGGCCCATACGAAAACCACTGACCCAGGTCAGTGGTTTTCTGCTAAACCTTATTCTTCTTTCAGGCGTTTGGGCCCAGGGGAATTATCAGAGCCATTATCTTTGGTTTCCACATAGTTTTTCAACATGGACAATTTATTCTCCCAGAACCTTTCGTAGTACGAAAGCCATTGTTTTACTTCCATGAGTGGCTCCGGCTGAAGGTTGTAGCGGGTTTCCCGGCCAACTTTGCGCTCCTTTACCAGCCCTGCATCAGTTAAAACGTGCAGGTGCTTGGAAACTGCCGTGCGGCTGATCGGAAAGTGTTCGCTGATCGCGGTAAGCGGCAGAGCTATTTCTTAAACCCTTACGAACTGAAGGAGCATTTGATTGAGTCGAAAGTGCTCCCGGGCCTGAAAGAAGGTTACAATGAGTTCAATTGCCAGCATTCCGCCGATGTTTACTCGTTTCATCAGGGTATCTGGATCCGAATTGCAGGTTATATGAGGAATATTGTCGAATCTACCTTGCAAGGCATATCCCCGGTACGGCGAATTCGCCAAGTATATAGGATGGAAGGTTGGCCCATGCAGGACCACATGAAAACAGTTGATTTTGAGCTGCCTGCGGACCTGGCGGTATCGAATACACTCAGCTTCGATATGCCTTTGGCTGAATTTTTCAGACCATTTGCACGCCAGGTTATCGTCTTATCTGATGGCTCTAAGTACTCGCTGATGGCGATGATCGATGCAAAGGTGACATTCCTGCATGGTCCTAACCTGTTCAAGTTTTTGAAGCGGTTTAGGTCTGCAACCTTATGCATTAAACATGTTAAAGATAACGTGTTTTTGGTACGGGAAGCCAGCGTGGCTGAAGTGCCGCATGAAAAACTAGGGCAAGGGGCTGAGGTACGGAGACTGGCAAAATTCCTTGCTGCAGGTCCAAAAGCTTTACAGCCAAGAAGGTCTGTCCAGCCAAAAAACGATACAATTGAAAAGAACCCTGAACCTCGCTCCGCCAAGGATTATAGCACAAGGCGGAACATGGAGGCGGCAAAAGCTGGGGGGAAAACCTTGGGAAAAGCCGCAGTGTCAGGCGGAAAGAAGGCAGCCCCGACCGCCAAGGGTATAGAGACCGTAAGGTCACCGCAGAGGCCCGGACCGTCAGTTGAACTCACCCCAAAGTCGACAAGTAGCTTATCACAGACCAAAGACCAGGTAGTTAACTCCCGAAAACAACCCCAGCCTCCGGCAAAACCGGGTACTGCCGGTCCAGGTTCGCAGAACCTGGCATCACCGGTCCGGGTGAACTTCTTCCCCGAGTCTGACGCAGCGGTTCTGACCGAGATACCCTGGGCGGGGTCAACTCCGGCAGCGGACTTGTACTTGCGCCTTCAGGCCATCCACCTTTCCCTTAGCCCCGGGTTTGACACCCTGCTCTCTCTGCCTGCGGTCCGCCAAATCCAACCCCTTGACTATCAACAGCGTACCGTGCGTCACGTCCTGAGCAACCTGCGCGGCAGGGCCTTGCTCTGCGACGAAGTGGGCATGGGCAAGACCATCGAAGCCGGTCTAATCGCCTTGGAATATATTTTGCGCGGCTTGGTGCGCCGGGTATTGGTGCTGGCCCCGCCCTCTTTGGTCGAGCAGTGGCGGGAAGAGATGCAGTCCAAGTTCAATTTGGATTTTGTGGTCTATGACAGCCCGGCATTTAAGGCCTACCCCAATCCCTGGCAGGAGTTCCCGCGCATTATCGCTTCCATTGACACGGCCAAGCGGGACACCAAACGGGAGCAAGTCCTGGGTGCCGCTTATGATCTGGTTATAGTTGACGAAGCCCATCACCTGAAAAACTCTCGCTCCCAAGGATACCAGCTGGTGAGCGCCCTGAAAAAGAAGTACATCCTGCTGCTTACAGCCACCCCGGTGGAAAATGATCTGGAGGAACTGTTTAACCTGATTACCCTGCTCCTTCCCGGTCAATTGGAGACAGCAGCATCGTTTAAACGCAAATACATTACCCGGGGGGATCCGCTTAAACCGCAAAATGCCGCCCAACTGAAGCAATTGGTGCGCGAAGTCATGGTGCGCAACCGCCGCAGCGAGACCGGGGCGATTGCCGGCAGGCGCAGCGCCGAGGTGGTGGAAATTACCCTGTCCGACGCGGAAATGGTCCTGTATCGGCGGCTCACCACCTTCGTGCGCGGCTATTACGCAAGCAGCGGAGACAAACCCAAGGCGGGCGTAAGCCAGTTTCTGCTCAAAGTGCTGCAGCGGGAGATGGGGAGCAGTGTTGAAGCTGTAACGGCTACTTTGGCAAAAGTCTCTGCCAATCCGGACTACCCGGACGTTCTCCGCCGCATTTTCGCCACCTTGGCGTCTCAGGCCCAGGCCGTAACGGGGCGGGCCAAAACAGAGGCGCTGCTCCGGCTGCTGCCGAAGATCCCAGGCAAAGTTATCATCTTTACCGGGTTCAGCGAGACGCAGCGTTCCCTGGCCGCAGCCCTGCGGCAGACGGGGCTAGAGGTGGCGGAACTGCACAGCGGCCTGCGCCGGCAGGAAAAAGAGGAACAGGTGCGCTTATTCGCCTCAGAGGTAGACATCCTGGTCTCCACCGAGACCGGCAGCGAAGGGAGAAACCTGCAGTTTTGCCGACATTTGGTGAATTATGACCTGCCCTGGAACCCCATGCGCATTGAACAGAGGATAGGTCGCATCCACCGCCTAGGCCAGGACGGGGATGTGCACGTCTATAATTTTGCCGCCGGCGGCACCATCGAGGCCCACATCCTGGAGCTCCTGGATGCCAAAATCAACATGTTCCAGCTGGTGGTCGGAGAACTGGACATGATCCTGGGCAATTTGAAGGAGAAAAAGGACCTGGAGGACCTGATCATGGACATCTGGGCCGGGTCCAGCGATGAAGCTGGCGTACGGACAGGGATGGAAGATTTGGGCAACCGCCTGGTGAGTGCCCGGGACCATTATCTGGCTGTTAAAGCCTTGGATGACCGCCTGTTAGATGAATTAACCCCGGAGGAATAGGGCAAACCGCTTAACGGGGGAAGGGGTGAAGGCATGAGCGGTAGCGGATTTATCAACCTGCAGGATTTTACGGCCGCATATTTGCGCCGGGCCGGGGCTCTGGCAGAACCGGCAGGCTACGCCCTGCTTGACGTCCTGCTGCCGGACGAATTAGCGGACCGGTTTGAACAGGATCAACTGCTGCTGGCCTTTGATTATGAAGTGGCCGAGGAAAACCCGGGCAGTGTGTTTGTGACCCATGGCAGTCCGCTGCTGGACAAGGTAGTTGGCCTGACAAAACAGGGCTACGGACGGGTTACTACCCTTTTTAGGTCAGGTCCTACCCCTGCCCTTCCCCGCAATTTTGAGCAAAAACTAAAAATTGAATTGCTGCGCTGCCGTACGCCCAAGGTTAGTTTAGCCTGGGCGGAGGAAGTTGCGTATTACGGTTATTATTTTCATGCAGTATACCGCTCCCATGAAAAGAGCGAGGAGATGTTGGAAGTCATCCTGAATGGGAGCGCCGGTCAGGAGCAGCCGGAATTTGCCCAGTGGTGGCAGCGGGTAGTACCGGCCGAAGCTCCTGAGTGTGAACTGCCCCGTGCGCAGGAGTGGCCCGCAGCCAAGCTGTATGCTGCGGCCTGCCGGGCAGCGGAGAAAAAAGCTCTGGCAGGGGCCGAGACTGTGCTGGCCGCTGCTGCTGGGCTCAAACAGCGGGAACTGGCTAAGATTGCCGGTTATTATGCTGATTTAGAGTCAGAAATAAACAAAAAAATCCTGGCGACAAATGATCAGGATAAACAAGCCCGCCTGGAAAAGCAGCTGGCGGCGACCCTGGCCGACCGGGAGAGGCGCGAGAAAGATGTTCTGGAGCGCCACGGGGTAGAGGTGGATGTACACCTGGACCATGTGGTGGTCTACAAACTGCCCTGCCTGCGGGTCAAACTGGAGGTACAGCACAAAGAGACAATGCTTAACCTCACGGTTTTGTACAATCCGCTTTGCGCCGAGGTAGAAACCCCGGTTTGTCCTCGCTGCGGCCAAACCGCCCTCAGGCTGGAGCCGGATCCGGAGCTGGGTTTCGTTTGTGCGGGGGGATGCCGGTCAAAAGTTTAATCCAAGCGAAGCTTCGGCAGAGTGCTGGTAGAAATCGTACCAGTAATGCCGAAAGGTAGGAGGGAGAAGGTTGAAGATCCAGGAAGTGCGTGACTTAATTAAGGACTACCCGGAGGACAAACTGCGCCTGATTATCGCAGAAATGTACAGAAGGATATCCAAAAGGACAATTGAAGAAAAAGATATCGATCAATTGCTGAAGGCACCGGACATCGGCAAAGCCCGCCGCAGTGCGGAAGCAAACCTGCGCGACTTTTCCGGGGTTAGCTATGAGGCGGAGGAGTTTCTGAACAACGCGCAGCAGGGCTATTACTTTATTCCAAACCGAGTTGTCGCGAAAAAAGACCGGCCTAAATGGCGGTTTGTCGCCAAACGACTGCATAAGGAACTCCTTGCTCATTGTCAGAATACAGAGAACCTGAACGAGTCCGGCAGTTTGTTACTTGCAATCTACAACGTGTTATGTCAGGGTTGCGGCGTATACCTGTTTAGTTCAGATGATCCGTTTGCTTCGGTAGGGATAGGTCAGCCGGATTTTTTCCGGGATGTAGTGGCTGTTCTGAAAAAGGGCGATGCTTCGACGCAGTGGATCGAGAAATCAATCAGGTTGATAATAGACAATGGACTGGACAGGCAGACAGTTCACGAAGACCTGATGCTTGTACTGATCGAATTTCTGAACACCCCGCCGTTAAAGGAACGGGCGATTGCCCTCTGTCACATGATTGGCAAGGAAACTAAAAAGACCACAGAACGCCGGGATGCCGAGTACGTTGCGCAGAAAAGAAATAATAACCTGGTAACTTTGGTGTTTCTTGTGTACAAGTCCCTGGGAGAAATTGAGGCGGGCATCACTAACTTTAAGCAAAACTACCGCGAAAGAGATCAGGAAATAAGCCTGTATTGTCTCTTGAAGCTGCTGAAAGGTCCGGGGACCAAGGATTTGTGGCTGCGGGAATACGAGTGGGCACAAGGGCAGGGCATTCAACCCCGGAAATCTCTGGCCGCAGTTTACAGTCATCTAAAAGAGACCGGAGAATTTACAAATGCGACCGGAGCCATCGTATTTCATGGCAAAAATGTCATTTTGCGGCTCGATTCCTGAAACGGCTGCAAAGCTGATCACCCCGCTTCCAGCAGGGGAGCTGAGGGAGCTGTTATGAGCAAGAGGTGAAAACTCTTCTAAGCGCTTGTGACAGAAGAAACTACTTACCGGGGTTTGCTCCCAAGATGTGGTAATTGACGGTTAAATCATGTATAATAGCTTTAGGCAGGGAAGTCCTAAAACAAACGGAAAGGGAAGCCATGATTATGAGCCAACCTGTGGGAAAAGGGTTAAAAAAATATACCTATAGAGACTACTTAACGTGTATAAGCTTGTAGAACAAGGTAAGTACGCCAGGCCTGAAGTCTATCAGATCGGAGATAATTTGCAGGTAGGAATATTTGAAGACTTGTCAATTTCCTTGGCGGGCGTATTTGAAGAAAATGAGATGTAGCTTTACGTGGAAAATAGGGCAAGAGATGCAGAGCCCACTGACCAAACCGGCCAGTGGGTTTGTTGTGCGCCAGGCAGTTCCACCTGCGCTGGTGGGTTAAGTTCCTCGTGCGCCGATTGCTACTCGGAAGCACTAGCTGACAGACAGGGCATGACCGTGAGGGAGTGTCTGGAGGGCCTGAAGGCAAACTGTGGAACAAAGTGATTTATGGTATACTGAGTGAGAGACTTGCTGAGGTACAGCAAATCTTTGCCCAAAGGGCTTTACCGAACTTATGTTCCGATGTATAATGAGGATGGAATAAAATGTAAATCAAGAAAGGAGAGCTGGAATGGAGGAGCTTCTGAAGCAATTGATCAGCGACTTTGGCGATTTTCGCCAAGAGGTTAACCAAAGGTTTGATGGTGTGGAGCAACGGTTAGACGGTGTGGAGCAACGGTTAGATGGTTTGGAACAGCGGTTTGAGGTGATTGAACCGTTGGTGACTGAGAGTCACGCCTGGATTCGCGCGATGACAGAAAGACAAGATGTTCAAACCTCCGAGCTGAACAGCCAGGGTATTAGATTGGCCAAAGTCGAAGGCGCGCTGAAAGGTGCCGCCCGCAGCCTTCAGCCATTGATCAAGTAAACGTATGAGCCTTAGATTCATCTATGGCAGGGCCGGGAGCGGCAAGACCCGCTGCTGCCTGAACGAAATTAAATCAAACATCACGGGCGGAGCCTCCCACCCCCTGGTCCTCCTGGTGCCCGAGCAATTCTCCTTTCAGGCGGAGCGGGACCTGATTGGCCTGCTTGAGACAGGGGGCATCCTCAAAACCGAAGTCTTGAGCTTCCGCCGCATGGCCTTCCGGATCTTCAATGAGACCGGCGGCATCACCTATCCCCACATCCATGCCGCCGGGAAATGCATGATTATCTACAGACTCCTCGACAAAATGCGGGACAGCCTGAAGGTATTTGCCAAATCCGCCGACCGCCAGGGCTTTGTCAATACCGTATCCACTTTAATCACTGAGTTCAAGCGCTATAATCTAACCCCCAAAGACCTGGAGCATGCCGCCGAAAGCTTTGCGGAAGGCCACCCGCTAAGAGACAAGCTGAGCGAGTTAAACTCCATTTACGCCGGCTTTGAAGCGGCGATTGCCGCCAGATACCGGGATGCGGATGATGACCTGACCCTGGCTGCTTCAAAGCTTGACAGCGACAATCTGTATGCCGGAGCGGAGATCTGGATCGACGGCTTTGCCAGCTTCACCCCTCAGGAATACCAGGTGATCGCCAAGCTGCTGCAGCAGGCAAAACGGGTAAGTGTGAGCCTTTGTACGGACCGCCTGGACGGAAGCGGCCACTCTGAAGGGAACGACTTTTTTTCCGCTGTCAAGAAAGCCTGCCGGAAACTAACGGGGATAGCCCATGAATTGGCTGTCGAGATTGAACCGGCAGTTCGCCTGGCCCAGGAACCTCTGTCCAGGTTTAGCGCCAGCCCGGAGCTTTCATATCTGGAGCGAAACTTCAACGCCTACCCCTACAAGGCTTACCCGGACAAAACCCGGGACATTTCACTCTTTTGCTCGGTCAACCTCTTCTCTGAAGTTGAGGCGGCTGCCCGGGATATTGTCCGCCTCTGCCGGGACAGGGGACTGCGCTACCGCGAGGTTGCGGTGGTGGTGAGAAACCTGGCAGGCTATGAGCGGCTGATCGAATCTGTTTTTGCTGAGTACGAGATTCCCTGCTTTATCGACAGGAAGATTGAGATAACCAACCATCCCCTGGTGCGCCTGATTCTGTCCATGCTGGAGATATTCAGCGAGAACTGGTCCTATGAAGCGGTTTTCCGCTACCTGAAAACCGGCCTGACCGGGGTTAAACGGGAGAGTATTGACAAGCTGGAGAACTATGTCCTGGCCTGCGGCATCCGGGGTATCCGCTGGACGAATCAGGCGGCTTGGTACATGAGCCCGGGGCTTCTCCCCGACGAGAGAGAAGCTGAGGCAATAAATGAAGCCCTGGAAGAAATCAATCAAATCAGATACGAGGTCTCCGCGCCGCTCATAGAGTTCCGGCAGAAAACCAAGGGCAGAAAAAAGGCCGCGGAGATTTGCTCCGCCCTGTACGACTTCCTGTGCAGCCTTGGCATACCTGGCAGAATCGAAGCAAGTATTGACCGCTTCAGGCAAAGCGGCCGGCTCAGTCTCGCCAATGAATACTCCCAAGTCTGGAATATTGTGATGCAGGTCTTTGACCAGATCGTCGAGGTTATGGGGGAAGAGACCTTTGGTATAGAAAGGTTTGCCAATATCCTGGCCATCGGCTTTGGCGAATACCAGGTGGGATTAATCCCTGCTTCCCTTGACCAAGTCCTGGTGGGAAGCGTGGAACGTTCCAAAAGCCATGAGGTTAAAGCCCTGTACATCCTGGGCGTCAATGACGGTGTGTTTCCCGCTGCAACAGCGGAAGAAGGCATCCTTTCAGACCAGGACAGGGCGGCGCTCAGTCAGGCCGGGGTTGAGCTGGCCAGTGACACCAGGACCAAGGCCTTTGACGAACAATACCTTGTTTACAGGGCGCTGGCGACTTCCAGCGGTTACCTAAGACTTAGCTGGCCCATAGCCGACCATGAGGGCAGAACCATGCGGCCCTCAATCATCATTTCCCGGCTGCGCAAGCTGTTTCCGGCTATTGCCGAGGGCAGCAATGTGTTAAAGCCGGAAGCGGCTGAGGCGCAAACTGAACTGGTGACGGGCAAGACTCCGGCCTTCAGGCAGATGGTTTCCGCCCTGCGCCAGAAAGCGGACGGCAAGGAAATCGTGCCCATGTGGCAGGGGGTATACCACTGGTTTGCCGGACAAGAAGAGTGGGGGCCAAAGTGTGAGTCCCTGCGCTTTGCTTTCCGCTACAAAAATATCGCCCAGCCGGTGAGCAGGGAGAAGGTCTCAGCCCTGTACGGGGAACCGGCCTATGCCAGCGTATCCAGGCTGGAGAAATTTACGGCTTGTCCTTTTGCCTATTATGTCCAGTACGGGCTGGGAGCCAGGGAACGGAAAATTTACCGCCTAAGCCCCCCCGACGTGGGAACCTTCATGCACGCCGTGATTGAAAGGTTCTCCGGCTGCCTGACGGAGCAAAGCATTTCCTGGCGGGAGTTTGAGCGCGATTGGTGTGCCGGCCAGGTGTCGCAGATCGTCGATGAGATGCTGGAAAAGATGCAGGGCGCGGGACTGTCCAGCTCCAGAAGGTACACAGCCCTTGCTCTGCGGCTGAAAAGGGTAATTTCCCGGGCGGTCTGGCTTATCGCCGAGCATATCAGGCGCAGCAGCTTTGATCCCATCGGCTACGAACTGGATTTTGCTGAGGACGGGAAATTCCCTCCCATCAGCATCGAACTGGAATCAGGGGAAAAGATCCTTTTAACCGGCAGGATCGACCGGGTCGATGCCCTGAAAACGGAAGAGGGGACTTACCTCAGGATTATTGACTACAAATCGGGCAGCAAGGATTTTAGACTCTCGGATGTCTATTACGGCCTGCAGGTTCAGCTCATTACCTACCTGGATGCACTCTGGGAAAACAGCGGGGAGGAAATTGCCCCGCCGGTCCTGCCGGGAGGAGTCTTGTACTTCCGGATTGACGACCCCATTATCCGGGGAAACGGCAAATTGAGCGAGGCGGAAATCGAACAGGCGATCATGAAGCAGTTGAGGATGAAGGGGCTCCTCCTGGCCGACGTGAAGCTGATCAAGGAGATGGACAACAGCATCGAAGGGGCATCCCTCATCATCCCGGCCAGAATCAATAAGGGTGATGCTTTGGGCAAGTCCTCGGCTGCCTCCCTGGAGCAGCTCAAACTGCTCCGCACATATGTGAGGAAGCTCCTTAAGGGCCTGTGCGGCGAGATCATGAAGGGAAACGTGGCCATAAAACCCTACCGGAAACAAAGCGCCACCTCCTGCACCTACTGCAATTTCGGGGCGGTTTGCCAGTTTGACACCGTAAGGCAGGAGAACCGCTTCAAACCCCTCTATGACCGGGAGGATGACGAGATCTGGGACCTCATAGCCGAAGAGTGGAGCAGGCAGGAGTAAGAATACAGGAGACAGGAGTCAGGAGTCAGACTCCTAACTCCTAACCCCAAAAAATTAACAAGGATGAAACACCTCATGAGTACAAAACCCCACTGGACCGATGAACAACTGGATGCCATCACGGAAAAGGACTGTAACCTGCTGGTGGCTGCGGCGGCCGGGGCGGGCAAGACTGCGGTGCTGGTGGAAAGAATTGTCGGCAAGATTACAGACCCTGAGCATCCTTTGGATATTGACAGGCTGTTGGTGGTTACATTTACCAATGCGGCGGCCACGGAAATGAGGGAGAGGATCGGAGAAGCAATCTCCCGGGCTCTGGAGCAAAACCCTGACTCCAGGAATATTCAAAGGCAGCTAACCCTGTTGAACAAGGCCAGCATCACCACCATCCACTCCTTTTGTTTGGAGGTGATCCGCAGCAATTTCCAAAGCATCGAGATTGACCCGGGCTTCCGGATCGCCGATGAAACCGAAGCCGCCTTGCTGAAGCTGGAGGTCCTAAACGAGCTGTTTGAAGCGCAGTACGAACAGGAAAGCGGCAGCGAGGATTTCCTGGAGCTGTTGGAGAGCTATGGCGGCAACCGCGATGACCAGGCCCTACAGGACATGGTGTTAAATCTCTACGGCTTTGTGCAGAGCAGTCCCTGGCCGGAGAAATGGCTGGCGGAGATGACAGAAAGCTTCAATGCCCCGGCAGGGCTGGATTTTGCCGCCACAGCTTGGGGCAAGGTCCTGATTGAGTCCCTCAGCCTGGAACTTGCGGGCCTAAAGGAGATGCTGAACCGGGCGGTGGAAGCCTTAGGAGCTGCCTCGGGTTTGGAAAAATACCAAAGCGTGTTTCTGGAGGACCTGGCCAGCCTGGGCGCCGTGCTCAAGGTTTGCGCTGCTGCAAAAGGGGCCGGCTGGGATGCGGTTTACCAAGCCCTGCAGAGGATTGAGTTCAGCAGCCTGCCGCGGGCCGGCAGGGATGCTGATAAGAGCGCCCAGGAATATGTGAAAAAAATCCGGGACGATGTCAAGGCCCGGGTCAAAAAGATGCGGGAAAAGCATTTCCCCGCTGGCTCGGCGGAGATTATTGCTGACTTAAAGGCCATGTACCCCAGGCTGAAATGCCTGGCCCGGCTGGCGGCGGATTTTAGCGCCGGCTACGCCGCGAAAAAAGCGAAGAAGTCCCTGGTGGATTTCAACGACCTGGAACATTTCTGCCTGGAAATCCTGTCCGGGCAGGATGAGGCGGTGATTCCTTCCCAGGCGGCTTTGGGTTACAGGGAACGCTTTGCCGAAATCCTGGTGGATGAGTACCAGGACAGCAATCTGGTTCAGGAAATTATCATCAAGCTGATTTCCAGGGCGGACAGCGAGAAGCCAAATGTGTTCATGGTAGGGGACGTCAAGCAGAGCATCTATCGGTTCAGGCAGGCCAAGCCGGAACTTTTCCTGGCTAAATACAACAGCTATGCCTCTGAAAAGGGAACCCCCTTCCGCAAGATACTGCTGTTTAAAAACTTCAGAAGCCGCAAACAGGTTGTGGATGCCGTTAATTTCATCTTCCGGCAGATCATGTCCGTTCAGGCGGGAGAATTGGACTATTCCGAGCTGGAAGCCCTGAACCCGGGAGCGGTTTTTGCGGCTAATGAAACCGAAACCCTGTCGGTGGGCGGGGAAACGGAGCTGCACCTGCTGCAAACCGCCGGCCCACAAAGCGCGCCTGACGATGAAGCCAAGGCTGAAGCTGGCCCGGAACCGGAAGCCGGACCGGATGGACCGGACGAAGGGCCTGCAGATGAGGAGATGCTTGACGGCATTCAGAGCGAGGCCCGGGTGGTGGCAAAACGTATCCGGGAGCTGATGCAGCCCGATCAGGCGGGAAGACTCTTCGCTGTCTTTGACAAAGGCTCCAAAGAATACCGCAAGCTGGAGTACCGGGATATAGTCATCCTCCTGCGCACCACGCTCAACTGGTCCGACGTGTTCATGCAGGAACTCTCGGCCCAGGGGATTCCTGCTTTTGCCGATACAGGCACGGGCTTTTTCAAGACCTCTGAAGTGCAGGTGGTCCTATCCCTGCTGCAGATCATCGACAACCCGCTGCAGGACATTCCGCTTTTGGCGGCGCTCAGGTCTCCGATTGTCGCCTTTACCACCGACGAACTGGCGGAACTGCGCTTGGCCGACCGCAAGGCGCCGCTCTATGATGCCCTAAAAGCGCTGGCTGAAGGGGAGGAGGGCCAGGCTTCAGCCAAGGCTGCAGCATTTTTAAACAATCTCGAACGGTGGCGGGATATCTCCCTCTATACTTCCACCGACCGGCTCTTGTGGCAGCTCTATACCGAGACAGGCTACTACGCCACGGTAGGGGCCATGCCGGCCGGCGAGCAGCGGCAGGCAAACCTCAGGGTGCTGTTTGAAAGAGCCAGGCAGTTTGAGGAAACCAGCTACAAGGGGCTGTTCAATTTTATCAACTTCGTGGACAAGCTGAAAAGCAGCAGGGGGGACATGGGGAGCGCCAAAATCCTGGGCGAAAATGACAATGTGGTGCGGATCATGAGCATCCACAAGAGCAAAGGCCTGGAATTCCCCGTGGTGATCCTGGCCGGCTGCGGCAAGCGGTTCAACCTGCAGGACATGAACAAGAGCATTCTCCTGCACCAGGAGCTGGGCTTTGGCCCCGATGTGGTGGACCCCAGGCGGCGGCTCTCCTACCCTTCTATGCCCAAACAGGCTATCCGGGAGAAGACCAAAGCCGAGACCCTCTCGGAGGAAATGAGGATCCTCTATGTGGCCTTGACCCGGGCCCGGGAAAAGCTGATTATCACAGGAACGGTGCGGGATATCCCCAAGGCAGCAGCAAAATGGGCTAATGCCGCAGTTAACGGGGAGAAACTCCCGGCTTACGAGATGCTGAAGGGCTTAAGCTACCTGGACTGGATTGGGCCGGCCCTCTTTAGGCATAAGGATTGCAGCGCCTTAAGGGAAAGCGCCGGGCTGGGGAGCGAGTTTCCCGGACTTTTGCTGGAAGACCAGTCGGAATGGAGCGTCCGGTTGTGGAATAAGAGCGACGTATTGAGCGGTTCAGCAGCCGAAGAGCAGGATGAAAGCGAATTTATTCAGTGGCTGGACAGGCTGGGCCAGGCGGACGGGCCGGCTGAGGCAGAGCACGGCGGCGAGGTTCGGTCACTTCACGGCAGTAAGGCCCCGGCTGAGGACGGCAGGGCGGCGGAGGTTCACAGTGCGGTTATGGCGGAGGATGGTAGTAAGGCTGTGACGGAGGCGGGCAGCAAGATTGAGGCAAGAGATGGATGGGAGGGCTGTGAGGCTGGGGCGGACGGCGTAAGCGCTGCTGAGGCGAGTGAAGCCGGCGAGCTTGCAGCGGAGATCGCCAGAAGGCTCGGCTGGGAATACCCTTATGCCCTCGCCTCCAGGGTGCCTGCCAAGGTCTCGGTGACTGAGCTGAAGAGGCGCTTTGAGGCCCAGGCGAGGGAAGAAGCAGGCGAACTGCCCGGGTACCTGCCGCCTCTGGTCAATAAACCCATGTTCCTGGAGGCAAAGAAAGGTCTAACCCCGGCGGAAGCCGGCACAGTCATGCATTTTGTCATGCAGCGTCTGGACTTCAGGCGGGATATTATGGCGCAGATAGAGGAAATGGTGGAGAAAGACCTGCTCACGGCGCAGCAGGCCCAAAGCGTTGAGGTGGCTAAGATCAGGCGGTTCCTCGACTCCGATCTGGGGAGGCGGCTCATGACGGCAGAAAAGGTGAACCGGGAAGCGGCCTTTTTTATGGAGCTTCCCTGCCGGGAGCTTTACCAGGACATGGGGGATGAGGCCTACCAGGGCGAGACGGCGCTCCTGCAGGGGGTCATCGACTGCTACTTCGAGGAACCGGATGGGATTGTGCTCTTGGACTACAAGACGGATTACGTGGCCCCGGGCAGGGTGGAGATGATAAGGGAGAGGTACCGGCTGCAGATAGGGTATTATGCCCTGGCCCTGGCAAGGTTAAGTGGCAGGCAGGTTAAGGAAAAGTATATTTACCTCTTCTCTACCGGAGAAATACTGGAGTTTTAAGGCAAGATTCTCCTTTTCACCCCCTTTCTTTTAGCTTGAGCCTTGTCTTGGCCAATATTAGATGCCGTTTAACGGCACCACTGATGAATGAAACAGACCTGTAAGCTCAAGGGTGAATTTTCTTTCTGCGCAGAGAAGCATTACGGAGGAGCCGTTAGCATACTCCGCGAGCGACCTTCCGATTACCCCACAAAATATTGGTGAATGTCTCTTGGGACTATATTTTGTGGGGACCCCCGAGCAGACCCAAAAGGCTTATT
>JAJZPO010000148.1 GCA_021811155.1 Bacillota bacterium | reverse complement strand
TGCGCAAGATCATTAAAAATGTCATCGAGATGGCTAATCAGGTAGCACGCACTGCCCAGGAAATGAGAATCGGCTCGGAACAGTCGGCCAAAGCGGCGGAGCAGGTAGCCCTGTCTGCCTCTGAAATAGCCGGGGAGGCCGAAATGCAGGTCCAGGAAATGACGGACAATCAGGAGCGCATGGCTCGGGTAATCGATGAGATGAATAATGTTGAAAAGCAGGCGGAAAAAGTTAACGACGCCTCCCAGCGCTCGGCCGGCCTGGCCCGTCAAGGCAGCAAAGCCTTGCAGCAGGTTGTGCAGCAGATGGGCGAGATCGAACAGCAGGTGCATCGTTTAAGTGATGTTATAGGAAACGTGGATGAGAAATCAGGGGATATCGCCAAAACTGTCCAGATCATCGACAGCATTGCCCAACAGACTAACCTCTTAGCCTTAAATGCTGCCATTGAAGCGGCAAGGGCAGGGGAAAACGGGCGCGGTTTTGCCGTAGTGGCGGAAGAAGTGCGCAAGCTGGCCGAGCAAGTGCAGCTAAGCCTCGTGGATATTTCCCAACGGGTGCAGGAAATGCAGCGGGCTTCCCAAAGCGCGCGCCAGGGAATGGTGGCCAGTGTGAACAGTGTCAACCAAGGAGGTACTTACCTTAAAGAAATATCCACTCAGTTCGGCACGATCTTGAACTCTGTTGAACAAAGCGCCGAACTGGCCAAGGAAATTGAAACGTCTGTCGGCCAGGTTCAGCAGGACGGTACGCGTATGCTTTCCGGCATGGGAATTGTAGTTAAACAGGCGGACTCTACCTCTGCTATTACTCAGGCTACCGCAGCCGCTGCCGAGGAACAAAATGCCTCGGTGGAGGAATTGTTTGCTTCCGCAGAGACTCTTGACCAACTGGCACGCGACCTTAAAGAGTTGATGGGGCACTTCAGGGTGTGACCGGGATAACAAATGGTTCGATTGGTAATGTTAGTGTAGGCAATGTTAGATATTGTGCCGGTCGAGGAAGGTGTGGATACGCTCGAAGATTAATCCGGCTACAAACCATTCCGGAGCCATGCGCAAAGTGATGAGGCCGTCGATATTTAAAGGATCTGTGTAAGTCCAGGGGCAAGCTCCGATAAACAGACGCAGGAACATGCCGCTTAGGTACTCGATCACCCAAATTAAGATAAGGTAAGTAAATCCTCTTACCCACCATGGAAGGTCCCTTAGGCGTGTATGCAGGGGTTCGAGGAAAACGGCCAGCCCGTAAACCGGAAACATCACGACAAAGCTGAACCCATGCATGCTTAAATCCCCTGCCAAGAGGGAAGCCAGCCCGGTATAAATAACTTCTACAGCCAGGCCAATGAGCCCGTAGATAGCGAACCGCCTTAATAGATATAAGGCGGTACTTGTTTCTGTGTGCAAACTGAACCGCCTCCCGAATCAAAGCACATTCCTTTTTACAGGGATGAAATTAATATTGACGTAAGATCAGTTTAAGATGCGTCCGCCTGCAAGGGATGTTTTAGTTATGACTACATTATTTTACATAAAAACAGCCTGTGGTGAGGATCTCTGATATCATCTTTCCAAATATGGTATAATTAACTTGTATAAGCATTGCACCAACTTCCGTATGTTCTTTAATGACTGTGAATAATCTAAAAGGGCAAAATGATCTTTTTTTGCTCATAGGAGGGGATGATAATATGCGCGAAATTCGCAAGGCCATAATTCCTGCGGCCGGCCTTGGTACCCGCTTCTTACCGGCTACCAAAGCTCAGCCCAAGGAAATGCTGCCTATTGTCGATAAGCCAACCATTCAGTACATCGTAGAAGAAGCGGTTGAGTCCGGAATTGAGGACATTATCATCGTAACGGGCCGCAACAAAAGGGCGATCGAAGATCATTTTGACCGCTCGGTTGAACTGGAGATGTTTTTGCAAAAAGGGGAAAAAGAAGAACTGTTGGACATGGTACAGGACATCGCCCGTCTAGTTGACATTTATTATGTCCGCCAGAAAGAGGCTCTGGGCCTCGGGCATGCTATTCACAGCGCACGCAAGTTCATCGGCAATGAACCTTTTGCGGTACTTTTAGGGGATGATGTGATCCATGCCGAAGTTCCTTGTCTGCGCCAGATGATCAAGATTTATGAACGTCACGGTGCCAGCATCGTGGGAGTGCAGCAGGTACCCTTGGAAGACACATCGAAATACGGCATTGTGGACGGGGAGAACTTCGGGGAGCGGGTGTACCGGGCCTTGGACCTGGTGGAGAAGCCAAGTCCGGAAGATGCTCCTCCGGCCCGGCTGGCTATCATGGGTCGGTATATTCTTAATCCGGAGATCTTTGATATTCTGGAAATGCTGCCACCGGGCAAGGGTGGAGAAATACAGCTCACAGATGGGATCAGGGAACTGAGCAAGTTCCAGGAAGTCCTGGCTTATGAATTTGAAGGACGGCGTTACGATGTCGGAGATAAACTCGGATTCTTGCAGGCCACGATCGAATTTGCCCTGCGCCGGGACGACCTGGCTCCCGAGCTCATGGCTTACTTGGAGACATTGGTAAGGGAGAACGTAAGGTGGAGTGAAAGATAAGGAATAAGTGGCGGGTGAAACTTTTGTAAAATAATGGTGGTTTTTCGCGAGTATCACACAGAGAATAGAGTAAAGTAGGATATCTGACCTAGGGAAGGCGGAAAATGACTTTGACATTCAGGAAAAGCGACACACTTTTCACCCTGGTACTTGGTAATATATAGAAGAAAATCCAAGGACAGGAGGGAAGGGTATGCGTTTTGGGGGATTTGATCAAAGACGAATCCTCACCCTGGTGGGTACCGTGGCTTTGGCCGGAGTCGTGGTTGCCGCTGGGGTCTATGGTCCGAGTGCCTGGAAAGT
>JAJZPO010000077.1 GCA_021811155.1 Bacillota bacterium | reverse complement strand
TATAACACATAACTAGGAATAATGCGAGTAAAATTTCGAAGAAATCCAGTGTTTATGCGACTTTAGAGGCTGTTAGTGTCGAATCCTCGTTAGGGGTTCTCGGGAATCCAGGTTGCATCATTGAAACCCTCTAAGCCAATCCTTAAGTATCGGTGAACGGAGACGACTTTACCAAAACATAAAAACGATGCTATTAACATTAAAAAAGCAACGATGAGTAATATTATGAAGAAAGCGTAGAGCATTGCTTGGTAGACGATATCTATTTTAATCTACGATTTATATTTCAGCAATCCCACAGCGAGGCCAACAACCCCGAAACCAAGCGATATCAGCCCCGGCAGCCAAACATCCGGGAGCCTTGCACCGTGAGCCATAATTTCCAACAGTGCATGTTGAGCCCAGTACTGCGGGTAAACTTCCCTATGAGTTGGGCAATTCCGGGCATGCCATCGGTCGAAACCCACAGTCCCCCCAGGAGTGCGCCGCCGAGAGTGATAAGCTGGGTTACGACAAGTCCCTGCGACACACTTCGTATCAGCATAGTCAGGGCCAGACCTATCCCGGTTACGGCGACAGCCAGACAAATAACCATGACGGCCATGGCGGCCAAATTGCCCAGGTTGACATTAAAGGGCAGGTTGCCGAACAGGATCAAGGCTGAAGTCTGAACAACACTCATCAGGATAAAGGGGACCCACATCCCCACCGGGTATTCACTAAACCGTTGCGCAATGCCGTCACCCCCACCTGGGTGCGGTCCTTATTATACAGTTTTTTCGACAAAAATCCCTTAATTGCCAGCCCCTTTTGGCCAGGTATTAAATGTCTTCTCCTAACAGTTTTCACCCTTGACAAGCCCAAAAGTTCTAAAGTACAATACCACTAATGAAATTAATACCGCTTCAGGTTGCTGGTGCCCGCAAGGGAGAATAGGGAACCGGGTGAAATTCCCGGACGGACCCGCCACTGTAAAGGTTTAGCCGTTGCCATAACCACTCCATTCCGGGGGAAGGGGCAATAAGGCAATGAGCCTGAGTCAGGAGACCTGCCTGTAACAACTTCGGCCGCCTCGTGTGTAAGGTGTGCCCGGTGAGGATGATGGAAAAATCCACGCCCTGTTTTTGGCGTGGATTTTTTATTTTCTCTTAACGTAAGGAGGAGTTTATGTTGACCCAGTTAGAGAGCGCCATTAAAGGCATAATTACACCGGAAATGACCCAGGTAGCAGCCAAGGAAGGAGTTGCCCCGGAATATGTCAGGCAGGGGGTAGCCACAGGCACAATTGTTATACCCAGAAATACTCAGCGCCGTAACATCTCTCCTGTCGGCATCGGCCAGGGTCTGAAAACCAAAGTCAGCGCCAGCGTCGGGATGTATGGGAAGGAAGCGACCATCTCCGGAGAACTGACCAAGATTAAGGCCGCGGTTGGGGCCGGAACAGATTCCATCATGGACTTAAGTGTGAGCGGGGACATCGACTCCATGCGCAAAGAAAGCCTTGAGGCCACCCCAACCCCTGTGGGAACCCTGCCCTATTATCAGGCAGTATCTGAAACCGCAAAAAAATACGGCACATCCTTAAAAATGGAAGTGGAAGAACTGTTCGATGTGATCGAGCGCCAGGCCGCGGACGGGGTCGACTTTCTGGCCCTGCACTGCGGCACAACTATGGAGATTGTGGAACGGGCCAAGCGCGAGGGCCGCATTGACCCGCTGGTAAGCTACGGCGGCTCCCACCTCATCGGCTGGATGGTCCACAACAGGCGGGAAAACCCGCTCTACGAACACTATGACCGGGTGCTGGATATTGCCCGCAAGTACGATGTGACCGTAAGCATCGCCGACGGAATGCGCCCGGGCTGCCTGGCTGATTCCCTGGACGGCGCCCAGGTGTACGAGCTGGTGGTGATCGGTGAACTGGTGAGACGGGCCAGGGAAGCCGGAGTCCAGGTCATGGTCAAAGGACCGGGACATGTGCCCTTGAACCAGTTAAAGGCCACCGTAACCCTGCAAAAGAGCCTGTGCAAAGGGGCACCCTATTTCGTCTTCGGTCCTATAGTTACAGACATTGGCGCCGGGTACGACCACATCAGCGCAGCTATCGGCGGGGCCATCAGCGCCTGGGCCGGGGCTGAGTTCATCTGTTACGTGACTGCGGCTGAACATATCGGCCTGCCCGATGTTGACCAGGTGCGGGAAGGCGTAGTGGCGGCCCGGATTGCTGCCCATGCGGCTGACCTGGCCAAAGGGCTGCCCGGGGCGTCACAGTGGGATTTGAAGCTTTCCCAGGCCAGAAAGGCCTTGGACTGGCAAGGACAGGTTGACCTGGCCATGGACCCGGAAAAGGCCCAATACATGCGCAAAACCAGGAGCGATGACACGGTAGTGGGCTGCGCCATGTGCGGCAAGTACTGCGCCATGGACATAGTGTCAAAGTATTTGGGGACCGCCAAAGTGATCTGCTAAGACGCGGGAGTGAAAGCGGCAGGTATCTCCACCGTGACCGCGCATGAAGCGGAAAGTAAACCCGACCCAGCTAAAATTCAACTGAAAGGATGATGAACATGACTCAGGTGTTAAAAGCCAGGGCAGGCAAGATAACGCCGGAAATGGAAGCAGTGGCCCGGCGCGAGAATATGGATGTGGAACTTATCCGGGCCGGAGTTGCAGCCGGCAGGATCGTGATTCCCAGAAACGTGCGTCGCAGGGAGTTTAACTACTGCGGCATCGGGCAAGGTTTACGCATCAAGGTCAATGCCTTGATCGGCACCTCCAGCACGGTTGAAAACCTGTCCATGGAGGAAAGAAAGCTCTCCTTCGTCGAAGATGCCGGCTGCGATGCCCTGATGGACTTGAGCACAGGCGGCAACATCAATGGGATGCGGCGCTTGTGCCTGGACAAAGCCAGGATCGCCGTTGGCAGCGTGCCCATTTACCAGGCCGCGATTGAAGCTGTCGAAACCCGGGGCGGCATCGTAAACATGACTGCGGAAGACATGTTTGCGGCCGTGGAAAAGCAGGCTGCAGACGGGGTTGATTTCATGGCCATCCACAGCGCCCTGAACTTTGATGTCATCAAACGGCTTCAGAATAGCGGCCGTGTTACAGATGTGGTGAGCCGGGGTGGTTCTTTCCTCACAGGCTGGATGCTGCACAACAACAGGGAAAACCCCCTGTACGAGCAGTTTGACCGGCTTTTGGAAATCTTGCGGACCTATGACGTGACCTTAAGCCTCGGTGACGCTATCCGTCCCGGCTGTACTGCCGATTCCCTGGACGGGGCCCAGCTGCAGGGAATGATTGTGGCAGGAGAACTAGTGGCCCGGGCCCAAGAGGCCGGGGTACAGGTAATGGTGGAAGGTCCGGGACACGTCCCTATGCACCATGTGGAAGCCACGCTGCAGGTGCAGAAGCGTCTTTGCAACGGTGCGCCTTACTTCATCCTCGGCACTCTGGCCACCGATGTGGCCCCGGGCTACGACCACATTACCTCCGCCATCGGCGGGGCCATTGCCGGTGCTGCCGGGGCCGACTTCCTCTGCTATGTGACCCCGGCTGAACACCTGGGACTGCCTACGGAAGAAGACGTAAAAGAAGGAGTTATCGCTGCCCGGATTGCGGCCCATGCAGCAGACCTCGCCAGGGGGAACAAAGAGGCTTGGGAGAGAGACCTGCAGATGGCGCGGGCCCGGGTCGCCCTGGACCTGGAAAGACAAATCGCTCTTTCCCTCGACCCTGTTAAAACCAAGGCAGCATTTGCCTCGGACGATCATCCCGACTGCGCAGTATGCGGACCCGACTGTGCCGCTGCAGTGGCAGCCAGGTACTTCGGAATCGTATAGGCGGGATTACCGGCATGTGTTCTTGCAAGTAAGCCTGGAATTGCTCAAATACATGGGCAGTTCCAAGTTTTCTTCACGTTTTGTTACAGTCTGATGCTCTGTAACAAAACCCTCTTTGAAATGCTGAAACCATGTCAATGTGACAAGAATCAGACAATTATTCAATTTTCCCCCTAGATTTTAAGCCATAATAGTTATATACTTAATTTAAACCCCTCCCATTGGGGGGGGATTTAAATGCACTACTTTGTTAAATTAATCACAAATAAAGGGAGTGAAAAGAATGTCAGGTGTAAATGAAAGAGTGATCTCTCAGCTCCAGCGGATTTTTGGGGACAGAATCAGGGTCGACCGGATTGAGCGAAAACTGTATTCCTATGATATCGGAGCCCTGCCTTCCCTGATCAAGCCCTTTGTGCCTGTTGGTTTGGCGGGCGCAGTGGTAAGACCCATGTCAGAAGCTGAAGTAGTTCAGTTGGTCATGCTAGCTGACCGGGAAAGAATTCAGCTTGTACCCAGGGGGTCATCCACCTCCGGTTATGGCGGCGTCTTGCCTGCCAAAGGTGCCGTGGTCATGGACTTGAGCGGCATGAACCGGCTTGTTCATGTGGATGGCAGCAAAAAGGTGGTTCGTGTACAGTCAGGCATGATTTGGGAGCAGCTGCAAAGACAAATAAACAAACAAGGTTTGGACCTGCGGCTTTACCCGACCTCAACGCCCGCCTCTACCGTCGGCGGTTGGCTGGCTCAAGGCGGTTCCGGCATCGGTTCTTATGAATACGGCCAGTTCAAGGAAAATGTCCTGGCGGCCAGAGTGGTTATGCCTTCGGGCGAAATCCGGGAATTTTCCGGTCAGGAATTAGCTGATTATATCGCTGACGCTGAGGGCATTACAGGCATCATCACCGAAGTAACGCTGCGCGTGCGTGACCTGGAACCCGAAGTTCACCGGGCGGTTGCTTTCAAAGACGCCAAATCCTTAGGAGACGCTCTCAAGGATATTTCAGGCAAGAAATTGCCTATCTGGTCCATTACCTTCTTAAACCCCGAATCCCTGCGCTTGAAGAAAAAACTGCCCCATAAACACGGCCATCCCTATGAAGAAGCAAACCCTCATGTAGTGCCTGTACTGCCGGAAGCTTTCGTGGTTTTGATAGCTTATCCCGCTTCCCGCCGCTCAGTGATTGACAAAGCCTTGGCCGCAATCATCAAGGCCAACAAAGGCGAAGAACTCTCGTTGGATGCCGCCGAGCACGAATGGGACCTGCGTTTTGCCCCCATGCGCCTGAAGCGGATTGGTCCTTCCATCATACCTACCGAAGTTATCGTGCCTGTAGAAACCTTGACTCAGGTGTTGGTGGATATTGAACATAAGATCAAGCAGCCTTTCATCATGGAAGGAATGGTTGGTAAAGGGGATAAGGTGACCATTTTGGGGTTTGTTCCCCATGATGAGCGTTCTTTTGCCTACAATCTGGCCTTTGCCCTGGCCCTCTCTGTAATTGAAATCGCCAAGAAACACGGCGGCACCGCCTACTCCACCGGCTTGTATTTCAAGCGTGAAGCCAAAAGCGTTCTTGGCGCTGCCCGCTATCAAAAACTCAGCGGCTACAAAGCCAAAGTAGACCCTAAAAACTTGTTTAACCCGAATAAAATAGTCGGCTCAGGCCTAATCAGTACCATTATGGGCCTGGTTGCTGCCTTTGAGCCCCTGATCAGACCTATCGCCAATGCCGCAACCGCTCCTACCGGCGACCTGGCCGAAAGGACAAAGGATAAGAACGGCATTCCAGGCAGTGTAGCCTTTTTCGCCACAGCCTGTGCCCGCTGCGGCTACTGCGTATCTACCTGTGAGCAGTTCTCCGGCCGGGGCTGGGAGTCCCACTCGCCCCGCGGCAAATACGCCTACCTGCGGGAAATCCTGGCCGGCCGGGAAAAGTTTAGCCAGGAAATGGTCCCCAAATTCCTGATGTGCACCACTTGTGAAGTATGTAACACCCGCTGCCAGCTGAACATTCCGGTTGAGCACAACTGGATGGCCATGCGCGGTAAGTTGATCAACGAAGAGAAGCGCATGACCTTCCCGCCCATGGAAATGATAGCCGCTTCTCTCCGCGGTCAGAAGAACATCTGGGCCGGCAAGCGGGAAAAAAGAGCGGACTGGGTGCCTGAAGAGATCAGGCCTAAAATCAAAGAAAAGGCCGATGTCATGTACTTCGCCGGATGTACCGCATCCTTTGTCAACAGTGATGTTGCCAAATCGACTGTCCGCCTATTGGACAAGGCTGGCATTGAGTTCACCTATCTGGGCACTGACGAGGCCTGCTGCGGCATCCCGATGAAAGTTTCGGGCAAATGGGACGTTTTCGAGGAAATCTTCGAACACAATGTGGCCGAAGCGAAAAAGCGCGGCGCAAAGACCATTGTCACTTCCTGTCCGGCCTGTGGACTGGTCTGGAAAGAGCTTTATGCTGAACTGGCCCGCAAGAAAAAAATAGACTATACTTTTGAAATCAAGCATTATTCTGAGATAGCTGCCGAGGCTCTGGCCAAAGGAAATCTGAAATTTGACCATGAAATTAAAGAAAGAATCGCCTTTCATGATTCCTGCCACGCCGGCCGGGCCCAGGGCATCTATGAGCCCCCCCGCGAACTCATCGCCGCTATACCCGGTGTTGAGCTGGTGGAAATGGAGCACAACCGGGAAAACGGCCTCTGCTGTGGTTCTGTCTTGACCCTGATAGGTGAACCGCCTGTTGCCCCCATACTCGGCGGTAATCGGGTTCAGGAAGCCATTGATGTCAAAGCTGACAGAATGCTGGCTCTCTGCCCCTGCTGTCAGGTACAATTAAGAGCATCAGTCAAGGCAAACAAGATGGAGATGCCGGTAACCGACCTGGCTCGGTTTATTGCCAAAGGCCTGGGTTTTGAGACCGAGGATAAAACCGAGTACTCGCTGGAAATGTGGGGTTACTTCGAGAAATTCATCGACCTCATGTTCCCGGAAAAAATGGCCAGGGTTATGGCTGCCCTCTTCCCGCAAATGTTTGCCAATATGCCTCCCGGCATGGTGCCCATGATGAACGCCATGAAGTATATCCCAGGTGGCCTGAAACTGATGGAAAAGATGATGCCAATGATGATGCCCATGTTGGTCCCCGGCATCATGCCCAAGGTCATGCCTGACATGCTGGCTGAAGTTTCCCGCATCGTAGGTCCCCTGCCGCAAGACATGGAGGAACTTATGCCGGACCTGCTGCCCAAGACCATGGACTCCCTCATGCCCAACATGCTGCCTCTGCTCGTGCCTCATATAACTCCGATGATGATCGAATACATCAAAACCGGCCGGGTCCCTGTTACTTCCGCGGCTGCCGAAATTGCCGCAACCAAAGAGAAAAAGTAAGCAAGCTGCATTTGCTGAGGTTAAACAATGATAAGGCGCAAACCCACCGGGTTTGCGCCTTTCTGTGCTGGCAACTTTTTGAGTCCTGCCTGTTGCTACTTCAATGAGTCAAAAACTTGTTTGTAGATATCCTGGGGTTGAAAACTGCGCCCAGTTTCATTGCCGTTTTGCGCTCCCCCCTGTCTGTTAAAACCACCGGTAGCGTCTTTTGATGCGAAATCAATATAATAACACCCTGCCGCCTGGCAGGGTGTTCAGTGTTTTTCTCTGATTCTACTCTGTTTGATGGTCGCAGTAATAGTGATAACTTCGGTTGGTCACCTGGCCGCTGAGGTGACGGCCGAAAGCGTTTCAATTCGAGTTGGTCGTCGCTGTGGAAGCCACCTTTTGTTTAAGTTGTTCACGCAGGACAGCCTTCAGTATTTTACCGGTGGGATTGCGCGGGATAGCCTCACTCAGCTCCAGCCTTTCGGGCAGCTTGTAAACAGCGGCCCCCTGCTCCTGCATAAAAGACTTCAGGTCCTGGAGCTCTACTTCTTGACCCGGTTTGACTACCACAAAAACACAAGTGCGTTCTCCCATCACTTCATCCGGCAGGCCTACCGCCGCTACATCGGCAATCTTGGGATGGGCCATGAGGATGTTTTCGACTTCCTGGGCGCTGATGTTATATCCGCCGCGGATGATGATGTCCTTCTTCCGGTCAAAAAAGCTGATAAAGTTCCCCGCCTGAATCTGAAACAGGTCACCGGTATAGAAAAAACCGTCTGCGTCAAAGGACTTTTCGGTAAGGTCCGGACGCTTGAAGTACCCGGCAATTACGTTTGGTCCCTTATAAGCAAGTTCTCCGATTGCTCCGATCTCGGTTAAAACCTCTCCTGTGTTTGGGTCCACCAGTTTGGTTTGCATCCCGTCCTGATTTGAATCCCATCTTGCGCCTGGCTTACCAAACTGCGGCAGGTGGTCTACCCTTTTTTCCATATCGGGTACATCGACGGACCCAGAGACAATTCCCGTTCCCTCGTTTTGCCCCCAGATATTACCGATTTCAATGCCCCAGCGGCGCTTGAATTCCTGCACCGTGTAAAGGGACGGGGGAGCCGAACCCAGGGTGATGGAGCGCACTGAGCTTAAATCAAAGCGGTCCGCTTGAGGATGCTTGACAATCATGTTTGCCACCGCGGGAACCAGGAGGGTATAGTTTACTTTTTCCTCAATCATCTGCCTGACGAATAATTGAGGCTCAAAGGGATGGTGCAGCACATATGTCCCGCCCAGAATCAGCCAAGGGGTAAAAGTGGTACCGAGCGAAGCCATATTGACCAGGGGGCTGGCGGTAAGCTGCACATCCCCTTTCTTAATCCCGGCGGCTCTGATGCCGATGCTGCATTGGAAAATCCAGTTATTATGACTTAGCGGGCATCCCTTCGCTTCCGCCTCTGTGCCGGAAGTCCAGCACAGGGTAAAGATATCATCGGCGTCAACACTAACCTTGTCCAGGGCCGCCGGATCTCCCTTTTGCCGGGTAAAGCCTCTGATATCCTCCAGGCTTAACAAGTGCTGTAAACCTTGAACTTTGGCGCGAAGCTTTGAAGCCATCGCCCAGTGATCAAAACCCTTAAACCCGCGCACAGTTATCAAGCCCTTTGCCCCGGTAAGTTTTGCCACATATTCCAGTTCTTTTAAGCGCCACTGCATGGGAACCGGCGAGATTATCCCTCCGCTCCGGCTGATAGCCAGATAGAGCATAGCCAACTCCCAGGTGTTGGGCAGTTGAACCATGATAATGTCGTCTTTGGCCACACCTAGGTTCAGTAAGGCTGTGGCAACAGCCTCAACAGCTTGTTCCAGCTGCGCGTAGGTTACCCTTTCCTGCCCGGACCCAACCAGCTCCTCCCTGTTCAAAGGGTCCACCACAGCCGTTCTGTCGGGCATCTCTTTTACATGTTCCCTAAAGTAGTCCAGCAGGGTCTTAGAACCCCACCAACCTTTGTCCCTATACTCGCGAATTCGTTCAGCAGATGCGAGAATCATCCCAATCGCTCCTTTAAGTTTCATCTCCGCTATACTTGCTCCGCAGGACAGTCTTTAACACTTTTCCCGACGGGTTCCGCGGCAAGGCCTCAGCAAATTCCACCCGGCGCGGTTTTTTATAACCGGCCAATTTGCCGGTGGTAAATTGGATAACCTCGTCCTCGGTTAATTGCTCGCCTGGTTTGGGGACTACCACCGCCCAGACGCTCTCTCCCCACTTGGCATTGGGAATGCCGAATACAGCCGCTTCCAAGATTTTAGGGTGCCGGTGCAAAACAGCTTCTACCTCGGCAGGATAGACATTTTCCCCGCCGCTGATAACCATGTCTTTTTTCCTGTCAACTACATAGAGATAACCTTCTTCGTCCTGCCTCGCCAGATCTCCCGTGTACAACCAGCCGTTGCGCAGAGCATCCGCCGTGGCCTCAGGCAGATTGTAGTATCCCCTCATCACAGTCGGCCCCCGGACGATGATTTCGCCCACATCACCCATAGGAACGTCCAGACCCTGCCCGTTCACCAGCCGCACTTCAAGGGCAGTGAGCGCCTTACCGACTGAACCCTCTTTTCTAAAGGCATCCTGGGGTTTTAAAATTGTGACTCCCGGACCCGCCTCGGTTAAGCCGTAAACATCAATTATCCCCGCCTCAGGGAATAACTTGCGCACCCTCTGTTTTAGCTCAACCGGCATAATCGAAGCACCTGTGCCCGCGATCCTGATCGCCGAGAAATCATAATTGTCCAGCCCCGGAACCTGCAAAAGAAAACTGTACATAGCAGGGACCAGGAAGATATTAGTGACCTTCTCCTCCAGGAGCCTTTGCGGCAATTTCCTTGGGTCAAAAGAGTTCTCAATCACCAAACCCGCTCCCACCAGCACGTGGGGCAGCATCCAGCAGTTCAGGGCGGCTGAATGATAGAGGGGGGGGATGACAATCCCTCGGTCCGTTTGTTCAAAACGCGCATCTATAACCATATTGAGTGCGTTCCAGAGACTGTTGTCATGCGTAAGCACAGCGCCCTTTGGCCTGCCGGTGGTACCGGAAGTGTAAAGGATGACATTGGGATCTTCCCCCTGCACACCCACCTCCGGAGGCTGGTCACCCGACAGCAGGAATTCCTCGTACTGGCCGCCGTCGGGGCTTACTTCCAAATAGAATTTCAGCAGGGGCAAATCTTTCTTTACAGCCCCTAACACCTCCAGGTATTTTGAGCCATAAAACAACATCTTCGTTTCACTGTTGTTGAGGATAAAAGCCAGTTCATCACCCACAAGCCGGTAATTGAGAGGCACACCTATCGCCCCCAGCCTGGCTGCAGCAAAATGGATTTCAACAAACTGAGCGCAGTTTTCCAGCAGGATTGCCACTCTGTCGCCCTTGCGCACACCTAAGCGGGCCATGGCGGCAGCCAATTTGTCCACCCGCTTGCCTAACTGTTCCCACGTCTGCCGCTCATCCCGGAAAACCAGGGCTTCTTCCGCCGGAAATTTGCTGGCATTACGCGCGAGTAAGGAATAGATGTTCATTATTTCTCCACCTCCTATCAATCTGGAAATTTATCTGAAATTTCCGATAACTTAAGTCGCCCCCCTCCCGATTGAAGTTAGGCCGCCAATCCGAAGAAAAATCCCCTGCCATAGCCAGTAGCAAAACATACGCCAACTGATTCCATCCATGCACAGGGGATTTTACATTATTTTTCGGCCGGATTCCGGTCCAGGTGTGTACACACCTGACAACAACTGTGCACTGTACAGCTGCAAGTGTTTTCCCTTAAACAAGATCATACCTTCGCATTTTCTCGTACAGCCAGGACCTGCTGATACCAAGGAGCCTGGCTGCCTCAGACTTGTTACCCCGAACGCTGCGCAAAGCCTTTTCTACCGCAGCCCTGTCCAGGCGGCCCTGGACACTGTTTTCAGCTAAGATGCCGCCGGCAGGTTCATCACCGGCATAGCCCTGTTCCCTTTGCTCCCGCAGATAGAAAGGCAGGTCCTCCAATTCTAAGACAGGCCCCCTGGCATAGTTCACCGCCCTCTCGATGACGTTCTTTAACTCGCGTACATTTCCCGGCCAGTGGTGGGCAAGCAGGACTTTCCGCACATCCGGCGCTGCGTCTGAGACTCGTTTCCTGAAATCGGCGCATATTTTTTCCAAAAATACTTGTACCAAAGGTACAATATCCTCCGGCCTGTTGCGCAAAGGTACAAGCTTAAAGCTGATCACATTCAGCCTGTAGTACAGATCCCGCCGAAAAGCGCCGGCTGCAACTTTCTGCACAAGATCCTGGTTGGTTGCGGCAATTATCCGCACATCGGCTTTGCAGGTATGGTTGCTCCCTATAGGTTCAAAACTTTTGTCTTCCAGCACGCGCAGCACTTTGCTTTGCAGATTCAAGGACATGTCTCCGATCTCATCCAAAAACAGCGTTCCGCCATCGGCAATGGCCAATTTTCCCGGCTTGCCGCCTTTTTGGGCCCCGGTAAAGGCCCCGGTGGCATACCCGAAGAACTCTGATTCCAACAAGTGTTCCGGTATAGCCGCACAATTCACCTTTACAAAGGGTCTGTTCCTTCTCGGGCTGGCGTTATGAATTGCCTCGGCAAAAAGTTCCTTGCCTGTACCGCTCTCCCCGGTGAGCATTACAGTAGAAGTTCCTCTCGCGACCATCTCGGCTTCCTGTTTCAACCCGCGCATTTCTTTATTAATTGTCACTATCCGGTCAAAAGTAATAGCTGTTTGAGCCTTGCCAACTTTCTCCTTATAATAATTTAACTCCTGATTCATTTGTTCCAATCGCTCGGCAACCTCTTTGATCTCTTCCAGCTGCTGGTAAACAATTTTCCCGACAGCGCCAATGATCTTGCCATGTCTCACGATTGGCAGCCGCGATACGACATAGGGTCGGCCGGAGATAACCTGAATCTCGTTGGTTTCAGCCATGCCTGTTTTTAAGACTCGGGGCAGCCTGGTATTTTCAATCACCTGATCAACGGGCTTGTTTACCAGGTCAGGCTCCCTCCTGCCAAAGAACTTACACGCCGCTTCATTCACTAAGGATATTCTCCCCTGGTCGTCCACTACAATGATCGCCTCATAGGCAATGTTGGTAACAGTCAGCAATGTCTCATAGAGGCGTTTGGTGGCCTCCAATTCTGAGGCCACATGATCGAGGTCCGTTAAAGCCTGGAAAATGATAATTGCTCCCGCCGTACCATGTTCCTTCCGGATGGGGCTGATATTGCATAAAGTCTTGATGCCGTTTAAGCGCTGTTTGACCCCGATAAATGAACAAGCTGCCTGAATTACAGAAGATAAGTCAATACCCGGAAAAACATCGTTAAATGAGCGCCCCTGCAGGTCTTCCTGCCTAAGCTTCAATATTTTTTCTCCCGAGCTGTTAACATACCGGATCCGATAATTTTTGTCTGCCACAATGACGCCGTTGTGCATGGCGTTGTAGACCGTATTGAGTTGAGTCGCCAACTGTTCGGCCTCTTTGAACAGGGCCATGATCATATCAACCTTGGAAAAGACGCCGGCTAACTTGCCCTGCGCATCAACAACAATCCCCGTACCTACCGGACTGTTCTTGACAAGTCTTTCAATCTCAGGATAGGGAGTATCCGTACTGACAGTAACCACCTGGCAGTTAAAGTGGTTCTCCAAGGGTTCAGATCTGCCTATACCGGCTAAATAAGCGTCCATCAAGTTGGCCTTGGTGAAAACTCCCACCAAGCTGCCTTCGGCGTCCACCACCGGCAGTCCATCCAGTTTGGTTTTTCTCAACAACTGGGTACAGTACTCCAGGGTATCATACGGATGTAAGAGGGGCACATCGCGCGTCATCATGTCGCCCATGAGCATAAACAGGTCTACCTCCAGAACTCGTTATGCTTTCAGTATTCGGTCCGCTCTCGGATATTCCTATTAACAGCAGCATGAATTATAAAAAAATAAAGGGCAGCGCAAAAAATGCTTACCCTTTGCACCCCGCTTTGGCACTTTCTTGCAATCCCTGCTTGCGGGCAATAATCTGCTTCATGATTTCCGTGCAGTCTTATTTGGGCTGCAGCCTGATCGCCCCGTCCAGCCTGACAGTGCTGCCGTTCAGCATGGGGTTTTCAATAATGCTCTTCACCAGGAGAGCATACTCCTCCGGGTAACCCAAACGGGAAGGGAACGGAACCGAAGCCCCCAAAGCCTGCCGCACACCGTCGGGAAGGGAGTCGAACATTGGGGTTTCGAACAGGCCCGGGGCAATGGTCATGACCCGGATACCGTGGGCAGCGAATTCCCTGGCTATAGGCAAAGTCATCCCGACTACGCCCCCCTTAGAAGCGCTGTAGGCTGCCTGCCCAATCTGTCCCTCAAAAGCGGCTACGGACGCGGTATTGACTATTACCCCCCGTTCACCCTGACTGTTGGGAACATTGGCGGAGATTTTCACGGCCGCCAGCCTGATCACGTTAAAGCTGCCAATTAAATTGACCTGCACCACGCGTGTGAAATTGGCCAGGCTGTGGGCTCCCTGTTTGCCCACTACTTTTTCCGCTACCCCGATACCGGCGCAATTGACCACAATGTGCAGCGCCCCAAAGACCTCACAAGCCTTGTCAACCGCGGCCTGGACACTGGCCTCGTCGGTAACGTTGGTCTTGACAAAGATTGCGTTCCCACCCAGTTCCTCAACCAGGCTTTTGCCCCTGTCCTCCGCCAAATCCGCAACTACCGCCTTGCCCCCGTTGGCAATAATCTTTCTCACACTGGCTTCGCCCAGTCCCGAGGCCCCGCCGGTAACCAAGGCAACTTTACTTGTTATTTCCACAGTTTTTTCCCCTTTCTGCTTGTATGCGTAAAATAGTGACAGATAACACCTAGTCCAGCCGTTCGATGATGGTGGCATTAGCCATGCCATGGCCTTCACACATTGTCTGCAGCCCGTACCGGCCGCCTGTTCTCTCCAATTCATACAGCATGGTAGTCATCAAACGCGCGCCGCTGGCGCCCAAAGGATGCCCAAGGGCTATTGCCCCGCCGTTAGGGTTGAGCCTGGCGGGATCAGCTCCGGTCTCCTGCAACCAGGCTAAGGCGACAGGCGCAAAGGCTTCATTCACTTCAAACACATCGATGTCCTTGATCGTTAAACCCGCTTTGGCCAATACCATGGCGGTTGCGGGGATGGGCCCTGTCAGCATCAATGTGGGGTCTGAACCAACCACACTGCGGGCCACTACCCTGCAGCGCGGCTTCAGGCCCAATGCCTCGGCTTTCTCCCTGGACATTAACAATAGTGCCGCTGAACCGTCACTGATCTGGCTGGCGTTTCCCGCGGTAATCTTGCCGTTTTCCTTGAACGGGGATTTGAGTTCGCCCAATTTTTCCAGCGAGGTGCCGCGACGGGGGCCTTCGTCGCTTTTCACAAGCGTTCTGCTGCCGTTGGGCAGGGTTGCTTCAATGGGCATGATTTCCCGGTCAAAACGGCCCTCATCCTGGGCTTTGATGGCCTTCAGGTGGCTCTGCAGCGAAAACTCATCCAACTGCTCCCGGCTGCAGCCCCACTTGTCCGCTATTCTTTCCGCCGACAACCCCTGGTTGATTATTTCGTACCGGGAGGTAAGTTCCTGGCTGAATTCAGTACCCCGGAAGCTGGTACCCATGGGTACCCGTGACATGTTTTCGATGCCTGCCGCCACAACAACATCCATATCGCCGCAGAGAATAGCCTGGGCGGCAAAATGCACCGCTTGCTGGCTGGAGCCGCACTGGCGGTCAATGGTCACACCCGGGACGTGTACCGGGTAGCCGGCAATCAGGGCCGCCTGCCGGCCGATGCACAGGGCTTGTTCTCCCACTTGGGAGACACAGCCCATAATCACGTCCTCAATTAATGCAGGATCAATTCCGGCCCTGTTCACCAATTCTCTAAGCGTCATTCCGGCTAAATCCTCTGGCCTTATCCCGCTAAGGACTCCGTTCCGGCGCCCGACAGGAGTGCGAACCGCCTCCACAATCACTGCTTCCCGCATCTTGATCATCCTTTCCCATGATGTTTGCCTTAACCCTTAGCAAAAGCGGTGCCAAAAAAGCTCAGCTGCAAAACATCTGGGGCTTGGCCCAGGATCTTTTCCACTGACGCTGTAAGCTGTGCCGCCACCTGACAACAGTTGACAACACCCGTCGGAACCAGACAGGCGATCATGGCGCCCAGCTAGCCTGTCCCTTTGACTAGTGAACACCCTTTGGCCTCTACGCCACTATTCATCCAGCCTGCCGGGGTACTTTGATCAATGCTATGCCGCCGAAGATAAACAATATAATGATACTTAAAACACCGTAACTGGTCTTGCCCGTGAGCTGGGTCGTTATTCCCACGAGGAACGGCCCCAAAATAGCGGCAAACTTGCCGAAGATGTTGTAGAAACCAAAAAACTCATTGGCATTATTTTTAGGAACTAGTTTGCCGAAGTACGACCTGCTTAAAGCCTGTATCCCTCCCTGGGAAGTACCTACCAACATAGCCAGGATCCAGAAATCCAGCGTGGTTTTTAAAAAGTAAGCATAGATGCAGATAAAAGTATAAATAATTATCCCCACGTAGAGCATGGTTTTGCCTTTAAACTTTTCCGCCAGCCAGCCGAAGAGGATAGAAAACGGAAAGGCCACAAACTGAGTAACCAAAAGGATGATCAGCAGATTGGGTGTACTGATACCCAGGTCCGCACCATAAGAAGTGGCCATGGTAATTATTGTATTTACTCCGTCAATATAAAAGAAATAAGCCAG
>JAJZPO010000076.1 GCA_021811155.1 Bacillota bacterium | reverse complement strand
AGTATCCAAATATATTTTGACATAACTGGCGGTAGGTTTTCAAGGTTCATTAATAAATTTTGGCCTTCACATCTGAATTTATGGCTGTGGAATTGGTATCAATTACCTGCAACTGCATAAGTCATGTAATTTATACATTACGGTGAATATTTACAGATATTCATCGTAATTTCTTTCGCCTAAGTCGACCGAAAAAAATGCGTCCTTCGGGATTCTTTTTCCTTGTAGTTTATTTGTGTCATGTAGTGATGCATATAATAGAACCGGCACGGTTGCCCCTTGATTTTTTTTTCTGATTCATTATAATTAATAGCTAATCACACCGGTTTAAAAAACGGACAAGGAGGCTTTCGTATGCATCTTGCGGCCCGGGAATTGTTCGCTCTGCTTTCGGGTAAGGACGGAGTGTTATTGGAGAAGTGCTTGCAGAATATAAAAACAGGTGCCGAATGTGACGAATATCATAAATGCAAAGACAACACTGCCTTCAGTGGAAAAACCACGGCAGAACTGATCAGGCAGGTAGACCTGCTCCAGCGGATAAAAGAGGAGCCGTTCTATGGCGGGAAGGTTTTAACAGGGGAAGATAAAACCAACCGGGAAAATTGCTGGACCAGATTGATACCCCACTGGGAGAAAAAAGTTGTCAGAGAGTTGGTACTACGACTTGAGCTGCTTGATTCGATCAGTAAGCGGAAAGAAAAGGAAGTAAGACTGGTTACAGATGTCACCAACTCCATTGCCTCCAGTTTGGATATGAAGAAGCTGTTTAAGGTGATTGCCACTAAAATCAAGTGCCTGGTTGACTTCGACCGCGCCAGTATTGTATTGATTGATCAAGGGAAAACAGTCGTTACCGCATTTGTTTTGGTTACAGATTCCGAGTCACATTACCGTGAGGGGATTTATCCGTTGAGCGGCACAGCCCAGGAGTGGGTTTTACAACACCGCAGGACATGCACAGAGGACAACTTAAAGAGCAGACTCTTTAGGGAAAACCAGGGCTTGTATGCCGAGGGCCTGCGTTCCTCCATCCGGGTCCCCCTGATACTCCGGGAAAAGGTAATCGGTACTCTAAACTTTGACAGCAAGCGGGTTTCTGCATACTCCACCGCTGAACAAAACCTTCTGGAGCAAATGGCGGGGCAAATAGCTATTGCCATCGATAACTCGCGGCTCTTTGATCAAGTAAAACAACAGGTAGAAAAGATAGCCCTGATAAACAGTTCCCTGGAAAAGATAGTCTACGAAAAAACCGCTAAGGTTCGCGAGCTCGAGAAAAAACGTAAAATTATGACCGGATTGATAGCACACAGCCTAAAAAATCCGATTTTGGGATTGAGGCAAACCTTGCGGATGCTGTCGTGTGAGACGGAAACTCAAGTACCACAAACCTTTAAGACGACTTTAGAGGAGCTCTCATTCAGTTGTGACCTGTTACTGGGTATCGTTAATGATATGCTGGATGTGTGCAGGTCCGAATTTGACAGGATTCCGGTACAGCTTAGTGACACCTCTGTTTCTCGCTTACTGACAGAGGCTGCCAGGCTGCTGAGCTACCAAATAATGGAGAAAGAAGTTGCCATTAACTGGGATAACCATTATAAAGACATCGAACTGCAGGGAGACGAGAAACGGTTGATCCGGGTATTTGTTAATCTCCTGGAAAATGCAGTCAGGTTCTCCAGACAACGGGGGAACATCCAAATCAACCTTAAATTACAAAAAGGAGATTATGTTCCGCCGGGGGTCAGCCGGGGTCCCTGGGCTATGATAGACATTGCCGATGAGGGGCCGGGCATTCCGGAAACGGATTTGACCAGGATTTTCGAAGAGTTTTACCAGGTAGAAAGGGGAAATTTGCAGTTCGGGACAGGAAGCGGACTCGGTTTATGTTACTGCAAGAAAATCGTTGAAGCCCATAAAGGTCTCATTTGGGCTGAGAACAGGGCCGAAGGCGGCACTGTGTTCCATGTGATGTTACCGATTTACTCACCCAAGGAAGTGTGTGGACAAACTACCGGGGGGGGGAAGCAAATAACAAGGTAAAATAATGAACAAATTAGATTGCTGGGTCGCGTGCTGCCCAGCTTTTTTGCTACCCCGGTATACGCTGCTCTCGGACAATACTCCCTAGATGAGTGAGTGTGAACACCCTTCTGTGGAATTGACCCGAACCGGTAATGAGTTTAATCTTAGATATAAGAAGTAAGGTTTCAACAACAACCAGATGTAACAAAAAAAGGGGGAATAATGTTTGCAGTTATTTAAAACAAAACAGAAAGTGAGTAAGATTGGTAATCTAACCGTCGGCGGGCAGCCAGGTGAGAATCCCCCGCTGATGATCGGTTCCATGTTCCATAACGGGGACCGCCTGGTGGAAAACCGTTCCCAGCGGAAGTTTGACAGGGGCAAAGCTACCGAATACATCAAGCAGCTAAAAAGCTTGTCCCAGGAAACCGGTGTTCCAGTACTGGTTGACCTGCAGGCCATGCAGGCAGATGAGATGAAAGGGTACATTGATTTTTTCATGGAGGTCAGTGACCTGCCCTTTGCCGTTGATATGTGGCAGGCAAAGCCCCGGATGGAGGCTGCTCGATATGTTGCCTCACTGGGAGTCCAGGACCGGGTTTTATACAACAGTTTTACCCACTGGGACGGTGACATTATGGAGCAGGCCGATGAGTTAAAACAACTGGGTTTTCGGCATGTGGTCATCCAGACTTACGAGAAGCCGGGACAAATGCCGGAGGACACTGTGGAATCCCTGCAGAGACTGCTCGCGGTCATCGGTGAAAATACCTTTGAAACTGTAATGGTAGACACAGCGTCAGTAAACCTGCCTTCTCTGGCCTTAGCTTGTATCACTTCACGCATGATTAAAGAAAAACTGGGTTATCCGGTGGGATGCTGCCCGACCACCACTTCTTCCACATGGAAAGGCCTGCGGGAATCATGGGGAGACCACGGTTTCCATGCTGTTGATACAGCTGCTCATGCTCTAGGGGTGCTTTGGAGTGATTTTATCTTCTTCGGCCCGGTGGTTTGGGCGCCAAGAACTTTACCTGCGATAAGTGTAACAGAAGTGGTTAAGGGAGTGCTGAGGGCATATGAAACCACAAAGTTACCGGAAGACAGCAGCCATCCCCTGAACTTACTTTTCGGTGAATTTGCAGAACAGTTTAAGGAAGAGCTGACCAAAAGGTCGAGAGGTTAAAGCATTTTCGTAAATGTCCAAGAAAGGGTGTTAAAAAATGTCTATTTCCGGGATTGATTTGCGAGCTTTCGTTTTTCTTGACAGTTTACAGCCCCAGGTATGCTCCCAAATGGGTTCAACCGCGCGAGGGTTCTTACCCCTCGTCGGGGACGCGTCCCTGTTCATTGAAATTGCTCCTGGCATTGCCATTAACAGTTTGCTGGATATCGCCCTGAAAGCGACAGACGTACGGCCGGCAGAGCAAGTAGTGGAACGGGCCTTTGGGATGATGGAGGTCCATTCGGAGGACAAGGGGCAGGTGCTTATGGCCGGACAGGCGGTGCTGGATGCCCTGAAGATGAAAGAAGAAGACCGGCTTAAGCCGCGGATAGTGTCCTCCCAGGTAATCAGGGATATAGTCGACTACCAGACCCAGATTCTGAACCGGACAACCAAGTCTGCTACCATGATTCTACCCGGGCAGTCCCTGTTTGTGCTGGAAGTGCATCCGGCAGCTTACAGTATTTATGCCGCCAACGAGGCAGAAAAGGCGGCCGAGATTACACTGCTGGATGTGCGGGTTTTTGGCGCCTTTGGCCGGTTGTACTTATGTGGTCCTGAACAAGAAATAGACTATGGCAGCGAGGCGGCTATCAAGGCCCTGGATATGCTGGCAGGGCGGCCTAACGAAGGCAAGTAAGTCTCAACACATACCAAGCAAGGAGGAATAATAGTATGATACAGGCGCTGGGAATGATTGAAACCCGTGGTTTTGTAGGGATGGTGGAAGCTTCTGACGCAATGGTCAAAGCGGCAAGAGTTCGTTTAGTCGGGTTCCAGAAAGTCGGCGGGGGTTATGTTACCGCTATCGTACGGGGTGATGTGGCAGCAGTCAAGGCGGCTACTGACGCCGGGGCAAAGGCGGCGGAGAAGGTAGGGGAACTTATCTCTATACACGTCATACCAAGACCGCATACCAACATTGACGAGGTATTGCCATTGGGGATGGGCGATTTGCTCAACGCTAAAGATGACGATGGGAGCGACTGGTCAGAGGAGAGGGATTAACCGGCAGGCACGGCAGTAAAAAACTCTACTGAGGAGTTGGTGTGATGCTACTCGGGGAAGTAATAGGCACAGTGGTAGCCAGTCAAAAGTGCGAAGACCTTCAAGGATCCAAGTTATTAATCGTCGACCAGTTGGACATTGCCGGTAACTCACTGGGGAAGTATTTAGTGGCAGTTGATGCGGTGGGAGCCGGTGAAGGAGACAGGGTGCTGTTTGTAACAGGCAGTTCGGCCAGAATTACGGAATTTACATCTCAGAGGCCTGTCGACGCAGTAATAATGGGGATTGTGGATAGTTGGGAAATCTTTGGTGACAGAAAATATGAAAAATGGTCCGCAACGAAATAACAGACTCTGCGGAGTCCCGCATAAGGGGGTGAGCGTGTGGTTGAAAGTATCCGGCAGTCAAGAACCGACTCGGTTCAACCTGGAAATTCCACTCACGAAAAACGTGAGGCAGTTGGCATGGTAACAGCAAACAGTGCCTACTCGGACGGCCTTTTTGAAGAACTTGAGGAGGCAGTGGAGGCGGCCAAGGAGGCCCAAGTCCAGCTAGTGTCCCTTACACTCAAAAAACGGATGGAAATCATTGACACGATTAGGAAAAGGGTGAAAGAAAACCTGGAAGTTCTTGCTGCCTTGGCCGTAAAGGAGACAGGTTTGGGCCGATACGAGGATAAAGTGAATAAGATACGATTGGCAGCTGACAAGACCCCCGGGGTGGAAGCCCTAGAGCCCGCTGTCTGGAGCGGGGACCGGGGGATGACTCTGGTGGAGCGCGCACCTTATGGATTAATTGCCTCCATCACGCCCGTAACAAACCCTGTGGAGACAGTGGTCAATAACGGAATCGGAATGATTGCCGGGGGGAACAGCGTGGTCTTCAACGCACATCCCACGGCCAAGGATATCACCAACAAAACCATATCGTTACTAAATTCTGCCATCCAGGAGGCGGGAGGTCCGCCAAACGTGCTGACCTCTATACTGGCGCCCACTGTGAGTACCGGGCAGGCCCTGATGCGGCACCCCCGTGTTTCATTAGTGGTTGTAACTGGGGGGATGGCCGTGGTGCGAGAGGCCATGGTCAGCGGCAAGAAAGTGATTGCTGCAGGGCCCGGAAACCCGCCGGTAGTGGTGGATGAGACCGCGGACCTGGAACAGGCCGGGGCCTACATAGTTCAAGGGGCCAGCTTTGACAATAACATAGTCTGCGCCTGCGAGAAGGAAGTCTTTGTCGTTAAACAGGCTGCAGACAGCCTTAAGGCTTATATGAAAAAGTACGGCGCGCTGGAGGTCAACAAATGGGCCGCCAAGCGGCTGGAGCATCTACTATTGGCAGAAAACCGCGGTCCTTGGAAAGCGGGGACGCCGAACAAGGCTTTTGTGGGTAAAGACGCCCGGGTCATCCTGAAGGAAGTGGGAATGGACATCAAAGAGGATGTAAAATTAATTCTCATGGAGGTCGAACCCGAACATCCTTTTGTATGGTCCGAGCTGATGATGCCGGTAATGCCTCTGGTCCGGGTGCGCGATGTGGACGAAGCGATTCAGCTGGCGGTAAAGGCGGAACATGGCTTCGGCCACAGTGGTTTGATGCATTCAAGGAATATTCAGAAGTTAAGTGAAATGGGGAAACGATTAAATACAGCAATTTATACCAAGAACGGTCCGTCTTACGCAGGTTTGGGGTTTGGCGGGGAAGGCTATGCCACCTTTACCATTGCCACCTATACCGGAGAAGGCTTGACAAATGCCAGGCACTTTACCCGTGAACGAAGGTGTGTACTGGTAGATTACTTTAGGATTGTGTAGAGGGGGTTGTCCCAATGGATAGGCGGCTCCTGGAGTGGTCAAAAGGGATAGCAGGGTGGCTTGATAGGATTTACCCCAGGGTGACCGGGTTGATGGGGACTTCTAACCGAAGCGCTGCCAGTAAGCAGCCCGAATCAACTTTGGAAAAGGCCGAAGGGGCCCGGAAACCGGATTTTCACTTTGGCCATGAGGATGGACCGTTGGGGAATAGTCCCTTGCTGTTAATTCCTACGGAAAAAGCGGCATTACAGCGGGGAGGACTGTTGGGCAGCGGCGGCCGCTTTGCAGCAGTGTCGGGTATCCGCCGGGAGCATGTTCTTTCCAGGGGACTCCTGGCAGAACAAACCAGGGACTTTATTTCCGCCTCAGCCTGGTACAGGATTGAAATCAATTGGGACCACTCTTCCAGGGAATTCAACCATTGGTGGACCAGTACCCAACCTGCCATAGGCTTGGTAGAGTTCAGCAGTATTCCCTGGGGGATTAAATGCTGTGACCAGATGCTGAAGGAGTCGCCGGTTCAACTGATTGAGGCTACTACCCTTTGCCCCGGTAAATACCTGGTTCTGGTGTCGGGAGATGCGGTCACCGTTGAATATGCCATGGAGAAGGCACGCGCTGTAGCCGGTAACTGGATGGCTGACAGCCTGTTTATTCCTGATGTGGACGAGAAGGTGGTGGCGGCCGTGACCGGGCTGCCCGCTGTGGCAGAGTACGATGCGCTGGGTGTGGTTGAGACTGTCTCTGTGGCCTCGGGCTTACTTGCGGCGGACCGTGTAGTCAAGGCCACGGAAATTTCACTTTGCTACATTCGGTTGGCTAAAGAATTGGGAGGCAAGGCTTACTTTGTTATGGCAGGGAAATTGGGGGAAATTGAAGAGGCGCTGGAAACAGCAAGGGAATTCCTCCAGGGCTCTAACCAATTACTCGGTGCGGTGGCAGTACCTGTACCGGATGAGGCCCTGATTAAAAAGATGGGCTTAGCGGTCCCCAGCGTAATTTAAAGGGAGGGTGGTATCCATGGAAGGAAGTCCTGACAAATTAGGGGTTTTCTCCCTACAAAAGAAGAAGGAACGCGGAGAACAGATCACCATGCTGACTGCATATGACTACCCTCTGGCAAAGCTGATTGACCGGGCCGGGGTTGACATTATCTTTGTGAGTGATGCAGTGGGAATGGTGGGCTTGGGTTATAAGAACACCTTATCGGTGACCATGGAAGAAATGCTGCATCATACCAAAGCCGTGACCCGGGCCGTTGAAAGGGCGTTTGTCTTAGCTTGCATGCCATTTATGGATTATAATACCGAGCATGAGGCTCAGGCCAACGCGAGGCGGTTAATCAAAGAAGGCGGTGCAGATGCTGTTGAGATAGAGGGTGGACCGGAAATCATTAAAATTACTTCCTCGGTTGTTGAAGCTGGGATACCTGTGGTTGCCCATATTGGCTTAACACGCAAGTTTTATTCCAAATACGGTAAGTTTCAGGTTCAGGGCCGGGATGCCGGATCAGCCATGGAGCTGATTGAGTTAGCAATGAAACTGGAGCGGGTCGGTGCCTGTGCTGTGACCATGGAATGCATACCCGACCGGGTGGCCCAGATTATTACTGAAAAACTATCTATTCCGACGATTGGGGTTGGTTCCGGTATTTACTGTGACGGACAGGGGCTTGTAACCCAAGACCTGCTTGGGCTGTTTGAGGACTTTGTACCTAAGTTCGCCAGGCAGTATGCCCAACTGGCTGCAGATATCTCTCAAGCATTGTCGCTGTATAAGGCCGATGTAGAGGGATTGAAGTTTCCCTCCACGGAGCATACCTTTTACATGAAGGAAGAGGAACTGGAACACCTGCAGCGGTTGTTGAGGAATAAGACCAGGTCGTTGGAACTTGCGAAGGAGGAGAAGCAATGGGGTTCAGGGATGCGTTAAAGAGCGGGAGGACAGTCATTACCACTGACGTGATACCGCCAAAAGGAACTGACCTATCCAAGAGATTGGCCAGCTTGCAGGAAATCAGCGGCCGGGTAGACGGTATAAACATTACCGACATGCCAAGTGCCAACCTGCGGATGAGCGCGCTGGCTATGAGCGTAAAAGTCAGGGAGCTGGGGTTTGACCCGATCCTGCAAATCACGTGCCGGGATCGGAACCGGTTGAGCCTGCAAGCGGAGCTATTGGGTGCCCATGTCCTGGGAGTCTCTAACTTGCTGCTCCTTAGCGGGGATGACGTTGACAAGAGCGACCACCCGGGGGTAAAGAGTGTCTTTGACCTCGGCTCCGTCACTTTAATAGAGGCGGCGAGGGGCCTGGAAAAAGGCCATGACTTGGGAGGAAACGCGATTAAAGGCGCTCCGGATTTCTGTGTAGGAGCTGCCCTTGATCCCGATAAGGAGCCCCAGGGAGCCGAAATCGATAAGGCCTGGGACAAAATTAAAGCCGGGACTGAATTCTTTCAAACACAGCCAATATTTGATGTGGCCTCATTTGCCTCATTCCTGGAGAAAATGGGAAAAACAGAAGTGCCAATCATAGCCGGGGTGTTTTTAATCACTTCCGCGAAAATGGCCAGGTTCTTTAATGATAATGTTCCGGGGGTCACCATACCGGATAACATTGTCCGGGAATTCGACGAGAGCGCAGACCCGTTAAAAACCGGTGTCGAGGTGACAGCGAGGCTGGCCCGGGAGTTAAAAGAAATGTGTGCCGGGATTCATATTATGATGGTATCTGACCTCCACAATCTGATTCCGGACATTTTAAAACAGTCCAGGTTGGTTTAAAACTAACAGGGGGATTATGAAAATGGCTAGGATCCTGCGGATTGACATGAGTAAACTTACCATACGCTGGGAGGACGTCCCGGCAAAATACGAGGTGTTGGGAGGGCGGGGCCTAACTTCAAAAATTGTAGCCGAAGAAGTGCCGCCTACTTGTAACCCGTTAGGGGAATTTAACAAACTGGTATTTGCACCGGGATTGCTTACTGGTACCAATGCCCCAAGCTCAGGACGGCTCTCGGTCGGGAGCAAGAGCCCGCTGACCGGAACCATTAAGGAGGCTAACGCGGGAGGGGTATCAGCACAGAAGCTCGCCAACTGCGGCATCAAGGCAATTGTTGTAGAAGGGAAGGCTGACCGGGGCTGCTACGCACTTTATGTCTCCAAAGACAAGACTGAACTTATAGCGGCGGACAACTGTAAAGGATTGGGAACCTACGAACTCAATAAGCAATTGCGAAGCTCGTACGGGGACCGGATCGGTGTAATTTGCATCGGACCCGCGGGAGAAATGATGGGAAGCAACGCGGGAATATCTACCAGCGACCAGGAAGGGCATCCAGGGCGCTACGCCGGACGGGGAGGCCTGGGGGCGGTGATGGGGTCAAAGGGATTGAAAGCCATTATCATCGACTCCGGCAAGCCGTCACATTTAAAGGCAAAAAATGCCGAAGCTTTCAAGACCGCCGCGCGCAAGTTTACCGAAGTTCTGCGCAAACACCCTGTGACTGGACAGGCTCTTCCCGCTTACGGAACAGCGGTGTTGGTAAACATCTTGAATGAGGCCGGTGGATTACCTACCCGCAATTTCAGCAGCGGGAGGTTTGAAGCCGCCGCCAGTATTAGCGGCGAAAAGATAGCGGAAAGGGTCAAAGAACGCGGGGGCAAGGGCAAGGTGGGACATAGCTGTCACGCGGGCTGCGTAATTAAGTGCTCCAACATCTATCCCGGCCCCGACGGTAATGTGTTATGTGCGCCGATTGAGTATGAAACTGTCTGGTCCCTGGGGGCCAATTGCGGAATCGGTGAATTGGACTTTGTTGCCCGGTTGAATTATATATGCAATGACCTTGGCTTAGATACCATTGAGGCAGGCGTTACTCTGGGCGTGGCCATGGAAGCCGGAATTGTTCCGTTTGGGGACGGAGACGGCGCGATAAGGTTGTTGGAGGAAGTTGGCCAAGGCACCCCCCTGGGGCGGGTGATTGCGCAGGGAGCGGCTGTAACCGGAAAGGTGTTCGGGGTGACCCGGGTACCGGTAGTAAAGGGCCAGGGAATGCCGGCCTATGACCCGCGGGCTGTTAAGGGAATAGGTGTGACTTACGGGACTTCAACCATGGGGGCAGACCATACGGCAGGCTATAGTGTGGCCACCAACATTCTCAAGGTGGGAGGGTTTGTCGACCCCCTGGTGGTAGAGGGCCAGGCCGAGTTGTCAAGGAATCTCCAGATCGCCACCGCTTTTTTGGATAGTTCGGGGCTGTGTCTCTTTGTGGCCTTTGCTTTATTGGATGATTCCGAGGGCCTTCCCGCCGTTGCAGAGATGATTAATGCCCAATATGGCTTCGCGTTGTCGGTCGAGGATCTGCTGTCCCTGGGCAAAGAAGTACTGCGCGATGAACGCTCCTTCAATAAAGCGGCAGGCTTCGGCCCGGCCCATGATCGTTTGCCTGAATTCTTTTTACACGAGAAGCTCCCCCCGCATGACGTGGTTTTTGATGTCAGTAATGACGACCTGGATTCGGTTCACGGGGCTTAACGGGAGGCAGACCGGGCGGCCTTTTTCTCCCCGGCAGGGAGCGGCTAATTGGTTCCGGGTCAAGGTGAAATGAAAGGAGCATCCCAAAATGGCAATTTCAGGAATAGATTTACGTGCTTATGTATTTATTGACAGCTTACAGCCCCAATTATGTTCCCAGATAGGTTCCACTGCGCGAGGGTTCTTACCCCTCGTCGGGGATGCGTCCCTGCATGTGGAAATCGCCCCCGGGATATCAGTAAACTCTTTGCTCGATGCGGCTTTGAAGGGTACAAACTGCCGGCCTTCGGCCCATGTTGTGGAGCGGGCGTTTGGCATGATGGAAGTTCATTCAGAGGATAAGGGACAGGTGCAGGCGGCTGGTAGTGCGGTTCTGGATGCCCTGGGGATGGAAGAAATAGATAGGTTAAAACCCCGGATTGTATCCTCTCAGGTAATCAGGGATATTGCGGATTACCAGACGCAGATCCTCAACCGGACAACCAAGTCAGCAACTATGATTTTGCCCGGACAGTCCCTGTTTATCCTGGAAGTGCACCCGGCAGCATACAGTGTTTTAGCTGCCAACGAAGCGGAAAAAGCCGCCGAGATTACGCTGCTGGATGTGCGGGCCTTTGGAGCCTTTGGCCGGTTGTATCTCTGCGGTCCTGAACAGGAAATAGACTATGGCAGTGAGGCGGCTATCAAGGCCCTTGAGAGGCTGGAAGGGCGGCCCAATGAAGGCAGGTAAACCTGAAGATAATCCAAACAAGGAGGAATAATCCATGATTGATGCTCTAGGGATGGTCGAAACCCGTGGTTTGGTAGGGATGGTAGAAGCTTCGGACGCAATGGTTAAAGCGGCAAGAGTCCGCTTGGTCGGGTTCCAGAAAGTCGGCGGCGGGTATGTTACAGCTATCGTGCGGGGTGATGTGGCAGCGGTCAAGGCTGCTACCGACGCCGGGGCAAAGGCGGCTGAAAAGGTGGGGGAACTTGTTTCCGTTCACGTCATACCGCGGCCCCATACCAACATTGACGAGGTGTTGCCCTTAGGGATGAACAACAAGCAGCTGGTCGAAAAGAAGACCGGAATCAAGTTGAAAAAGAACCAATAACACGCCCCGGGCAGCAGGAGGCATCGAAGTCTGCAAACCCTCCAACGGGTAGTACAAAATACCCACAATGGTAATGTTCAAAAGGGGAATTAAGCTGTAAAGTAAAATTGGGGATACTGCCAATTTGAAGGCAGCCACAAGAAATCAATGATAATGGTTAGGGAGGTCAAGGCATGGTGACTAATTCTGCAGAGCAGGAAGTATTGAATGAACTTAGGGACGGGGTAATTAATTATGATGAGGATTCCGTACGGGAGGCTGCAAAAAAAGCCCTGGATCTAAACATCGCCGCCAAACAAGCCATCTTCGACGGTTTGATACCGGGAATGGTTGAGGTCGGCAGGCTGTATGAAGAGCAGGAGTATTTCGTCCCTGAAATCCTAATGGGTGCCGATGCCCTGTACGCCGGGCTGGACATTCTGAAACCCCACATCGAAGATGAGGATATGAGTATTAAGGGTACTGTTATCATGGGAGTCGTCCAGGGTGACGTACATGACATCGGAAAAAACATTGTTAAGATGATGTTCTCTGTGGCTGGATTCGAGGTTCATGACTTGGGGCGTGACGTTCCACTGGAAAAATTCGTGGAAGAGCAGCTCCGGACCGACTCCGAAATGCTGTGCCTGTCGGCTATGATGACCACCACCATGGTCGGTATGCAGGAAATCATTAAAAAGGTCAAAGACAAGAATCCCCAGTGCAAAATTATGATCGGCGGCGCGCCGGTATCAGAGGACCTGGCTGAGAAATGGGGAGCCGACGGTTTCGCCAAGGATGCCGATAACGCTCTCAAGGAAGCCATAAAAATGATCGAGTCTCTGCGCCACCTTTGAAACCTTTAAACGGTAGATTAAGGGCGATGAAAAAACCAAAGGGAGGTAACCACAGGTGGGCCATAACTTGAGTCCGAGGGAAAGAGTATTAAACCAGTTGATGGGAAAACCGGTAGACCGTCCGCCCTGTTATAACGGGATGGGTAACGTCACAACTGCTGGAATAGATCAGCTTGGTTATCGTTTCGCCGAGCTGCATGAGGATGCTGCCAAGATGGCTGCCGCTGCCGCCACTTCTTACAAGCTGTTTGGGTACGAGTGTGCCGTTGTTCCTTTTGATTTCTGTGTGGAGGCGGAAGCGCTGGGCTGCACTATGAATACGTACGAAGATGTCAACCATCTGTTATACCCGACTATTAAGGAAAAAGCCATTCACGGCCAACCGGATCCGGCGGCGATTGCCATTCCGGAAGACCTGGTCAAACGGGGCAGGGTCCCGGTGGTTGCAGAAGCCATCAGACTGTTAAAAGCCGATATCGGGGCAGAGGTGGCCATTGGTTCATACCTGCTGGGTCCCATTACACTGCTGGGCCAGATGATGGATTTAGACAAGCTGTTCAGGCTTTGTTTCAAGGAGCCGGATTTAGTTAATTCCATCCTGGACAAGTTGACCCAGGTTACTGTGACCTTAGCCAGACACTATAGGGAGGCCGGGGTTGATTATGTCTGCATTCGTGAAATGGGTGCCACCACTGACGTGCTTAGCCCCAAGATCTTCCGCAAGGTTATTATGCCGCATCTCCACAAAATTTTTGCGGCTATAGATTACCCGGCTATACTCCACATTTGCGGCGGCACCAATACTGTGGTAGACCAGATGGCCGGTGCCGGAGCCAGCGCTATTGCCGTGGAAAAGAAAAACGATGTGGTTAAAACCCGGGAAACCATCGGGTCGGAGCCGTTGGTATTTGGAAACCTGGACACTTATGACCTGCTGGTCAACAAGAAGCCCGAGGATGTTCAGCAGGCGGTCCTGGAGTCATTAGACTCAGGTGTGGATGCGGTTTGGTCCGGGTGTGACATCTGGCCGACTGCTTCCATTGAAAACTTGAAGGCCATGGTGGACACTGTCCGCCAGTACGGGGCCGAAAAATGGCGGCGCCAAAGAGGGTAAGGTTTTGGAACAGAGGAGGGATTGGCCTTGGCTATCAGCATCGTGATTGCGGATGATCAAAGGTTGTTCAGACAAAGCCTTAGGTATTTTCTGGAAAAGGAGTCCGGTCTTACGATTCTGGGTGAGGCGCAGGACGGTCAAGATGCAGTGATGCTTTGCAAAATGACCCGCCCAGACATTGCGTTGATGGATGTTCACATGCCCCGCTTGGACGGTATTACTGCAACCAAGATGATCCAGGATATCTGCCCTGCCACCAAAGTTTTGATCCTATCCATAGAAGTAAGCGATCAGCACGTATCCCTGGCCCTGGAATCAGGTGCGGTGGGATACATCCTCAAGGATGCAAGCTGCGAGGAGTTTCTGCGGATTATTAAGGCTGTCCACTCCAGTGAGGTACCCGTCTCCCCTTATCTTGCCGATATCAGCCAAAACTGCATCAAGTTACCTGTCAGCCAGGCGGAGATTTTTGAGGAACTGGGGATTACCGACCGGGAGAAAGAAATCCTGCAGCTGCTGGTGGATGGTCACGGCAACACGGCCATGGCCAACAAACTCTGGCTTTCCGAGGAAACCGTTAAAATGCATCTTAAAAATATATTCCGCAAGCTGAGCGTGAAAAACAGGACTGAGGCTGCTGTCTTTGCAGCCCGGCAGGGCCTATGCTAGGATTATTTCCACCGGACAAGAGGGTGGACTGTGTCAAAATTTAAATGAAATAACTTTGAGGAAGGTGACGTCGATGAGTTTAACCCCAAAAGAACGGCTGTACTCAGCGCTGAAACTGAAACCGGTGGACAGGATACCCGTGCTCCAGCCTTTGCAGACGGGTACGGTGGAGCTTATGGAATCCAGCGGGGTTTTTTGGCCCGAAGCTCACCGGGACGCGGACAAAATGGCCCGTTTATCTTATGAAGCGCACCGGGTAGTAGGATTTGAAGGAGTGCGTGTGCCGTTTGATGTTAACGTGGAAAGCGAGGCCCTGGGGTGTATCCTGGATTACGACAAAGGCCGGCACAAGGGTTTGGATATTCAGCCCCTGGTGCGGGATTTCCCGATAGCTGCCAAGGAAGACATAGCTAAAATTCAAATTCCCGACCCCGCAAAAACAGGGCGTATGCCGGTAGTGGTGGAAGCGGTTAAGCTGCTGTGTGCCAGGGTAGGGCCTGATATACCGGTACTGGCGGCAATCGTGGGCCCGTTTATGGTGGCCGGCCAGATCCGGGGTGTGGACAACCTGATGCGGGATTTAGCCAGAGACCCCGGTTTCTCCCATGAATTGCTGGAAAAGTGCTGCCAGTCGTGCAGTAAATATGCTCATGCACTGGTGGAGGCAGGGGCGGATGTCATCGTTATAATTGATGCCACAGCTTCCCCCGACTTAGTTAGCCCCAAATTTTATCAGGAATATGCTAAGACATACGCCAAGAGGATTGCCGATGAAGTATCTGTGCCGACAATTCTGCATATCTGCGGCAACGCCTCCGCTATTTTGCCCTATATGGCTGAAGTTGCTGACGGAATAACTTTCGATGCGCTGGTTGACATGGCCTATGCCAAAGAAGCAGTGAACGGAAAGGCCGCGCTTTGCGGCAATGTGGATGTCAACTCCACCCTTCTATTTGGCCCGATTGATAAGATAGAGGAGAATGTCAGGTATTGCATCGACAATGGGACGAACTTGCTGACAACTGCATGCGGAATTCCTCCCAGGACTCCTACGGAAAACTTAATCGCAATGGTTAAGGCCGGTAAAACTTATGGGGTGAGAAAATGAAAGGAATTGCCTTAGACCTGGGAACCAGCGGCTTTCGGGCTCAGGCTATTGATGCTGACGGCAAGGTATTATGCACGGTTATTTCCGGGAGGCATCCCTTGCCCGGTGCAAATGTGATGGACCACCTCCACTTCGCCATAGATGCCGGGCAGGATACAGCCCACCGCCTGGTGGTAGCTGCGGTAAACGTGATTATTGATTGTTTGGGAATTGACCTGGAGGAAGTAACCAGGGTAGCTGTTTGCGGTAACCCTATCCAACTTTCCCTGTTTGAAGGGGGAGAAATTAGGGACCTAGCTTTTGCGGGTAAAAACGCCCTGAAAAAACTGGGGATAGAACCGCTGCAGCGGGGAGCCAAAGTAGTTAAAGCCTCTGACATCGGGCTAAATCTGCCAAAAAACGCTGATGTCCTGATTCCGCCGGTAGTTAAACATGAAATCGGTGCGGATGCGTTGGCGATGATGTATATGACAAAGATATTGGAGCGGGACGAGGTGGCCCTGGTTACTGATTACGGCACAAACGCGGAAATGGCTTTAAAAGTTGGTGACCAGATTTATACCGGGTCAGCTGCTGCCGGCCCGGCCCTGGAGGGGCAGCATATTACCGCAGGCATGCTGGCAGCCCCCGGGGCCATAGCGGACATTCAGAACGTTGAGGGTTTCTGGGAATGTTATATATTGGACAGAT